>DASXXM010000710.1:0-7778 GCA_036503065.1 Pseudonocardiaceae bacterium | reverse complement strand
CGATGTGTGCACGGCGTTCGCGGCCGCGGGATTCCACCAGGACGCTCTTGAGCAGGTACGTGAGACGTATTCGGCCAGCCTCGCGGACTTCCTTGGCCAGGTGGACACCTTCCGCCACGCCGACACCACGATGCGCGGCCTCACCGAGGACGAGTTCCGCCGCGGCAAAGAACGTCTCCGCAGTGCCGTACACGCCGACAACACGGAAACCAGAAGCAATTGGCTCGACCTCTTGGTTCTGCGCTGATTGATTAGGTCGTCAGCAACGTGGTCACTTCGGTGCGCAGTTCGGTCAGGCGTTCGTTGGCGCGGGCGGTGGCGTCGGCGAGTTGGTCGGGCTGCGGGACCGGGACCACGATCTCCAGGTACGCCTTGAGTTTCGGCTCGGTGCCCGACGGTCGGACCACCACCCGCAGGCCGTCGCCGCGCAACCGGAAGACGTCCGCGGCCGGTAGCAGGTCCTCCGACGTGACCGGGGCGCCTGCCAGTTCGGTCGGCGGGGACCGGCGCAGCCGGGCCATCAGTGCGGCGATCTCGCGCAGGTCGTCGAACCGGGGTGCGAGCTGCTCGGTCAGGTACACGCCGTGCGCCACCGCCATCGCGTCCAGCAGGTCCGGCACGGTCCGGCCCGCCGCCTTGGCGGTGGCCACCAGGTCTGCCGCGGCGATCGCGGCCGAGATGCCGTCCTTGTCCCGCACGGCGACCGGGTCGACGCTCAGGCCGAGCGCCTCCTCGTAGGCGAAGACCAGGCCGTCGCCCGCGCGCACCAGCCATTTGAATCCGGTCAGCGTCTCGGCGTAGCGGGCACCGTGTTCGTTCGCGATCGAGCGCAGCAGCTCCGAGGACACGATCGTCGTTGCCACCAAAGGATCCGGGGTGACCGTACGGTCCAGTGTGGACAATACGTAGGCGCCGAGCAGGGCGCCGGTCTGGTCGCCGCGCAGCATGTGCCAGCCGTCGCGGTCCGGGATGCCGATCGCGCACCGGTCCGCGTCCGGGTCGAGTGCGATCGCCAGGTCGGCGTCGGTTTCCTTGGCCAGGGCCAGGAGTTCGTCCGTGGCGCCCGGCTCCTCCGGGTTCGGGAACGCCACGGTCGGGAAGTCGGCGTCCGGGACGGCCTGCGACCTGACCACCCGGACATCCGTGAAACCGGCCCGCCGCAACGCTTCCACCGCCGGGGCGCCGCCGACACCGTGCATCGGCGTGAGCGCGATCCGCAGGGTCCTGACGGTGCCGCGCGGGAGCGCCGCCATCCGGTCCAGGTAGGCCTCGACCAGTTCCGGGCCGATCGTGGTCCACGTGCGGGTCCTGGCCACAGACACGGCCGGTGGTGCGCCCGCGATGGCCGCCTCGACCTCCTGGTCGGTGGGCGGCACGATCTGGCCGCCGGTGCCGTCGTAGAGCTTGTACCCGTTGTCCGCGGGCGGATTGTGCGACGCGGTGATCTGGATGCCGGCCACCGCGCGCAGGTGCCCGACGGCGAACGCGAGAATCGGCGTCGGCAGCGGTTCCGGCAGCACGCGCACGTCGAAACCGGCCGCCGCCAACACATCCGCGGCGTCCGCGTGGAACTCCGCCGAACCGTGCCGGCCGTCCCGGCCGATCACCACCGTGCCGCCGTCGTGGCCGTGCGCCGACAGCCACGCCGCCACGCCCGCCGTGGTCCTGGTGACCACGGCCCGGTTCATGCCGTTGCGCCCGGCCCGCACCGGGCCGCGCAGCCCGGCCGTGCCGAACGTCAGCGAGCCCGACATCCGGTCGGCCAGGTCCGCGCTCGCGGCCTGGTCGCCGGTCATCGCCCTGGCCAGTACGCCCTGCAGTTCGGCCTGGGCGGTCGGGTCGATGTCGTCGGCCAGCCAGCGGAACGTGTCGTCCCGCAGCCGCGTCGGCAGCGCGGTCATGCCCTGGCCACCAGTTCGCCCAGCAGGCCGCCCATCCGCTGCGCGGCCGCGTTGCCGGCCTCGATGACCTCGAGGTGGTTCAGCGGTTCCCCGGTCATCCCGGCCGCCAGGTTGGTCACCAGCGACAGCCCGAACACCTCCACCCCGGCCGCCCTGATCGCGATCGCCTCCAGCACGGTGGACATGCCGACCAGGTCCGCGCCCATGGTGCGCAGCATCCGGATCTCGGCCGGCGTCTCGAAGTGCGGCCCTGGCAGGCCTGCGTAGACACCTTCCGCGAGCGACGGGTCGATGTCCCGCGCGATGCCGCGCAGCCGGGGCGAGTACAGGTCCGTGAGGTCCACGAAGTTGGCCCCGACCAGCGGCGATGTCGCGGTCAGGTTCAGGTGGTCACTGATCAGCACGGGCTGCCCGACCGACATCCCCTCGCGCAGGCCACCGGCCGCGTTGGTCAGCAGGACGGCCCGGCAACCAGCCGCGACCGCGGTGCGCACGCCGTGCACCACCTGCGTGACGCCGTGGCCCTCGTAGCCGTGGGTGCGGCCGAGCAGGATCAGCGCGCGCCGGCCGCCGACCTGGACCGACCGCACGGTGCCGCCGTGCCCGGCCGCGGCCGGCGCCAGGAAGCCGGGCAGTTCGCGCATCGGGATCTCGTGCGTCGCGGCGCCGATCACGTCGGCCGCGGGCCGCCAGCCGGAACCGAGCACGACGGCCACGTCATGCCCGGCCGACCCGGTGCGCCTGGCGATGGCTTCGGCCGCTTCGGCCGCGATGGGGCTCGTCACGGGGAGAGCCTACGTACTTCAGCTGGTCACCGTGAACGTCGTTCTGATCTTGTCGAACAACTGGGTCTGACCGCTGGCTTCCTGGACCGTCGGCACCGTGACGGACAGTACCCACAGGTCGACGCCGACCTGTTTGAGGTCGAAGTACATGGTGCGGGCGGTGTCGGCGGTGCGGAACTGGTACTCGTCCGTCACGGTGTTCGAGATCTGCAGGTTCCCCGGTTCCGCCCTGGTCAGCGCGGTGAGGTAGTTCTCCTTGGCGCTCGACGCGTTGTAGTCGGGAAACCGTTCCACGGTCAGTTCGGCCATGCCGTCGCTCTTCACCCAACGCACCACCGTGCTGTCCGGCAACAGCGTCTGCTTGCCGCGCTGCTCGACGAACTTGGTCCAGCCCACCGGCACCGACACGCTGAAGTTGCCGCCCGGCGTACCAGGCGTGACCGCGGCCTGCGTGGTCACCGGGGTGAAGGACTTCACCGGCGGCGCCTGCGGCAGGCTGCTCGGGGGGGCGGAACCGGCGTGCGACGGCGGGAGCAGCGGCCGGCCGGCGAGCACCCGCGCGGCCACGAACCCACCGCCCGCCGCGGCCGCGAACAGCACCACGGCCAGCATCAGCAGCAGGCTGCCGGCCACTCGACCACGCCGCCGCCGTACCGGCCGCCGGGCGAACGGCAGCGGGCCGGGCACCGGCGCGAGCGGCGCGGACACCGGAGCGGGCAGGGCGAACGGCAACGGCCCGGGAGCCGGTGCGAGCTGCCCGGGAGCCGCGGTTTTCTGCGGCGCCGGCTCTGCGCTCAGATTGGTGGTCGGCTTGTTGTCCGCCGGACCGGCGTCCGGTTCGGCGTCGTCCGGCGGGAACACCGGGCTGCCCGGCTCCGGCAGCAGCGGCCGGATGCGCCTGCGCACCTCGACCAGGCTGATCCGCGCCGCCGGGTCCTTGACCATCAGGCCGCTGATCACGCCCGCCATGGGTGAGTCGGCGGGTGGCTCTGGGATGTCGCCGTGCACCACCTCGTTGACAGTGTCCAGCACGTTGTCGCCCGCGTCGTAGGGCGGGTGGCCGGTGACGGCGGCGAACAGCGTCGCGCCAAGGCTCCACAGGTCGGCCGCGTTGGTCACCGGCTCGCCCGCGGCCACCTCGGGCGCGATGTAGGCGGGGGTGCCCAGCACCAGGCCACTGTTCGTCATGGTGACCTCGGACACGTTCCGCGAGATGCCGAAGTCGGTCAGCTTGACCTGCTCGTCCGCGCCGATCAGGACGTTGCCCGGCTTGACGTCACGGTGCGTGATCCCTCTGCGGTGCGCCGCGTCCAGCCCCGCCGCCAGCGCGTCGGCCACGGCCGCGGCCTGCTCGGTGTTCAGCGCGCCGGACCTGAGGATCAGCCGGGCCAGGCTGCGCCCGGGCACCAGCTCCATCACCACGAACGGTTCGGCGCCCTGCTTGGCCACGTCGTGCACGGCCACCACGTTCGGGTGAGTCAACGCGGCGATCGCCCTTGCCTCGCGCAGGGTCCGCTCCCGGACGTCGTCGGCCTCGCCGACCGGCATGCCCGGCGGCAACTGCACCTCCTTGACCGCGACCGGCCGGTGCAGCACCTCGTCGTAGGCCAGCCACACCACGCCCATCGAGCCTCGGCCGATCACCCGGCCCAGCCGGTACCGATCGGCGATCAGCCGTTGGCTACCCAACGTCGGCTGCTGCGGGGGCCCGGTCACCAGACCATTGTTGCGTGGTGTAGAGCGACACACTCACATGCCCTGCCGGCTACCGATCAGTACCATCGCAGAGCATGACCACGCCGCCGGAGTCGTTGGCGCTCGCCGCCGATTTCGCCACGCCCACGCGAGACGAATGGCGGGCACTCGTGCGTGCGGTCCTGGTGAAATCCGGCCGGTCCGTGGACACCGACGAGCCGGAGGAACTGCTGGCCACCAGCACGTACGACGGCATCGACATCGCGCCGCTCTACACGTCGGCCGACCCGGCGCCACCCGCCGGCCTGCCCGGCCTGCCGCCGTTCACCCGCGGCGGCCGGCCCACCGGCACGGCAGGCGGCTGGGACGTCCGGGCCCGGTATGCCGATCCCGATCCGTCGTCGGTCAACGAGCAGGTCCTCGCCGACCTGGAGAACGGCGTCGGCTCGCTGTGGCTGGCGGTCGGCCCGGCCGGTCTGCCGGTCGACGGCCTGGCCACCGCGTTGGCGGGGGTGCTGCTGGACCTGGCGCCGGTCACGCTGGATGCGGGTGCGGGCTACGCGGAAGCCGCGGCTGCTTTGTTGGCGCTGCACGCCGAGCGCGGCGTGCCGGACGTCGAGGTCGGCGGCAATCTGGGCATCGATCCGCTCGGCCTCGCCGCCCGGACGGGTGACGAAACCGACGTTGCCGGGGCCGCGGCTCTGGTCGCCGAGCATGCCGGCCGGTATCCGGCGCTGCGCGGGCTGGTGGTCGACGCGGTGCCCTACCACCAGGCAGGCGGTTCCGATGCGGAGGAACTCGGCTGCGCTGTCGCGACCGGCGTTGCCTACCTGCGTGCGCTCACCGACGCCGGGCTCGACGTGGACACCGCAGCCGCCCAGCTGGAGTTCCGCTACGCCGTGGGCGTCGACCAGTTTCTCGGCATCGCCAAACTCCGGGCCGCGCGGCGGCTGTGGGCGCGGGTGACCGAGGTCAGCGGCGTCCGGCCGGCCGCACGTGCGCAGCGGCAGCACGCGGTCACCGCGCCCGCCATGATGACCCGGCGCGATCCGTGGGTGAACCTGTTGCGTACCACCGTGGCCTGCTTCGCGGCCGGGATCGGCGGCGCGGACGCGGTGACCGTCGCGCCGTTCGACGCAGCCATCGGCCGGCCCAACGCATTCGCCCGCCGGATCGCCCGCAACACCCAGTCGATACTGCTCGAGGAGTCCCGGCTGGCCGGCGTGATCGATCCGGCCGGTGGGTCCTGGTACGTGGAGTCGCTGACCGACGCGCTGGCCCAGCGGGCGTGGACGGTCTTCACCGACCTGGAACGGTCCGGCGGCATCGCGGCGGCCCTGACCACCGGCGAACTGGCGGGACGACTCGCCGGGACCTGGGCCCGTCGCGCCGCGAACGTGGCAACCCGCACCGACGCGATCACCGGTGTCAGCGAGTACCCGAACCCGGCCGAACCGCCCGTCACCCGACCACCGCTGCCCGACGAACCGACCGGCGGCCTGCCGCGCCTGCGGTACGCGCAGGAGTTCGAAGCCCTCCGCGACCGGTCCGACAGCGGACCGCGTCCGGTGGTCTTCCTGGCCACCCTCGGCCCGGTCGCGGCGGCCACCGGGCGGGCCGGCTTCGCCGCGAACCTGTTGCAGGCAGGCGGAATCGACACCCCGACGGCCGGCGCCACGGACAGTTCGGACGCGGTGCTGCGCGCGTTCGCCGACAGCGGCGCCACCGTGGCCTGCCTGTGCGGCACGGACAGGGCCTACGCCGAACAGGCCGCCGACCTGGCCACCCGGCTCAAACTGGCCGGCGCGCGGGCGGTGCTGCTGGCCGGGCCGCCGAACGACGCCTACGCCGACGTGGACACGTTCCTGTACCGCGGCTGCGACGCGCTGGCCGTGTTGCGCACGACCCTGGAGCAGGCACGATGATCCCGAACTTCGCCGACATCGAACTGGGCTCGCCGACCGAACCCGGCGAAGCCGCATGGCAGGACGCGGTGCACGAGCACACCGGCAAGGGCGTCGACGCGCTGGCCTGGGAAACCCCGGAAGCCATCGGCATCAAGCCGCTCTACACCGCGGCCGACACGGCCGAGCTGGACTTCCTGGCCACCTATCCCGGCCTGCCGCCGTTCCTGCGCGGCCCGTACCCGACGATGTACGTCAACCAGCCGTGGACCATCCGGCAGTACGCCGGTTTCTCCACCGCCGAGGAGTCCAACGCCTTCTACCGGCGCAATCTGGCGGCCGGGCAGAAGGGCCTCTCGGTCGCGTTCGACCTGGCCACCCACCGCGGCTACGACTCCGACCACCCCAGGGTGGCAGGCGACGTCGGCATGGCGGGCGTGGCGATCGACTCGATCTACGACATGCGGCAGTTGTTCGACGGCATTCCGCTGGACCGGATGAGCGTCTCCATGACCATGAACGGCGCGGTGCTGCCGATCATGGCGCTGTACGTGGTGGCGGCCGAGGAACAGGGTGTGGCGCCGGCACAACTGGCCGGGACCATTCAGAACGACATCCTCAAGGAGTTCATGGTCCGCAACACCTACATCTATCCGCCGCAGCCGTCGATGCGCATCGTCTCCGACATCTTCGGCTACGCGTCGACACAGATGCCGAAGTTCAACTCGATCTCCATTTCCGGTTACCACATGCAGGAAGCAGGCGCGACCGCCGATCTGGAGCTGGCATACACGCTGGCCGACGGCGTGGAGTACCTGCGGGCCGGCATCGGCGCCGGACTGTCCGTCGACACGTTCGCGCCGCGACTCTCGTTCTTCTGGGCCATCGGCATGAACTTCTTCATGGAGGTGGCCAAACTCCGTGCGGCCCGGCTGTTGTGGGCCAAGCTGGTCCGACGGTTCGAGCCGGCCGACGACAGGTCGCTCTCGTTGCGCACGCATTGCCAGACCTCCGGTTGGTCGTTGACCGCGCAGGACGTCTACAACAACGTGATCCGCACCTGCGTCGAGGCGATGGCGGCCACCCAGGGCCACACCCAGTCCCTGCACACCAACGCCTTGGACGAGGCACTCGCGCTGCCGACCGACTTCTCCGCGCGGATCGCGCGTAACACGCAGTTGTTGCTACAGCTGGAATCCGGCACCACCCGGGTGATCGATCCGTGGGGCGGCAGCAGTTTCGTCGAACGGCTCACCTATGACCTGGCCCGGCGGGCATGGGGCCACATCGCGGAGGTCGAGGCGGCGGGCGGGATGGCCAGGGCGATCGACGCCGGCATTCCCAAGCTGCGGATCGAGGAGGCCGCCGCCCGCACCCAGGCGCGGATCGACTCCGGCCGGCAGCCGGTGATCGGCGTGAACAGGTACCGGGTGGCCGAGGACGAGCGGATCGACGTGCGCAGGGTGGACAATGCCGGTGTCCGCGATGCCCAG
>DASXXM010000709.1:0-20512 GCA_036503065.1 Pseudonocardiaceae bacterium | reverse complement strand
TGAGCTGGCTGTGGCAGAAAATACACCCGTTCAGATGAGCGTGTTGCCGCCGGTGATCGCGTCGAATCCGGCGACGCAGGCCAGGATCAACAGCACGATGGCGGTCACCCTGCGGACCAGCGCCACCGGCAGCCTGCGCATCAGCTTGCCGGCGAGCATGGCGATCGCGGCGACCGCCCACAGCGCCGCCGTCGCGGCGATGCCGACCTCGATCGCGTTGTCGTAGCGGGCGGCCAGGTTCGCGGTGAGGATCTGGGTCAGGTCGCCCCACTCCGCGATGAAGATCACCACGAACGCGGTGCTCACGGTGCGCAGCCCCTCGAACCGGTAGCCGGTGTCGCTCGGCTCGTCCGCATCGTCCGATTCGGTGTCGCGGAACGCGATGAGTGCGCCGAACAGGAACATCAGGGCCACCACACCCTGCACAAGGCGGTGCGGCAACAGGGTGAACAGGACGCCGCCGATCGTGACCGCGATGGCGACGTGCACGGCGAACGCGGCGGCAACGCCCAGCCAGACCGGCCCGACCCGGTTGCGCGCGGCGAGCAGCAGGGAGGCGAACATGGTCTTGTCCGGAAGTTCGCCGATGAACACAACGCCGAAGACGGTGGCGAGGACGACTGGATTCACAATGCTCCGCTTCCGACCGGCGCGGGAGCTGCCTGGGGAAACTCCCACGCCGGTCATCCCATGAACAACCGGTCGCGGAAGGTCTCGCCCACCCGAACCATGGTTCGAGCCCGGCGACCGGGCGTCCTGGGACGCCAGCATGTCGACCAACCGGCTGGGGCTACTCCCCTTCAACTGGTATCGAGCGTACGGCATCCGGTTCGTCCATTCGGGTCGGGCCGGTGGACGGTCCGCCATTGCATGAACAGCTGTTCAGGCATACATGCTCTGACCAGCTACGATGCCGGCATGGGACACGGGGTGGGTGGCCGGGACACTCCGCCTGCCCGGTTGCAGGCCGAGGACGCGGCCAGTGTCGCGGCGACCCTGCAGGCGCTGGCCACACCGAGTCGGCTGCTCATCCTGACGCGGCTGCGGCACGGTGCGTGCGCGGTCGGCGAACTGGCCGACGCCGTCGGCATGGAGCAGTCCGCCGTGTCCCACCAGTTGCGCCTGTTGCGCGCGCTCGGCCTGGTCAGCGGCACCCGACACGGCCGAAGCATCGTCTACCGGCTGTACGACAACCACGTCGCGATGCTGCTGGACGAAGCGGTCTACCACATCGAGCACCTGCGGCTCGGCGTGCGGGACGATTCGGCCGGCTAGTTAGTCCACTTGTGACATCAGGAAATCCCTTACCAGCGCGGCGATGTCGGCCGGCTGTTCCAAGGGGACGAGGTGCCCGACGCCGGGCACGACGGTGCAGGTCGCGGACGGCATCCGTGCCGCGAGCGCCGTCACCGAGCCGGCGGGCGCGATGCTGTCGCGGCCACCGGTGACCACCAACGTGGGCGCGGTGATGCGGGTGGCGAGGTCGTCGAACGGCGTGTCGTAGTAGCTCAGGAAGCTCTGCACCATCGCCGGAACGCTGGCCCTGCGGTAGTTCTCGTAGTCCTCCCGCAGTATCCGGCGCCGTCGGGCCCGGTCCCTCGTCTTGATCACGAAGGCGTCGGACACGTACACCGCGAGCCGACTGGCCAGCCAGAACCGGGCGATCGGGGCGGGCAGCGCGGCCGCGATCCGGTAGTACAGCCTGCCGAGTGCCGCTGTCACGTTGCTGGCGGTGGACACCGGGTTGAGCAGACAGAGGCTGCGCAGCCCGGGGTGGCGGGCCGCGTGCACGAGCGCGATGGACGCGCCGAGCGAGTGCCCGAGCAGGTGGCAGGTGTCCAGGCCGAGGGCTTGGCGCAGGTCGGCCACCGCGTCCGCGTAGTTGACCAGGCTGTGCACGTCGGTCATCGGGCCGGACCGGCCGTAGCCGGGCAGGTCGGGCAGCACGATGTTCACCTCGGGCAGCGCGTCGGCCAGCTCGGCCAGCCCCCGGTGGTCGCCGCCGAGACCGTGCAGGCACAGCACGGTGGTCGCGCTGCCACGGTCCAGGCGCCAGTACCGGATGTCGCTGCCGCGCACCGCGACCGAGCCGACCGGCTCCAACCCCAACACGGTGGCCAGCCTGCCATGCGCCGCGCTCAGTCGGCCTTCCCGGTGGCGAAGAGGATGGCCAGGCCGGCTCGGAAGGTCTGTTCGTCCGGTGCGTGTGCCGGGTCGAGCAGGGTCTGCACGGCAAGGCCGTCGCACACCGCGATGACGAAGCTCGCGATGGCGGCGCATCGCGGGTCGGCCGGATCTGCCGCGCTGCCAAGGGATTCGGCGACCAGCAGGGCCACCTTGGCGCGGCAGCGGCGGTAGTGGCCGGCGAACTGGTCGCGCAGCTTCGGATCGCGTTCGGCCTGTGCCAGGGCTTCCATGAACGACAGCAGCAGGGGGCGCTGAGTGGGCAGTTGGGCGAGCATCGCGGCCCACGCCGTGGTCGCGCGCTCGACCGGCGACGCGGTCGGGTCGGCCATCGCGATCGTGGCCAGCTTCGTGGTCCACTCCTCGAGCACCTCGCCGATGGCGGCGCTGAGCAGTTCGGCCTTCGAACCGAAGTGGTAGCCGATCGAGGCCAGGTTCGTGCCGGAGGCGGCGACCAGGTCCCGCGCCGTGATGTGGGCGTAGCCCTGCTCCTCCAGCAGCCGCCGAGCCGCCGCGAGCAGTTGTTCCCGATGGCCCACCGGGTCAGCGTAGCGCCGTGAGCTGGACGAGCGTCATATACGGGCGTATAAAACAGCCGTAGACCGCCCTACCGAGTAGATCAACGGACAGGGGAGACACCGTGGCCATTGCCAGCGACGGGCCGACCACCGCCGAGTCCGCCCTGCCACCTGGCCTGCGACTGCCGGTGCTGCTGCAGACCCTGCTGTTCGGCCAGGTCCGATCGTGGCTGCTGCCGGTGCTGCGCCGCCGCTATGGCGACGTGTTCACCATGCGGATCGCGCCGACCGGCCGGCTGGTCGTGTTGCTGGCGCGGCCCGCGGACATCCGGACCGTGTTCACCGGGCCTGCCACGGTGTTCCACGCGGGCGAGGGCAACGCGATCCTCGGGCCGGTGATGGGCGAGCACTCGGTGCTGCTGGTGGACGAGGACAAGCACCGTCGGGTGCGGCGGCTGCTGATGCCGGCCTTCCACGGCACGGCACTGCGCGGCTACCAGGACCTGGTCAGCAGGCTGGCCGTGGCCGAAGTGGACCGGTGGCCAACCGGCCGGACGTTCCGCGCGCACGAACGGATGAACGCGCTCACGCTGGAGATCATCCTGCAGGTCGTGTTCGGGGTGACCGACCGTGCCCGGCTGGCCACGCTGCGGCCGCTGGTGCGCGGCATCGTCGCGATCGGACCGATGATCATGCTCGGCTGGTTCTACCCACGGCTGCAGGGGATCGGGCCGTGGAAGCGCTACATGACCTTCCAGCGGGAGCTGGACCGCGTGCTGTACGCGGAGATCGCGGAGCGCCGCAGGGCCGACGACCTCGCCGACCGCGACGACGTCCTGTCCCGCCTGCTCAGAACCGACGGGGCCGCCACGCCGGACGAGGATGCCCCGAACGAGCACGACGCCGGCCTCACCGACGCGGAACTGCGCGACCAGCTGATCACCCTGCTGCTGGCCGGCCACGAGACCACGGCAACCACGCTGGCCTGGTGCCTGCACGAACTGGCCCGCCGGCCGGCACAACTGGCTGCCGCGCAACGGGCCGCGGACGAGCACGACGACGAGTACCTGTCCGCGGTCGCCAAGGAGGCGCTGCGGAAGCGGCCGGTGATCTACGAGGTCGCCCGCAGGCTCACCCGGCCGGTCGACATCGCGGGCTACCGGATCCCGGCCGGCTCCGTTGTCGCGCCCGCGATCGGATTGGTCCAGACCGATCCGGCCAACTATCCCGAACCGGACGAGTTCCGGCCGGAACGCTTCATCGGCACGCAACCCGCGGCCAACACGTGGATTCCGTTCGGCGGCGGCGTCCGCAGGTGCCTTGGCGCCGGGTTCTCCCTGATGGAGGCGTCCGTCGTGCTGGGCGAGGTGTTGCGCCGCTACGACGTGGCGCCGGACCGGTCGCGACCGGAGGGCCAGCGGGCCCGCAACATCACGCTGGTGCCCGCCCGCGGCGCGCGCATCACCGTCACACCGAGGTCGGTCTGATCCCGATCGACCGTTGAACGATTCAGAACGACCAGTCGGCTCACGGGTGAACCTTGAACTCCTACCGCGCGTCGATAGTAGCGATGACAGGTAACCGGCGTCACACTGAGGACAATGGGCCGTCAACGAGATGACAAACGTAGAAGTATCGGGTACCTGACCGCCGACTGACCTGATCAGCCATCGGCGGGTGCCGGTCGAAACCGCTGGAAGGCGTGATCACCATGTCGAAGCCCGTCGAGGCAGAACCGGTGTCAACAGACTGGCCCGGGCTGCTCGAGCACTACCGGCAGACCGCGGTGCACGTGCTGGTGAGCCACCAGTGCGTCGGCAGCCACTGCACCAGCTGTGGCCAGCCGTGGCCGTGCCGGCCCGCGTGCGCCGCCGAGGTCGCGCTGGAGCTCTGAGACCCGCTCGCCGACGGATCGACGGGGGATCTGGGGGCTTGGGGAGGCCGCACGCGCGGCCAGGGGATGATCACTTCAGCTGTGCACTGGTCCGGCCGAGCAGGCGGCGGGCCACGATGAGCAGCTGGATCTGTTGGGTGCCTTCGAAGATGTCGAGAATCTTGGCGTCTCGGGCCCACTTCTCCAGCAGCGTGTGCTCCGAATAGCCGAGGCTGCCGACCAGTTCCACGCATTTCAGGGCGATGTCGGTCGCGGCGCGGCCCGCTTTCGCCTTGGCCATGGATGCCTGCAAGGAGTTGGGTTTTCCGTTGTCCGCCAGCCAGGCCGCGGACAGGGTCAGCAGGTAGGCGGCCTCGTAGTCGGCTTCCAGCGCCAGGTAGGTGGCCGCGGCGGCGGACTGACTGTTGGCCGGACGGTCGTAGTCGACCTCGACGTCCGCTTCGGCCAACAGCCCAGCCGTTTCCTCGAGTGCCGCGCGGGCGACGCCGACGGCCATCGCGGCGACGAGTGGGCGGGTGTTGTCGAAGGTCTGCAGCACGCCTGCGAAGCCCGTGTTGATCTCCGGGTCGCCGAGCAGGTTCTCCTTCGGCACCCGGACGTTGTCCAGGCGGAAATGGGCCGTGTCGGAGGCTCGGATACCGAGTTTGTGTTCCAGGCGCACCAGTTCGAAACCCGGGGTGCCCTTTTCCACCACGAAGGACTTGATCGCGGCTCGGCCCCTGTCGCGATCCAGGGTGGCCCAGACCACTACCGCGTCGGCGCGTTCGCCGGACGTGACGAAGATCTTCTCGCCGTTGAGGAGGTAGTCGTCGCCATCGGGCACCGCGGTGGTGCGGATGGCGGCCGAGTCCGAGCCGGTGTCCGGTTCGGTGATCGCCATCGCGGCCCACCTGCCGGCGAAGCGGGCCGACTGCTCGTCGTTGGCCACCGACGCGATGGCCGCGTTGCCGAGGCCCTGGCGGGGCATGGCCAGCAGCAGACCCACGTCGCCCCAGCACATCTCGATGGTGCCCAGCACCGTGGCCAGGTTGCCGCCGTTGCGGACGCCGGTCGACCGGTCGTCGTCCCGGCGCCGGACCCCACTTGCGCCGGCACCGCCCGCGCCGGAGGTGTTCAGGCCGTCCAGCAGCGCGGCCAGCATGTCCAGCTCGACCGGGTACGTGTGCTCCGCGCGGTCGTACTTGCGGGAGTTGGGGCGGAAGATCTCCGCGGCCGCCTGGTGTGCCTGGCCGACCAGGGTGGCCAGCTTCGCGGGCACCTCGAGATTGATCACCGCTCGACCCTCCTCACACCAGCACGATGCCCTCGGCGACGCCGATGGCCCGTAGGTCCCGATACCACCGCTCCACCGGGTGTTCCTTGACGTAACCGTGGCCGCCGAGCATCTGCACGCCGGCACTGCCCAGGAACATTCCCTTGTCCGCACACAACTTCCTGGCCAGCGCCACCTCGCGCGCGTACGGCTTGCCCTGCTCGGCGCGGGCGGCGGCGCGGTAGGTCACCAGTCGCATGCCCTCCAGTTCGATGGCCATGTCGGCCACGGTGAACGCGACACCCTGCCGGTGGCTGACCGGCTCGCCGAACGCGACGCGGTCGTTGACGTACGGGATCACGTAGTCCAGCACGGCTTTCCCGGTGCCAACGGCCAACGCGCACCAGCCGAGCCGGGCCAGCCGGACGCACTCCCGGTAGCTGTCCGCGTCGCCAAGCAACGCGCGAGCCGGCAACGGGACACGTTCGAACATGAGCCGTCCCATGCCGGCGGCCCGCAGGCCCATCGCCGGTTCGGCCGCCACCGCGACGCCGGCCGTGCCGGACTCGACCAGGAACAGCGTGGGACCGCGGCCCTCAAGGTCGGCGGCCACCACGAACAGTTCGGCCGTGGCCGCCGTGGGCACCAAGGACTTCACGCCGTCCAACACGAACCCGGTCGACGTCCGGCGGGCCTTGGTACCCAACACGAACGGGTCGAACAGGGCGCGTGGTTCGAGCACCGCGACGGCCGCGGCCGGCACGTCGTCGCCGACGAAGGCCGGCAGGTAGGTGGCCTGCTGGTCGGCGTCGCCCCACAGCACGAGCGCGTTGCTCACGGCCGATGGCGCCAGACACGCGACCGCGATGCCGAGATCGCCGTGCGCCAGGGCTTCCGCGACCAGGACGTTGGTCGTCGTGGCGCGTTCCGTGCCGATGCCGCCGAGTTCCTCCGGCACGCCCAGCAGCGAAATGCCCAGTTCGGCGGCTTTGCCGAACACTTCGGGCGGGGTGGCGCAGGCATCGTCGGCGTCGGCGGCGCGTGGCCGGAGTTGTGCCGCGGCGAACTCGCGCACGGTCTCGACGATCAACCGCTGGTCGTCGGTGGGTGTCAGGTCGAGCAGGTCGCGCTCGGGACCGGCCGGCAGGCGGGCAGGCCTGCCGAACCGTTGGGCGGCCTGGAAGGTACGGCCGGCAGCGGCGGCGGTGCGGAATCCGGCGCGGGTGGCCTGGAACACGGCCTGCTGGACCGGCCGGCGCAGGCCGAGCCGCGCCACGATGGGCGCGCCGGCCAGCCGGTTGAGCAGCGCGAGGCCGAAGCCCATCGCGTCCCGCCGACCGGTCGGCCCGTTGTCGTCTGCCATGCGTGGTCCCCGTTCCCGCCGATCGACCAGTACCTACCGTAGAGTAAACCTACTGGCCAGTAAACTATCGCCGGGAAACGGGGACCGCGAGCCGAGTGCCTAGTCCCCCGCGGCCGCCCCGCTCATGGCCTCGCCACGGCGGACCGCGCCCAGCGGGTCGGCGATGTCCTCCAACGACTTCCCTTCCGCGGACACGCCGAAGAACAACGCGATGACACCCCCGGCGATCATGATCACCGCGCCGGTGAGGTACCCGATGAAGAGCTTGCCGAAGTCGGGGTGGTCCTTGTTGATGAGGGACCCGTAGAACAGGGTGGCCAGGGCGCCGACGATCTGCGCGATGGAGAAGAACACCGCGATCGCCTTGGCCCGCACCTCCTGCGGGAAGATCTCGCTCACCGTCAGGTAGGCCGCGCTGGCGCCGGCGGACGCGAAGAAGAAGATGATCACCCACGCCAGCGTCTGGGTCGTCGCGTTGAGCATGTGCGCGTTGAACAGGAACGCGCTGACACCCAGCAGCACACCGGCGGCGAGGTAGCTCCCCGAGATCATCTTCTTGCGGCCGATCGTGTCGAACAGCGGCCCGAGCACGAACGGACCGATCAGGTTGCCGATGGCGAACGCGATGCCGTAGAGCGCCGCCGTCCCCTGCACGTGATAGAAGACGGTCAACACGACCGAGTAGCTGAAGAAGATCGCGTTGTAGAGGAACGACTGGGTGACCATCAGCCCGAGACCGAGGACGGATCGCGGGAAGTAGTCCCGGATCAGCACGCGGGTCAGGGTGATGTAGCCGGTCCGCTCGGCAGGCCTGATGTCCAGTGCCCGGCTCTCGTCGACCGGTTCGAGCTTGCCGCCGGACAGTTCGACCTCGCGCTCGATGCCAGCGATGGACGCCTCCGCCGCCTCGGCGTGGCCGTGCATCAACTGCCAGCGCGGGCTCTCCGGCAGGTTGCGCCGAACAAAGATGATCACCAGTGCGAGCACCGGTCCGAGCAGGAAGCCCAGCCGCCAGCCCAGGTGCGGCGAGATCGCGTTCAGGAAGATGAAGGTGGCGAACGTGCCCAGGATCGCGCCTGCCCAGTACGTGCCGTTGACCGCGATGTCGATCCGGCCCCGGTAGCGGGCCGGGATCAACTCGTCGATCGCCGAGTTGATCGCCGCGTACTCGCCGCCGATGCCCATCCCGGCGATGAACCTGGTGGCGTAGAGGAACGTGATCCAGCCCGCGCCGGCACCCGAGGTCGCGGCCGTCAGGCCACTGCCGATCAGGTACACGCCGAGCGTGATCATGAATAGTTTCCGGCGGCCCCACCGGTCGGCGAACATGCCGAACACCAGGGCGCCGACGACCTCACCGATCAGGTAGACGGTGGCGATGGCGGTGACCGCGGGTGCCGACATGTTGAGCGTGTCCGGCTTGGTCAACGCCCCGCCGACCGCGCCGGCCACGCTGATCTCCAGGCCGTCCAGGATCCAGGCGACGCCGAGGGCGACGACCAGCCTGGTGTGGAAACCCGACCACGGCAACCGGTCGATCCGGGCAGGTATCAGGCTGCGGATGACGCCACTGGTGTCCTGCGACGTTGCGGATGACATGTGACCACTCCCACCTCACTGGCCGTTACACACGTGACTAGTGAGCCTAATCACATCGAGGGTCCGGTGCTGACTTCCGTAGTAATTCGGGACAACGAACCGTGATCAGTCGAGTCGATGTTCGCCGTATCCCGGGTCGTGGCACGATGAACATCGGGAGCACTGAGCGTGCGTCCGGAGCTGAGGAGGTCACCGTGGCCGGCACGGATGGCGACTGGCTGCCGGATGTCGCGCGGGCCCGATTGGCCCGGTTCGACGCGACCGGCCTCAAGACGTCGCTGCTGTCGGTGGCCGGCGCGGTCGGCATCGAGACCGTCGGCCTGAGCCCGGTCGGCGAGGTGATGGGCTGCATCGTGCAGAACATCGGCTGGACCGGTGGCATGAACTACGGCATGGGCGGCGTCGGCAGCATGGGCGGTTTCGTCGGCTCGGTCAGCTTCCAGCCGTACGTGAGCGCGCTCTACCACGGTTACGACACCGCGCTGGCCCGGATGACGACGGAGGCCAGGGCGATGGGCGCGGACGGGATCGTCGGCATCCGCCTCACCCGCAGCGCACTGGCCGAGACCGGCCAGGAGTTCATGGCGCTGGGCACCGCGGTGCGCGCCAACTCGACCCGCCGCCCCCGACAGCTCTTCACCACCGAACTGCCCGGCCAGGACGTGGCCAAACTGATGTACGCGGGCTGGGTGCCGGCCCGGATCGCCATCGGCATCGCGGTGGAGAGCCAGTTCCTCGACTGGGCCAGCCGGTCGCAGATGTCCGTGATGGCCGGCAACTCCGAGGTCAACGCGTACACCCAGTTGATCAACAGAGTGCGCGCGAAGGCACGGCAGACGTTCGCGTCGCACGCCCGCAGCGCCCGCGCGGACGGCGCGATCGTGGCCAGCATGAGCCTGCGGTCGTGGCATCAGGAGGCCGGCAACACGCCGTTGCTCTGCGCGGAGTCCTCCGTGTTCGGCACCACGATCGCCCGCTTCCACACCGGCAGGCGGGCACCGACCAAAGCGCTCACGATCATGCCCCTTCGCAAGCCCGGACAGCAGTCCTGACGAACAATCGGATGGAGAGTTCCCGATGAGCAGTGCGGAGGTCGACGGCCAGAGCATCCCTGAGGATGCGATGCGCCGGCTCGCCGAGATGAAGCCTGGGCAGAGCACCACGCTGTTCACCTCGGACCTGAGCGTCAACGAGTTCCTGCTGGTCCGCGAGGCCGGTTTCCGGCCGCTGGGGCTGGTCCTGGGTTCGAGCATTTACCATGTCGGCTTCCAGTTCGGCCGGTGGGGCAAGAACCAGGAACTGGACACGCTCTCCAACGCGATGTACCACGCGCGCGAACTGGCCATGTCGAGGATGGAGGCCGAGGCGGACGTCCTCGGTGCCGACGGCATCGTCGGCGTGCGCCTGGAGATCGAGTTCAAGGAGTTCGGCAACGACCTGGCCGAGTTCATCGCGATCGGCACGGCGGTCAAGGCGGAGGAGAAGGGTGAATGGCGGAACAACACCGGCAAACCGTTCACTTCGGATCTGAACGGACAGGATTTCTGGACGCTCGTCCAGTCCGGCTACGCCCCGCTGGGCATGGTGATGGGCACGTGCGTATACCACATCGCGCACCAGCGCTTCTGGCAGGCGCTGGGGAACATCGGCCAGAACGTGGAGATCCCGCAGTTCACCGAGGCCCTGTACGACGCCCGCGAGCTGGCGATGAGCCGGATGCAGACCGAGGCTGAGTCGTTGCACGCCGAGGGCATCGTCGGTGTGCAACTGCTGTCGCTGCCACACCGGTGGGGCGGCCACACCACGGAGTTCTTCGCGATCGGCACGGCCATCCGTCCGCTGCGCGCCGACCACACGATCGCGAAACCGCAGCTGGTGCTTCCGCTGCTGGACAACTGACCATGAGTTCGGGCGAGCTGGGCCCAGCATGGGACATGCACATGATGATCGCCGCCCTGCGCGCGGACCGGTCCGACGTGGAGTCCTACACCAGGGTCCTGACCAGCACCCTGGGCGATGCCCTGCCGGACGGCATGGTCGAGGTCGACTACCAGCGCAGCGTCGGCGACCGCGTCGCGGGCCGCCCCGGCAAGGCGATCGCCGTACGGGTGCGCGGGCAGGCGCGGGAATTGGAGCTACGCCAAGGAAAACGCGGTGTCGACGCCGAAGTCCGCACCGTCGTCCGGGACGTCGTGATCAGCCGCAAAACGATCGGTATCGACGAGTGGCTCGGTCTGCTGGCCGAGGAACTCAGCAAACTTGCCGAACGCGACGCGGCGGCCCGCGAGGCCCTGTCCAGACTGCTCGGCGGCTGACCAACCGCACGGGCAGCCCAACCTGCCAAACGGCTGGCGTCGGTCGGGTGGTTCGGACCTCGCTGGACCTGGGACGCAGCTCGTGCGGGTTTTCGCTGTGTGTCGCCGTGAGCCGGGGCGGCCGTTTTCTGGGCTCAACGAACGGGACCGGGTGGTTTTCTCCCGGTTTCCGGGTTTGTCACCGGATCGAGTGATCTTGGACCGCGACCTCTGTTGATCTCACCAGGTCAGACCAGGTCCCAGCGGGACGCGGTGAGCCGCAGGCGGGCCAGGGCCCTGTGCTGGGCGACCCGGACCGCGCCGGGGGTCGAGCCGACGGCATCCGCGGTCTCCTCCGCGGACAGGCCGACGACAACGCGCAGTACCAGGATCTCGCGCTGCTTGGCCGGCAGGACCTGCAACAACTCAGCCATCCGGGCGGTCGTCTCGTCGCGCATCGCGCGCTGTTCCGGGCCCGCCTCCAGCTCCGGCTCGTCCGGGACCTCGGCCACCGGTTCGGCGCGGTTGCGGGCCGCGGCCCGGTGCGCGTCGGCGACCTTGTGTGCGGCGATGCCGTAGACGAAGGCCAGGAACGGGCGGCCCTGGTCCCGGTAGCTCGCCAACGCCGTGAGCACCGCGAGGCACACTTCCTGCGCGACGTCGTCGGCCGAGGCGAACGACCGCTCCTGACGACCCACCCTGGCGCGGCAGTAGCGCACCACCAGCGGACGGACGTAGCCGAGCAGCCGGTCCACCGCCAGCCGATCGCCCGTCACCGCGGCGGCGACCACAACTGCCAGGTCGTCGCTATCCACTGTGGACGTAATGACTGAGTCAAGAACTTGCGCGTCCGGCACCCTGTGCAGAGCTACCGTCAGCGGTTCACTGGCAACAAGTTCGGTCATCCCGGCCCCCAACCTCACCGAACGATACCCCCGGCCCCAACCGGCGCATTCGTTCTCGCGCACCCACCCGCGGCCGTGCTCGGCAACGGCAGCACACCACTGGCAACCGGCGTCTCTCCGAAGAGGACACCCACCGGTGGATGCTGAGCCGTCATGGACACCACCTCACAGCTCGCCACAGACCGACCAGGTCGGCTGTCGGGCGTCACAGAGAGTACCAACCCAGCGGGTGCCAGGCCAGCGCTACCGACGGGGAACGTCCTTGTGTCAGGCCGATTTGGGTTCCTTGTCCGAGGGAATCCAGGTTATGGCTACCTAGTCTCCACAAGTGGCCGCTTTTCGTCGGACATTGACATTGACATTTGCCCCGACAACGACGGGCCACGGTATTGGCGATCATCCGAGGATGCCGTCAACGCGTGTCGGCTCGGTCATGTTCCGTAATGCCGAGAAAATGCCGATCCGTCTCGGCATGATCGACGTCGATCGCCTATTGGGTGACCACTGGCGCCGAGCCGATCACCAGCAGTGTGCAAGGGGCTCACAGCAAGCTCCCAGCCGATCTTGAGGTAGCTCGCATCTTTACCGGTCAGGATGCACGAATGAGCCCGCCGGCAACCGTACTGGTCGTGGACGACGAACCGAATGTCCGCGACCTCCTCAGCGCGACACTCCGACTGAGCGGGTTCGACGTGCACACCGTCGGCGACAGCGCGGCGGCACTGACCATGGCCATGGCGTTTCCACCGGATGTCATGGTCATGAACGCGGTCCTCCCGGACGGCGACGGCTTCGCGCTGGCCCGCAGGCTGCGCAACGGCCACGACAGTGCCTTCTCCCAACCATCCGCCGAACCGTTCGGCCCACGTGTGCCGGTCCTGTTCCTGGCCGCCCGCGACTCGATCGCCGAACGCATCGCCGGGCTGACCGCGGGTGGCGACGACTACGTGACCAAGCCGTTCAGCCCGGAGGAGATCGTGCTGCGGCTGCGCACCATCCTGCGCCGCGCACGGCGGGCACCCGGTACGAAGGGCGATTGGGACGGCCAGCTCACCTACGCCGACCTGACCCTGGACGAGGACGCACACGAGGTACGGCGCGCAGGCCGGATCGTGGAGCTGTCGCCGACCGAGTTCAACCTGTTGCGGTACCTGATGGTCAACGCCGAGAAAGTCGTCAGCAAGACGCAGATCCTGGACCGGGTCTGGAACTACGACTACGACGGCGACAGCCGCATCGTCGAGTCCTACATCAGCTACCTGCGCAAGAAGATCGACAACCAGGGCCGCCCGCTGATCCAGACGATCAGGGGCATCGGCTACAGCCTGCGCTGATCGATCTGCCCAGGTCGAATCGCCCAGGTCGATTCGCGCCACTCGGGTATTCGGCTGGGCTGAACGCGTGACCCCCGGTGGTACCGGAGGGTGAACCGCGCTGGTCCGTCCATGGTTCCGGGCGCCGCCGCCCCCGCCGTGGGCTTGCGCCGGACGGGCGGGAACCAGCAGGCTCGGCAGCCTCACCGCGCGATCCGGGTCGCGGTCGAACGGGAGGGAGATCCCATCGGCATGACCGACAGCCTCGTCCTCGACACGGGTGACCGCGCGGCGCCATCTCCCGACCGTCCCACCCAGGCGCACATGGCGCCCCCGGGCGCGGTGCCGGACCGGATTCGGGAGTTCCTGGACCGCGTCGCACCGCAGACCCCCTGCCTCGTGGTCGACCTGGACATCGTGCGTGATCGCTTTCGCGCTGTCCGCGCCGCCCTGCCGAGCGCCCGGATCCGCTACGCGGTCAAGGCGAATCCCGCGCCGGAGATAATCGCGCTGCTGGCCGAACTCGGTGCCGGTTTCGACGTCGCCAGCACGGCGGAGATCACGCTGTGCCTGGCCAACGGAGCCCGACCCGAGTCACTCTCATACGGCAATACCATCAAGAAACCGACGGACATCGCATTCGCGTACCGGCACGGCGTCTCGCTGTTCACCACGGACAGCCTCGGTGATATCGAACACATTGCCCGGCACGCACCCGGCGCTCGCGTGTTCTGCCGAGTGTTGGTCGAACCACCGGGCGCGGCCACCCCGTTCGGGCGCAAGTTCGGCTGCGACGAACAGATGGCGTGCGATCTTTTGCTGCGCGCGACCGAACTCGGCCTGCGCGCGCACGGCGTCGGTTTTCACGTCGGATCGCAACAGACCGACCCGGACGCCTGGCGCGGCGGGATAGCACAGGCCGCCCGGATCGGGCGCCGCCTCGCCGGCGCGGGCGTCAAGCTGCCGATGATCAATATCGGCGGCGGATTCCCGGTCCGGTACCGGACCGACGTGCCCACCATCGCCGACTGCGCGGCCGCGATCCGAACCTGCCTCGACGAGCAGTTCGGCGACCGGCAGCCCCGCCCGCTGATCGAGCCCGGCCGGGCCGTCGTCGCGGACGCCGGGGTGATTCGCAGCGAAGTCGTGCTGGTGGCACGGAAATCAGCAACCGACGACCACCGGTGGGTATACCTGGACGTCGGCCGGTACAGCGGTCTCGCCGAGACAGAAGGCGAGATGATCACGTATCGACTCGCCTGCGACGTGCCCGGCCCGGACGGCCCCGTAGTGCTGGCCGGACCGACCTGCGACGGCGACGACGTGATCTACCAGCGCACGCCCTATCGGCTGCCCCTTGCCATGGCGTCCGGCGATCACGTTGACATACTCTGCGCCGGGGCCTACACGGCAAGCTATTCCTCGGTATCGTTCAACGGTTTCGCCCCGCTGCCCACGTACTGCGTTCGGACCGACCGGAGCTGACCGCCGCCGGTCCGCCACTCGCCACACATCCGCATCGGCAGGAGTCCGATCCTGCCCGAACCACCATGGAGAGGTTGGGAGGTTGAGAGATGTCTCGTGACCAGTTGCCGGCCAGTGCCGCCGGCGCCGCGGTCGGAGTCTTTGCCGGACAACACGTTCTCGCCGAGTTCGAGGGGGTCGATCCGGCCCTCCTGGACGATGTCGCCTTCCTGCGCGTCACTCTGGAGCGGTCTCTCGACCGGGCCGGCGCGACCGTGTGCGACGTGGTGAGTAAACGCTTTGTGCCACAAGGGGTTACCGTGCTCGCGCTGCTGTCGGAGTCGCACGCGTCGCTGCACACCTATCCCGAAGTCGGCGCGGTGTTCCTCGACGTGTTCACCTGTGGCAACCGCGCGGACCCCGAACTCGCGACCCGATTACTGGCGGAGGCGTTGGGCGCCAAGGACACGCACGTCACCATCATTCGCCGCGGCCGGACGGCACCGGCCACCGTCGAGGCAGCACGAGAGGTCGTCCGATGAGTCCCGTTGTGACCACTTCTCAGATCCACGAGCCGCTGGCGCCCGGACTGACCAGGGTCTGGGACCTGGACGAGGTGCTCCACGAGGGCGACACGCGGTTCCAGCACGTGGTGATCGGCCGTACCGCACAGGGTGTTTCGCTGTTCTGCGACAACGATCGGCAGAGCACCGAGTTCAGCCAACTGGTCTACCACGAGGCGCTGCTGGTGCCGGCGTTGCTGCTGGCCGACCAGGTGGACCGGGTGCTGGTCGTCGGGTCGAGCGAGGGTGTCGTCTGTCGGATCGCGGTCGAGTTCGGTGCCCGGCACGTGGATCACGTCGACATCGACGAGGAGGCGGTGCGGCTCTGCGCGCGTCATCTGCCCTACGGCTACACCGAGTCCGAACTGGACAGTGCGGAACGCGGCGACGGCCCGGTCACCGTCCACTACGCGGACGGCTGGGAGTTCGTGCGGCGCATCGCCGCCGACGCGGCCGCGGACCGGTACGACGTGGTGCTGGTCGACCTGCCGGACGAGCGGGAACACGACCCGGCGGCCCAGCACAACCGGCTCTACGGCGCCGAATTCATGGCGATGTGCCGTGCCGCGACGACACCGGGCGGCGTGGTCGCGGGCCAGGCAGGCTGCCCGACGTTGTGGCGCAACGAAACCCTCATCCGCTTACTGGCCCGCTTCGGCGAAACCTTCGGTACCGTATCGTGTTTCTCCTCCGACGAGCACGAGTGGGCGTTCCTGTTCGGCCGGGCCGACCGGATCGACGACCCGACCGGTCTGATGATCGAACGGTTGGCCACCAGCAGGTACCTGCCGCGCACGCTCGACGCGGACGCGCTGCGCAGTCGAACCGTGCTGCCCTATCACGTCCGGCACGCGCTCACCCCAACCGACTGAACCCGACCAGCATGCGCTCCGGCCCACGCAGGTTGACGTGCGGCCGGTAGCGCAGGGAGTCGTTGTCCAGCAACGGATCGACCACCCGGTCGGCGAACGCGGACAGCGCGACCGTTGCCTCGAGCCGAGCGAGCCCCGCACCGAGGCAGAAGTGCGGTCCGGCCGCGAACGACAGATGCTGGCGCGCGTCCCGCGTGATGTCGAACCTGTCCGGTTCGGCGAACACCGCGGGATCGCGGTTGGCGGCGGCGATCATCAGCAGCAGTACACCGTCGGTGGGCACCTCGACATCACCGAATCGGGTCGGTTCGCGCACCACTCGGGTGGTGAGTTGCACGGGCGGGTCGTACCGCAGCACCTCCTCGACCGTCCCGGCGATCAACGCCGGGTCGGCACGCAGGGCGGCCAGCTGATCGGGATGCCGCAACAGCGCCAGGACGCCGTTGGCGATGAGGTTCGCGGTGGTCTCGTGTCCGGCGACGAGCAGCAGGACGCAGGTCGCAACCAGTTCGGCCTCGGTGAGCTGGTCACCCTGTTCCTCGATGAGGATCAGGCCGGACAGCAGGTCGTCGCCCGGTGTGGTGCGGCGGGTCGCGATCAGCGCGGTGAAGTACTCGGTGAACTCGCGCTGCGCGGTCTCGATGTCGGACACCTCGCCAGGGTCGGTGATCGCCATCGCGGGGTCGAGTGCCCGGACCAGGTTTCGTGACCAGCCCTCGAACCGCTCGTGGTCGGCGTCGGGCACGCCGAGCAGCTCGCAGATGATGCGTACCGGCAGCGGGTAGGCCAGCCCGCCGACCACGTCGAACGTGTCGCGGTCGGCGAACCCGGCGAACAGCTCCGCCACGAGCTCCCGGATGCGTGGTTCGAGCCCCGCGATCACCCGTGGCGTGAACGCCTTCGCCACCAGGCGACGGAGGCGGGTGTGGTCGGGCGGATCGAGCGACAGGAACGACGGGCGGCCGCGTTGGTCGTCCGGCCGGTCGGCACGGCGCGGCAGGAGGGTGCGGTTGCGGTCGCTGCTGAACGTCGGGTCGCGCAGGATCGTGGTGCACCGCTCGTGCGTGCCCAGGACGGTGAGCGCGCCGTCCAGCAGCGCGAACGGACCGAAGTCGCGCAGCTCGTCGTACAGCGGGTACGGGTTCGGTCGGGTCGCCGGGTCGAACAGCGCGCCGAGGTTGGGTTGGTGTGTCGTGGTCACCTTTGTCACACTGACGCTTGAACCATGGTTCAAGTCAAGGGGGTGCGACCCGTCATGTTCACGATCGGCCAGCTGTCCGTCGCCACCGGGGTGCCGACGTCCACGATCCGGTTCTGGGAACGGCGAAACCTGATGCGACCCGCCGCCCGCTCCGGCGGCCAACGCCGCTACACCGAGGAAGCGCTGTCCCAGGTGGGCATGCTGCGGCTGTGTCAGGACGCCGGTTTCACGCTGGCCGAGATCCAGGATCTGATCACCAAGCAGCAGACCGACCGGTTCCGGTGGCGGGAACTGGTCGACGCCAAGATGATCACGATCACCGAGAGCCTGCGGAAACTGAACAAGGCACGGGACCTGCTCGCGCACGCGCTGGAGTGCGAGCACGAGGACATCACGCGCTGTCCGAAGTTCCGGATGGCCGTCGACCTGCGGTCCGGCCCGATCCCTGCCACCGCTCCCGCTGTGACCACTCCTGTCACTACAGCGAGCGGCCGGTCCTGATCCGGCTGGTGACCTGGCGCTCGGCCACGAACGACAAGAACGGGATGGTGCCGGAGATCAGCACCAGCAGCGTGCCGCCAACCGACCAGCGGGCCTTCAGCGCCAAGTCGATGCCCAGCGCCAGGTAGATCATGTAGAGGAACCCGTGCAGCGGCCCGACGATCGCGGCCATGCCCGGCTCGTGAAAACCCCAGTCCAGCACGGTTGCCACGCACAGCAACAGAAGCCCGACACCAACGGTGTAAGCGATCACCCGATAGCGGCCCAGCGCCGAGTGGATCCGCTGCGTGCGTGCGTCGTCGATGGTGGCTGCCTCAGCCGGCATGGCGTTGCTCCCTGTCGGCCAGAGTGGCCAGGTATTCGTTGTAGGCCAGCAGTTCGGAGTCCTCGTCGGCCACGGTGCGGTTCTGGACGTACGTGAGCCGTGGGTCGGGTGCTGGTTCTTCCTGTTCCGGCTGCTCCCGCACGCCGTCGTGGGCCCGCTCGCGCCGTGCGGTGCGGTGGATGCGCCAGAACATGAAGGCGGGGAAAACGCCGAACAGCGGCCATTGAAGTACATAGCCGAGGTTCTGCAGCGTGCCGGTCGCCGACTGGTACCGGTTCCACTGCCACCAGGCCAGCAGCAGCCCCCCGACCACGGCGATCAGGCTGACCGCCACGATGGCCAGCGCCCGCGAGCCGAACAACCGCTGCACACCCCAACGCTAGCACCGCCGTCCGGGTGACCTACGTCGCACTCAGGTGGGCTTCCCCAGCTTCCAACCGGTTGTCGCGCGACCGCAGCCACGCTGCGCGGACCGCACGTCAACGCGTAGGCAGACCCGCCCAACCCGCCAAAGTCGGCCTGGGGCCACTACTTCTCGCTCGAGGACCGGCGGGTTCGCGTACTACTCGTCCACGCGCCCCGTCGCCGACGTTGTTGTCAAGGCGCTTGTCCACAGGTTCGGTGGTTATCCACAACTTTCCGGCAGATACCCCATTCGGGGCTTGACAGGCATAGGGTTGAAAAGGGCCGTAGCCCCCAGGGTTGGGCGGGGGTCTGCCCGGCGTTCGGCAAAGTCGCAGCTTGGAAGCTTGGTCGGGGTTCCGGAGCCTGGCGGTGGTTGGCCATCGAGGTTGTTCGGCTACAGGCAGGCCGGTTCAGTGGCTGGCTGCGTTCAGGGCTGTGTATGCCTGGCGTGCGTAGCTGTCGGCGAGGCCGAAGACCTTCTGGCCGTACACGGCGGAGTTGTTGTAGGACATCAGGCCCGACCACCAGCCGGATGCGGTGCCCATGTCGCGGCCGCCGACGCACAGGTAGCGCGCGGCGGCCAGGGCGGCGTCGTTGATGTTCTCCGGGTCGGGTTGTCCGTTGCCCAACGCGTCCGCGCCGTATTCGGCCCATGTGGACGGTAGGAACTGCATCGGGCCCACCGCATGGTCGTACACCGGGTCGCCGTCGTAGCGGCCGTGGTCGGTGTCGGGGATGTTCTGCACGCCGCCGGTGCCGTCCAGCGGGACGCCGATGACCGGTGTGGACTCCTGGCCGTTGGGTAGCAGGTGTGCGCCGCCGAACTGGCCGTTGTTCGACTCCACCCGGCCGATGCCGGCCAGCGTCGCCCACGTCAGGTGGCAACCGGGTTCCGTGGTGCGCATGGCCAGTTCCGCGTTGCCGTACGCCCACACCGCGGGTTCCGGCACGCCGGTCGCCGCGGTGACGCGGTTCGCCCAGTCGGTCAACGACGATGGCTGCTGCGCGGTCGGTTGCCGCAACGCGACCGGGTCGGCCGCGGTGAGGCTCACCGGCACCGCGGAACCTGGCTGCACCCGAGCGGGCGTGACCTGGAGCGCGGGGATGTCCGCCGTGGTCAGACCCGGTTTCGGGGTAGCCGCACGGGTCAGGAACCACACCCCGACAGCACCGACGAGCAGAACTGCGACGACCAACGCCAACCGGCCGACAAGTCCGGACCGCACACGGGTTACTGGGCGGTCATAAGTCGGCACACCGGATCAACGACCACGCGACCTTGTTGGTTACGCGCGGTTAGCCGCACCTTCGCACGTCGATCAGGCCACGCCGTCCCTGCGCTGGCGCCGCAACCGCGCGACACACCACGCCGCGGAGCTGCCGCGCCGGAGGTGCTCGAGCACCGTGTACGGACCGAGGTGCCGGGCCAGGTCGGCCGGCCCGAGCCCGGCCGCGCGATAGTCCAGCGCACGTTGGTCCAGCGGGCTGATGCCGGCGTCCCACCAGGCCTCCGCGTCGGCGATGCCGCCGACGAGCTGCCAGCAGGTCGCCACGCTGGCCAGCAGGTCGTCCGGCACGCCGGGCAACCGCTGACGCATGGCGTCCACATACACCGGGTCGGCCGACTCGACCGACAACAGGCCGCCGGTGCCGGCCCGGCCACGCTGCCCGGGAATACCCGGCAACGTGCCCGGCGCGCTGGTCGGCGTCTCGGCCAACCAGGCCGATGCCAACCGGCTCGCCTCGGCGAGCTCGGCGTCATGGGACCGCTCCACCGTCCACTGGTGGATGAGCTCGTCGACCCCGTGGTCCTCGACCATCCATGCCTCCCTTGCGGGCTGATGATCAGATGATGCGCG
>DASXXM010000708.1:0-8379 GCA_036503065.1 Pseudonocardiaceae bacterium | reverse complement strand
CCGCTTGAACCGGGCCAGGTCCCGCTCCAGCGTGACGTTCTCCAGTTCCTGGTGCGCGGTGATCAGCGCGAGCGCGCCGGGCGCCTCGTAGACCTCGCGGCTCTTGATGCCGACCAGCCGGTCCTCGACCATGTCCAGCCGCCCGACGCCCTGCGCGCCGGCCCGCCGGTTCAGCTCGGTGATGGCCTGCAGGACGCTGACCGACTCGCCGTCGATGGCCACCGGCACACCCTTGTCGAACGTGATGACCAGCTCGTCCGGCTCACGCGGCTCGGCCGGGTTCGCGGTGTAGGCGTACACGTCCTCGATCGGCGCGTGCCAGATGTCCTCGAGGAAGCCGGTCTCGACCGCCCTGCCCCAGACGTTCTGGTCGATCGAGTACGGCGAACGCTTGTTGACATCGATGGGCAGGTGCCGTTCCTCGGCCCAGAGGATGGCCTTCTCCCTGGTCCAGGCATAGTCGCGGACGGGAGCGACGACCTTGAGGTCGGGCGCGAGCGCGCCGATGCCGACCTCGAACCGGACCTGGTCGTTGCCCTTGCCGGTGCAGCCGTGCGCGACCGTGGTGGCACCGTGGTAGATCGCGGCCTGCACGAGGTGCTTCACGATGACCGGGCGGGACAGGGCCGACACCAGCGGGTAGCGGTCCATGTAGAGCGCGTTGGTCTGCAACGCGGGCAGACAGTACTGCTCGGCGAATTCGTCGGTGGCGTCGGCGACGACGGCCTCGACCGCGCCGCACTCCAGGGCGCGCTTGCGGATGGCGTCCATGTCCTCGCCGCCCTGGCCGACGTCGACGGCCACGGCGACCACCTCGGCGCCGGTCTCCTGCGCGATCCATCCGATGGCGACGGACGTGTCCAGTCCGCCTGAGTAGGCGAGTACGACCCGCTCGGTCATTGCTGTTCTCCTTGTTCACTACGCAAGTCGACGGTGGGCCTGCCGGCCATGACGTTGAACCGGTCGGCCAGTTCGAGGCCGCTGATGGGCTCGCGCGCGATCACCATCACCGTGTCGTCACCGGCGATGGTGCCGACCACTTCGTGTAGAGCTGCCCGGTCGATGGCGCTGGCCAGGAACTGCGCCGCACCGGGCGGTGTTCGCAGCACGGTCAGGTTGACCGAGCCGTCCGCGGACACCAGCAGTTCGCCCAGCAGCCTGGCCAGCCGGGAGGTGCCGCCCTGCACGCCGCGCACCGGGCTGCCGTCCTCCGGGATCACGTAGACCGGGGCGCCGCCGTCCGCGCCACGCAGCTTCACCGCGCCGAGTTCGTCCAGGTCACGCGACAGGGTCGCCTGCGTGACGTCGACGCCTTCCGCGGCAAGCAGCTTGGCCAGCTCGGTCTGGCTGCGGATCGCCATCCGGGAGACGAGTTCCACGATTCTTGCCTGGCGGGCAACCCGGGTGGCCGCAGCGCCCGTCACGATGCCGCCTTCATGATCGCTCCAGTACCCATGCCAGCAAAGCCTTCTGTGCGTGCAGGCGGTTCTCGGCCGCGTCCCAGACCCCGCTGGCCGGGCCGTCGATCACCTCGTCGGTGATCTCCCAGCCGCGGTGCGCCGGCAGGCAGTGCAGCACGATCGCGCCGGGCGCGGCCCTGGCCAGCAGGTCGGCGTTGACCTGGAGCGGCCGGAACGGGCTGATCCGGTCCTTGCCGTCGTTCTCCTGGCCCATCGACGTCCAGGTGTCGGTGACCAGCACGTCGGCACCGTCCACCGCGACATGCGGGTGGGTGGACAGGGTCACGCTGCCGCCGGTCTCCTTGGCCCGACGTTCCGCGTCGAGCAGGACCTTCTGGTTCGGCTCGAAACCCAGCGGCGACACGATCCGGACGTGCATGCCGGCGGTGGCGCCGCCCAGCAGCAGCGAGTGCGCCATGTTGTTGGCGCCGTCACCCAGGAAGGTGACGGTCACGCCGGCGAGCCTGCCGTGCCGCTCCCGGATGGTCTGCAGGTCGGCCAGCACCTGGCACGGGTGGAACTCGTCGGTCAGGGCGTTGATCACCGGGACGGCCGACACCGACGCCATCGCCGCGATCCTGGGCTGGGCGAACGTCCGCCAGACCACGGCGTGCACGTACCGGGACAGGATGCGGGACGTGTCCTCGATGGTCTCCTCGCGGCCCAGCTGCATCGTGCGGCCGTCCATCATGATCTCCTGGCCGCCGAGCTGGTGGATACCCACGGCGAAGGACAGGCGCGTTCGGGTGGAGTTCTTCTCGAAGATCGTGGCGACCGAACGGCCGGCGAGCACGGAGTAACCCAGCGGGTCGGCCTTCATGTCGACGGCGAGGTCCAGCACCTCGGCCTGTTCGGTCGGGTCCAGGTCGTCGTCACGCAGGAAGTGGCGGACCATCAGTTCTCCTCCCCCGCCGCGGTCAGGGCGGCGGGCAGTGCGGCGACGAAGTCGTGGGCCTGCTGGTGGTCGATGACCAGCGGTGGGGCCAGCCGCAACACGTCGGGCTGGACCGGGTTGATCAGGTAGCCGGCGCGTTGCGCGGCGGACGCGACGGTGGCGGCCACCGGGCGGCGCAACGTGATGCCCAGCAGCAGCCCGGCCCCGCGCACGCCGCTGACCAGCGGGTGGTGCAGGTCCTCGACGCCACGGGCGATCTCCTTGCCGATCACGGCGGCGTGGTCGGCCAGCCGGTCGGCGGCGATGGTACGCAGCACCGCCAGCCCGGCCGCGCAGCAGACCGGGTTGCCACCGAACGTGGTGCCGTGCTGGCCGGGCGCGAGCAGGTCGCCTGCCGCGCCGATGCCGATCACCGCACCCAGCGGCAGCCCGCCGCCGAGGCCCTTCGCCAGCGTGATCAGGTCCGGGGTGATGCCGGCCTGTTGGAAGGCGAACCAGGTGCCCAGCCGGCCGAGACCGGTCTGCACCTCGTCCACCACGAGCAGCGCGCCGGACCGGCTGGTGATCTCGCGGGCCGCGGCCAGGTAGCCGTCCGGCGCCGGGACGACACCGCCCTCGCCGAGCACCGGTTCCACGACGACGGCCGCGGTGTCCGTGGTGACGGCCTTGTCGAGTGCCGCGACGTCCCCGAAGGGCACGTGCGTGACGCCGGGGGTGAGCGGTTCGAACGGGGTGCGCTTGGCGGGTTGGCCGGTCAGGGCCAGCGCGCCCATGGTGCGGCCGTGGAACGCGCCGTGGCAGGCGACGACCTGGTCGCGGCCGGTCAGTCGGGTGATCTTGAACGCGGCTTCGAGTGCCTCCGCGCCGGAGTTGCAGAACAGCACCCGGCCGTGACCGGCGAAACCGGTGACGTCGAGCAGGGCTTCGGCCAACTCGACCGCGACCGGGTTCACGTACAGGTTCGACGTGTGGCCCAGCACCGCGATCTGCTCGGTCACCGCGGCCACCACAGCCGGATGGGCGTGACCCAGCACGTTCACCGCGATGCCGCCGACCAGGTCGAGATAGCGGTTGCCGTCCGCGTCCCACACCCACGGGCCGTCGCCGCGCACCAGCGTGAGTTCGGGCGTGCCGTAGTTGTCCATGAACACGGACCGCCACTTGGCTTGGCCGTCCACATTGGATTCGATCACGTCGGCTCCTCGTCCGGCAGCACCATGGTCCCCACGCCACGAGTGGTGAAGACCTCCAGCAGCAGCGAATGCGCCAGCCTGCCGTCGATCACGTGTGCCGCCGCGACGCCGCCGCGCACCGCGCGCAGGCAGGCCTCCATCTTCGGCACCATGCCACTGGCGAGACCGGGCAGCACCCGCTCCAGTTCGTCGGCGCGGATCTCGTGCCGCAGCGAGGCACGGTCCGGCCAGTTCAGGTACAGCCCCGCCACGTCGGTCAGCACGACCAGCTTGGCCGCGCCGAGCGCGACGGCCAGCGCGCCCGCCGCGGTGTCCGCGTTCACGTTGTGCACCAGGCCGTCCACGTCCGGCGCGACCGTCGACACCACCGGGATCCGGCCGGCCCGCACGATGTCCAGCACGGCGTCCGGGTTGACCGCGACCACGTCGCCGACCAGGCCGATGTCCACCGGTTCACCGTCCACTACGGCCGATCGACGCGCCGCGGTGAACAGGTGGGCGTCCTCGCCGGAGATGCCGACCGCGTACGGGCCGTGTTGGTTGATCAGGCCGACGAGTTCGCGGGCGACCTGGCCGACGAGCACCATCCGGACCACGTCCATGGTCTCCGGGGTCGTCACCCGCAGGCCGCCCGCGAACCGGCCGGGAATGCCGAGCCGGTCGAGCATGGCGGAGATCTGCGGTCCGCCGCCGTGCACGACCACCGGGTGCAGACCCGCGAACCGCAGGAACACCATGTCCTGCGCGAAGGCCCGCTTGAGGTCCTCGTCGACCATGGCGTTGCCGCCGTACTTCACCACCACGATCGCACCGTGGAACCGTTGCAGCCACGGCAGAGCCTCGATCAGCACCTCGGCCTTACCGGCCGCGTCGGCGCGTTCCCGCGCGTGGAACTCGGTGGTGAACTCGGTGGCGCTCGGCGACCTGCCGGACGTACCGGAAGCGAGCAGCAGCACGGTGCCGGTGATGTTGTCCAGTACCGCGTCGAGCGTGTCAGGGTCGAGCACGGCGTCGGTGAGCAGCACCGTGCCCTCGTCGGTGGCGAGCGTGGCGACATTCCAGTCGCCGTCGACGGTGGGCACCGGCCGGGGAAAGCCGGCCTCGCAGACCGCGACCTCGACCGCGCCGATGTTCAGTTCGCCCGCGACTCGTTCCGCGGTCTCGTGCACCGTGTCGAAACTCACGTCGGCCTGCTCGAACGCGATGGCGCGCAACTGGCCGTCGGTGAGCACCTGGCGGGTCCACAGCTGTGCCGGTGTCAGGTCGGTGCCGGCGAACCGGCCGCCTGCCGTGTCCGTCGGGCCTTCGTTGACCAGGACGTTGCCGTCGAACCGGAAGCCGGCCGGCAGGTCGGTCATGGCGCCATCCCGACGGTGGAAAGCCCGGTGGTTTCCGGGAAGCCGAGTGCCAGGTTCATCGACTGGATGGCGGCGCCCGCGGTGCCCTTGGTCAGGTTGTCCACGGCGGACACCACGATCAGCCTGCCGGCGTCGGCGTCCACGGTGAACTGGAGGTGCACCGCGTTGCCGCCGAGTGTGGCCGACGTGGTGGGCCAGACGCCGTCGGGCAGCAGGTGTACGAACGGCTCGTCCGCGTAGGCGGCCTGGTAGGTCCTGTTGGCGGCTTCGGTGTCCACTCCGGACCGGACCGGGGCGGAGCAGGTGGCCAGGATGCCGCGGGACATCGGCACCAGCACCGGCGTGAACGACACGGTGACCTGGGTGCCGGCCGCGGCGGTGAGGTTCTGCGCGATCTCCGGGGTGTGGCGGTGCGTGCCGCCGACGCCGTAGGCGGACGCGGCGCCCATGACCTCGGTGGCCAGCAGGTGCGGTTTGAGGGCGCGGCCCGCGCCGGACGTGCCGCTGACCGCGACCGCCTGCACGTCGGGTTCGACCAGGCCTGCGGCCAGGGCAGGCGCGAGCGCGATGCTGACGGCGGTCGGGTAGCAGCCCGGCACGGCGATCCGGCGGGCACCGACCAGCGTCGCGCGCACGCCCGGCAGTTCGGGCAGGCCGTAAGGCCAGGCGCCGGCGTGCTGGCCGCCGTACCAGCGGGTCCAGGCGCCGGCGCTGGTGAGCCGGTGGTCCGCGCCGCAGTCCACGACGAGTGTGTCCGGGTCGATGGCGGCGGCGAGTTCGGCGGACCTGCCGTGTGGCAGGGCCAGGAAGACGACGTCGTGACCGGCCATGGTGTCCGGCGTCGTGTCGGCGAGCACCCGGTCGGCCAGGGGAACGAGGTGCGGTTGGTGTTCGATCAGCCGGGTGCCCGCGCTGCCGCCCGCGGTCAGGGCACCGATCTCGACTTCCGGGTGTGCCAACAGCAGGCGTAGCAGTTCGCCGCCCGCATAACCGCTCGCGCCCGCCACCGCCACCCGCGTCACCATGTGGATGATTATGCACTAGCGTGCAAGTTCAATCAATCCATGCCATCAGCTCCTGACACCGTCGATGGCCTCCCTGATCAGGTCGGCGTGGCCGTTGTGTTGGGCGTACTCACAGATCATGTGGTGGAACACCCAGCGCAGGGACATCTCGCCCCAACGGGTGTGCACGAACCTGTCGTCCAGTCCGACGTCGACAACGGCCTCGCGGGCGAGGTCCCGCTCCCGCAGCAGGGTCGCGTACTCCGCTTCGGCCCGTTCCGGGTCCAGTTCGGTGAAGTCGGCATCATCGTTGTCCGGCCGCGAGTACAGCATCGGCAGGTCCGAACCACGGACGCGGCGACGGAACCAGGCGCGTTCCACCTCGGCCATGTGCCGGATCAGGCCGAGCAGCGACAGATTCGACGGCGACACCGGTTGGCGCGCCAACTGCGCACCGGTGAGGCCTGCGCACTTCTGCAACAGGTAGTCCCGGTGTACGTCGAGGAACGCCACCAGCATGGTGCGCTCGTCGGCGATGAACGGTTCGTCGACCGGCTTGACGTCAGGTGCTGTCCATACCATCCGGACATACTGCCCGAAGCCGCGCGAAAGCGCGCGCCATTAACGGTCCGGCGAACCGACCTCGGCGCACGCCGATGATTTCCGGGTAACGATTCGGTGCGCATCAACGCCGGAGTAATCGGTGTGCACTGGGCCGATCGGGCGACCGGCGCGCCGGTCATGAACGCGCCGAACGGCATCGGGAGGCTTTCGTCCACGTTCGGTTCTGTCATGCGTTCCGTCACGTTTCCGCCTGCTCGTCCGCCAGCAGCGCCCCGACGTCGCGTAACTGGGCGGCCAGGTGGTCGGTGTCGGCGAGCAGGCGCGCCAGCGTCACGCCGTCCACCTCGGCAGGCGGCACCCAGCCGGTCGCCAGCCGCACGATCAACTCGGCGTTTTCCCGTAGCTGACCGGCCAATGCGCCGACCACACCGAACGCGCCGTCCGGATGTCCCACCACGGCGCGACGGCCCCGGTAGGCCCGCTGGCGGCATGCGGGCGAGCAGTACAGCCGTGGCCGCCCGGTGCCGCCGGACGCCATCGGACGACCACAGATTCGACAGTTCACCACATCACGCTTTCACCACGCGGTCGATCGCGAACGTTGCGAAACAATGATCCGGCAGCCGCCCAATGATTGCACTCCGTAAAGGTATGGACCGCTCCATCGGGTGACATCCACAGTTCTTGACCCTTTCATTCTACAGGTGTCTACTTGGTGAGCCCGCACGGAAATGTCCAGAAACCGCATTTATTCCACGGGCCGTCCCAGACGTTTCGTCCCACCACCCTTCCGCATCATGAGGAGTATTAACCGTGTCCACACAGTATTCCCTCACCGTGACCAACAATTCGACGCAGTACCAGGACCTGTGCATCTACCAGACGCCGGTGGACCTCGGCGTGCCCGACGCGCTGTCGCTGGCCTGGATGACCGCGCCTGCCTGGCCGCTGACGACCGTGAAGTTCTCCTGGACGCTGGACTACAGCTTCGTCTGGTCGCAGACCGGATCGCTCCAGCCCGGCGTGACCTTCGTCGCACAGCAGACCCAATCCGCCGACCCGGACGACCTGTCGGCCAACCAGGTCCTGTTCGACTACCGCAACGGCGCCTTCACCTTCCGGCCGGGCGGTGCGGCGGGCGTGCCCGAACTGGGTTCGCTCTACATCCGCGAGATGTCCACGGTGCCCATCGGCACGGCCACCGTCGGCATCGGCATGTCCAACGCGGGCGTGTTCGCCGTGCAGGCCCAGCCGAACATGAACCTCGTGTTCACCCCGCACCCGGAGTACTGGGTCACCGCGGGCACGTTCGAGCAGGGCCAGGTGCTGGACCACGAGCAGATCACCAACTCGGCGAACGTCAGCTTCGACGCCACCTTCGACATGGTGGCCGTGCTGACCGCGATGAACACCTGGCAGATCTCGTCCGGTCAGAGCTGACCCGGCCCGGTGCGCCGCCCCGGCACGGCGCACCGATCGGTGGCGACCACGTCGTCGCCACCGGGGGCGCGGCGCGTCCTGTCCCGCGCGCCGCGCCCCCGCCTGCCTGAACCCACCACGAATCCCCTGGAGTTCCGTATGCCGAACTACACCGGAATACAGATCATCGGCTACGGGTCGGTCACCTCGCAGCCGACCCAGGTCCTACCGAACACGTCGTTCAACGCCTATCGGCAGGACGCCGAACTGCGGGCGCAAACGCTCTGCCAGGTCGCCGAATGGACCAGGACCACGTTCGCCCAGAAACTGGGCGACAACAAGACCCTGAAGATCTTCATCGCGCCCGAGTTCTACTTCCGTTACGGCGGCCCGAGCCAGCCGCCCGCCGCCCTCGGCGACAGCTACCCCGACGGCGAACAACTGTTGCCCAACGTGGCGGAGAAGGTACTCCGGCCATTCTTCGCC
>DASXXM010000707.1:0-9842 GCA_036503065.1 Pseudonocardiaceae bacterium | reverse complement strand
CCGGCGTAGCGCTGGGCCACCTCGGCCAGGTCCCAGGCCGACGCGACCATGTCCTCCTGCTGGCCAAGGGCACCGTAGGTGGCGACGAAGGACATGGCGTTGGTGGGCAGGGCCAGGTCGGCCAGGATCTGGTTGGCGTCCGATTCGGCGTCGGCGTGCGGCGAGATCCAGACACCGGGCGTCGGCGTCCCGAAGCCGGCCCAGCTCAGCTGGGTGCGCAGCGTGTGCCGGAGCTCGCGCATCGACTCGGGCACGGAGACGAGCAGGACCAGCCAACGCCCGTCCCAGTCGTCGGTGTTGCTGCCGAACGAGTAGATGCGCTCCGCGCCCTCGACGAGCAGTCGATGCCCAGGCGCGGTCAGGTGCCACCGCACCCGCCGCCCGACCCGGTCCGAACTCAGCCAACCCTCGGCGGCCGTCCTGGCCAGTGCCTGCCGGGCCGACTTCTCCTCCACATCGAGCATGGCAAGCACGTCGACCAGCGTCCCGGTCCACACGGGCTCTGCTGCGGGCAGTACGAACTCGCCGAGGATCGTGATCAGGAGCGAACGAGCACTGCCGCCGCCAACCTCACGACGCCGGCTGAGCACCGGCCGAACGGCCGACCCCATGCGCGCTCCCGTCCCCTCGCTGACCGCCAACAGACATCATGCTACGACATGCCGATGCAACGACAAGATAATGTCGACCTAATCCGCCGGTATGTCCGCCCCACACCGAGGACAGGTCGCCTGCGTGGGGCGCTCGGTGAACCGCCCACACTCCGGACAGACCTGCCCCAACCAACAGGCAGCGTCGCCACCCTCGTCAACCGGACGAAGCGCATCCGACTCCGGCTCACCCATCACACCAGTATCACCCACCTCGCGCGGCCGGTTCTTGTCGGTAGGTTCTGGCAGGCTCCAGTCATGACCCGGATTCCAGCGGAGAACTACTCCCCGAGTTGGGCCGACGACACGCGTCCCGCGTTGCCACTGGTCGGCGACGAGCGCGAGATCCTGACGGCTTATCTCGACTGGCACCGCGCCACGTTCGAGCTCAAGTGCACCGGCGTGCCGCTCGCGCGGTTGTCCGAGCGTGGTGTGCCGCCGTCCGGGCTGAGCCTGCACGGCATGCTGCGGCATCTGTCCGGAGTGGAGCGATGGTGGTTCAGCAACCAGTTCGCCGGTGAGGACCTGCCGATGCTGTACTACACCGACGACGACCCGGATCAGGACTTCGAATCGCTTGACGGCGACGTCGCCGAGGCGTTCGCGGTCTGGCACGCCGAGTGCGATCGATCCCGAGCGATAGTCGCGGCCGCCGCGTCTCTGGACGAGACCGGCAAGCACGCCGCGACAGGGCAACCGGTCTCACTGCGCCGAATCATCGTCCACATGCTCGCCGAATACGCCCGCCACGACGGCCATGCCGACCTGCTCCGCGAACGGATCGACGGTGCTACCGGCCATTAGCCGAGAGTTTGCGATAGGGCAGCACGTGATCCACGATCCCGTACTCAACCGCCTGATCGGCGGTAAGCACCCGATCACGCTCGATATCCCGCCGAACCTCGTCGACGTCCTTCCCGGTATGGCGAGCCAACGTGGTTTCCAACTGACGCCGGATACGCTGGATCTCCGCAGCCTGAATCTCCAGATCAGAAACCTGCCCCTGCACACCACCGATGGACGGCTGATGAATCAGCACCCGAGAATTGGGCAGCGCGTAGCGCTTCCCAGGTGTACCGGCAGCCAGCAGAACCGCGGCAGCCGAAGCCGCCTGCCCGAGACACACGGTCTCGACATCAGGACGAACGAACTGCATCGTGTCGTAGATGGCCATCAGCGAAGTACTGGAGCCACCCGGTGAGTTGATGTAAACCCGGATGTCCCGATCCGGATCGTCACCCTCCAACCACAACAACTGAGCCATCACGTCGTTCGCCGACGTGTCGTCCACCTGCACACCGAGAAAGACGATCCGATCTTCGAAGAGCTTGTTGTACGGCGTCGTTTCCTTCAGCCCGTAGCTGGTCCGCTCGACGAACGAAGGCAGCACGTACCGGCCGGTCATGAGGTGGCCCCGGCGATGTGATCGATGAAGCCGTAGGACAGGGCTTCCGGAGCGGTGAACCAGCGGTCCCGGTCCGAGTCTGCCGTGATGCGCTCCAACGTCTGTCCGGTCTGCTCGGCCGTCAACTCGGCAACCTGGCGTTTCATCTTGCCGAACACGTCCGCCTGAATGGCTATGTCGGTCGCCGTGCCGCCCACGCCGGCGGATGGTTGGTGCATCAGTATTCGGGCGTTCGGCAGGACATATCGTTTGCCGGGACTGCCCGACGACAGCAGGAACTGGCCCATCGACGCGACCAGGCCGATACCCCAGGTGGCCACGTCCGGCTCGATGAGCTGCATCGTGTCGTAGATGGCGAGGCCCGCGGTGACCGAGCCGCCAGGTGAGTTGATGTAGAAGGTGATGTCCGCGTTGTCCTCGGCGGCCAACAACAGTAACTGCGCGGTGATCCGGTTGGCCACGTCGTCGTCGACCTCGGTGCCGAGAAACACGATCCGGGAACGCAGGAGCTGCTCGAACACCGAGTCGTTCAGGCTGAGTCCGACGGTCGGGGTCGTCATGACGGGCAGGGATGAGTGGTTCATGGCTGACCTCCACGGGATTGCTTGGCGTGTCACCGAACCTAACTGGGTCCAGGTGGGACGGTGGCCGTGTTCGCTCAGAGCTGTGTTCGCCCTGAGCGTTGAGCAACGCCACAGCTCCGATCTCTCAGTCGGCGGACCGTCGGCCAGGAGCCGTATGCGGTTTTCGCATATTCACCGTTGCGGTGGGGAAATCGCCGGTCGGAGCGGTGTGATGAACTGCGGACGGCAAGCGGTCTTGACCGGCTATGAAAACGTTTACATACTATGAATCCTCGATTGTGATCAACCAGAGAGGAGATGCGCCGTGTTCCGTCGGAGCTGGCCGGCAGTGCTGGCCGTCATCGGGTTGTTGGTGTTCTGGCCGGGCGCTGCCCAAGCCACCGGCCACTCGGTCGCGACCCCGGTGTTCAACGTGAAGGCCTTCGGCGCCAAGGGAGACGGCTCGAACAACGACACACCCGCGGTGAACAAGGCGATCGTGGCGGCCAACGCTGCCGGCGGCGGCATCGTGGAGTTCCCGTCCGGTACCTACAAAGCAGGCGGCTCCATCCACCTGATGAGCAACGTGACCATCCAACTGGACGCGGGCTCGACCCTGGCCGGCGCCGGTTCCGGGTACGACGCGCCGGAGAGCAACCCGAACGACAAGTTCCAGGACTTCGGGCACAGCCACTTCCACGACGCGATGATCTGGGGCGACCGGCTGACCAACATCGGCATCACCGGTTCCGGCACGATCGACGGCGGCGGTCACTTCAGCACCGGGAACCCCAGGTCCGGTCAGGCCGACAAGCTGATCTCGCTGACCAGGTGCGACGGACTGACGCTCAACGGGATCACCCTCAGGCGGGGCGGCCACTTCGCGATTCTCACCAACGACTGCGACAACATCACGTCCGACCACCTGACCATCGCCACCGCGACCGACCGGGACGGCTGGAACGTGATCAACGCCACGGGCGTCAAGATCACCAACATCACCGACGCGTCCAACGACGACGCCCTGGTGTTCAAGAGCGACTGGGCGCTCGGCCGGACGATCAACAACGGGAACGTGACCGTGAGCGGCGCGCAGCTGTCGGCCGGGTGCTGCAATGCGCTGATGTTCGGCTCGGAGACCTGCGGCAACTTCACGAACTACACGTTCACCGACATCACGATCACCCACGCCGGCAAGTCCGGACTGGGCATGGTGTCGATGGACGGCGCCAACATCTCGAACGTCACCTACCACAACGTCACGATGTCGGGCACGGCATCGCCGATCATGGAGAAGATCGGTACCCGACTGCGCTGCGGCGGCAAGCCGACCGTCGGCAGCATCAGCGGCATCCACTACAACGGTGTCACCGGCACCAACGCGGGCGCCTTCAGTCCCACCCTGTGGGGGCAGAGCGGGCACGACATCAGCGACGTCACGTTCGACAACGTCAACCTGACCGTGCCCGGCGGTCACGCGGCGATGTCGACCGGCGTGCCGAGCGACAACGGCGACTACAACCCGAACAGCATCGGCACGCGGCCGGCGTACGGGTTCTACCTGCACGATGTCACCGGCATCTCGTTCACGAGCAGTTCGGTGCGCTTCGGCAACGACGACGGTCGGCCCGCGTTCATCGTGAACTCCGCAGGCCCGGTGACGTTCGACCACGTCACGGCGCAGCGCGGCAGCACGAGCCCGTTCGACATCGGGTTCCAGACCGCCGACGGCTTCTGCGTCACGTCATCGACCAACACCACCGGAGGTGCGTTGCGGTTGAGCAACACCGGCTCAACGGCAGGCTGCTAGCACAGCGCTGTCAACAACATCGACGGCGACGCGGCCCGCGCGTCACCGTCGATGTGCTCGTCGGGAAGGGAAGTTACGCGTTCTGCTCGTCGCGCCAGGCGACCCAGTCCCGCAGCAGGCCCATGTCGAAGGTCGGCCCGCCGACGCCGACCGTGTAGAGGGTGACGCCGATGTCCCGCAACTGCGGGCCCAACTCGTCCGGCGAGCTGTGCACGGCAGCGGACCGTTCGATCTCCGCCGGGTCGCGGCCGACGTCCGCGCAGTGCTGGTCCAGGATGGCGCTCTTGCGCTTCATCACGGTCGGGTCGCCGAAGGTGTGCCAGATGTCGGCGTGGCGGGCGACCAGCCGCAGGGTGACCTTCTCGCCGCCGCCGCCGATGAGTACCGGGATCTTCCTGGTCGGCGCCGGGTTCAGCTTGCCCCACCGGCTCTCGATCCTGGGCAGTGCCTCGCCAAGGTCGGCCAGCCGGCCCGGCGCGGTGCCGAACTCGTAGCCGTACTCGTCGTAGTCCCGCTCGAACCAGCCGGAGCCGATGCCCAGGATCAGCCTGCCGTTGCTGACGTGATCGACCGTGCGTGCCATGTCGGCCAGCAGTTCCGGGTTGCGGTAGCTGTTACACGTCACCAGCGCGCCGATCTCCACCCGGGAGGTGGCCTCGGCCCATGCGCCGAGCATCGTCCAGCATTCGAAGTGCTCGCCGTCCGGTGCGCCGGAGAGCGGGTAGAAGTGGTCCCAGTTGAACACGATGTCCGCGCCGATTTCCTCGGCCTGGGCCACCGCGTCGCGAATCGTCGCATAGTCGGCGTGCTGGGGCTGGACCTGGTAGCCCACCCGCAGCCGCCTGTTCGTCGCTGTCACGTCTCCACCCTAGCGGCCTTTGGCGATCCGTTCGACCCCGGCGACCAGACGGTCCACATCGGACTCATCGGTGTACGGCGCGATGCCGGCCCGCACCGCGCCGGTGTCGTCAAGGCCCAGCCAGCGGGCGCAGTCGACGGCGTAGAACGTGCCGGCAGGCGCGTTGACGTTCTCGTCGGCCAGCGTCGCGTACACCACGGCGTTGGGCACGTCGGCCACGGTGAACAGCACGGTCGGCGTGCGGCAACGGCCCGGCGCGCCGTAGAGGGTGACGCCGGGGACGTCGGTCAGGCGCTGTTCCAGCCGGTCGCGCAGGTGGTCCTCGTGCTCGGCCAGTTCGGTCATGGACGTGACCAGCCGGGCGCGCCGGGAACCGGTACCGGGTACGAGACCGGCCAGGAAGTCGACGGCGGCGGTGGTGCCGGCGAGCATTTCGTAGGGGAGGGTGCCCAGTTCGAACCGGACGGGCACGGCGTCGCTGGCGGGCAGCAGCTTGTCGGGCTGGAGTGACTCCAGCAACGACGGCGCGGCGGCGAGCACGCCGAGGTGCGGGCCCAGGAACTTGTAGGGCGAGCAGGCGTAGCAGTCGGCGCCGAGCGCGACGATGTCCACCGGCACGTGCGGGGTCAGGTGCACGCCGTCCACGTACACCAGCGCGCCGACCCGGTGCGCCCGTTCGGCGATCGCGGCGACGTCCGGCCGGCTGCCCAGCAGGTTCGACGCGCCGGTGACCGCGACCAGCCGGGTCCGGTCGGACAGCAGCTCGGCCACCGCGGCCACGCTCAGCTCGCCGGTCGTCCGGTCGAACCGCGCCCAGCGCACCGTGACGCCGGCCCGCTCCGCCGCCTGCACCCACGGCCGGATGTTGGCGTCGTGGTCGAGGTTGGTCACGACGACCTCGTCGCCGGGCTGCCAGGTCCTGGCCATGGCGCGGGACAGGTCGTAGGTCAGGGCGGTCATGCTGCGGCCGAACACGATGCCGCCCGGGTCGCCGCCCAGCAGGTCCGCCATGGCCTGCCGGGCGTCGGTGACCACCCGTTCCGCCCGGCGTTCCGCGGCGGTCACGGTGCCCCGGTTCGCGATCGCGGCGGTCAGGGTCGCGGCCACGGCGGCCCCGACCACGTCCGGCACCTGCGAGCCGCCCGGCCCGTCGAAGTGCGCGGCGCCCTCGGCCAGGGCGGGGAAGTGGGCTCGTACTTCGGCAACGGAGTAGGGCACGTCAACCACTCAACTATCTGTCCACGGACTTTGTCCAGGATCGGCCGCTGGTTCAGACCACGCAGCAGAGCGTGACGAAGTGGCCCAAAGGTTCACACACGGCGTCACCGTGAACGACGGATACTTGACGACTTATTTCAAGTCGCGATATCAAGAGCTGTGCGACGTGTGTGAGGGCTGTCACTGTCCGGTGGCGCTGTAGGTGGTCGAGGAGGGAGTTCCTCTCGTGTCTGTAGTCAGCTCCACCCCCGGTGGCCGACGCCGCCGGTCAGCCAGACTGGTTCGAATACTGGCCGTGCCGGCCGCGTGCGCGCTGGCCCTCGGCACGGCAGCGGCGCTGCTGCCGACCATCGCGAACGCGGCCAACGAGTCGGTGAACATCTGGCTGACCAGCACGAACGACTCGGCGGGCCGCAATGTGACCCGCGGCCTGCAACAGCAGGCGCCGATCAGCTTCTCGGCCGGCAACGCCAGCAACGGCCAGAACATCACGGTCAACGAGAACACCAGGTTCCAGCAGTTCGTCGGCGCGGGCGCGTCGATGACCGATACATCGGCGTTCCTGCTCGGCAGCAGCGGCGCGCTGTCCGCGGCCACCAGAAGCGCCACGATGACCAAGCTGTTCGACCCGAACAACGGCATCGGCGTCGACTTCCTGCGCAACCCGATGGGCGCGTCCGACCTGGCCCGATTCAATTACTCCTACGACGACATGCCGGCCGGTCAGACCGACCCGAACCTGAACAACTTCTCCATCAGCCCCGACCTGACCGACATCCTGCCGCTGACCAAGCAGGCGGAACAGATGAACCCGGGCCTCAAGCTGATGATGAACCCGTGGAGCGCGCCGGGCTGGATGAAGTCCGACGGCAACTTCGACAACCACAGCTTCCTGCAGTCGCAGTTCTACGCGGCCTACGCCCAGTACTACGTCAAGACCATCCAGGCATACCAGGCGCAGGGCGTGCACGTGGACTACACGTCGGCCCAGAACGAGCCGGGCTGCTGCGACGGCGCGACCTACCCCACGATGAACTGGAACGGCAACGGGCTGGACTTCTTCACCGCGACCAACCTGCTGCCGGCGTTCCACGCGGCCGGCCTGAACACCAAGGTGCTCGCGCTGGACTGGAACTGGAGCCAGTACAACGCCTTCGCATCGCAGGAAGTCAATGACACCGCGGTCCGCAACGACCCGCTGTTCGGCGGCGTCGCGTGGCACGGCTACGACGAGGGCAGCGCGGCCGAGCAGACCACGGTGCACAACCAGTTCCCCAACATCGGCCAGTTCGACACCGAGCACTCCGGCGGCACCTGGATCGCCAACCAGCAGAACGAGGATATGTCGAACATCATCGACTACACCCGTAACTGGGGCCAGAGCATGGTCAAGTGGAGCCTGGCCGTCGACCAGAACATGGGCCCGCACAACAGCGGCTGCGGCACCTGCCAAGGTCTCATCACCATCCACAATGGAGACGCCCGCAGCGGGCAGGTCGACTTCACCATCGAGTACTACGACCTTGGCCAGCTCACCAAGTTCGTCAAGCCGGGCGCGTTCCGCATCGACTCGAGCGCCAACAGCGCGGTGTCCAACGTCGCGTGGCAGAACCCGGACGGCTCGAAGGCCCTCGTCGCGTACAACACCACCGGCTCCGCCCAGACGATGACCGTCAACTGGGGCGGCGAGCACTTCACGTACTCGCTGCCGGCGGCGACGTCGGCCACGTTCACGTGGAGCGGCACGCAGGGCACCGGTGGTGGCGGCGGTACCGGCGGTACCGGCCCGATCACCGGCTTCGGCGGCAAGTGCGTCGACATCGCGGGCGCGAACAGTGCCGACGGCACCCAGGTGCAGCTGTTCACCTGCAACGGCACCGGTGCCCAGTCGTGGACCGTGTCCGGTAGCACCATGCAGGCCCTCGGCAAGTGCCTGGACGTGGCGGGGGGCGGCACGGCCAATGGCACGAAGGTGCAGTTGTTCACCTGCAATGGCACCGGCGCACAGTCCTGGACGCACACGTCGTCCAACCAGTTGGTGAACACCGCGTCCGGCAGATGTCTCGATGCGACCGGCGTCAGTTCGGCGGACGGCACACCACTCCAGATCTGGGACTGCTCCGGCGGTGCCAACCAGTCCTGGAACCTGCCGGCCTAGCCGACTCCGCACGGCACCCGGTAGGGCGCACCGGGGGTCGCGGCCCCGGCGATGGACAACCCCATCGTCGGGGCCGTGTCTTTCTTCTTCGCGCAGCGTCAGAACGTGAAGCCGCCCGGGCGGCCGTTGCGTTCGGCCAACAGGCCGGCCAGGGTGGCGATGGCGATCTCGGGCGGCGTGCGGGAGCCGATGTTCAGGCCGACGGGACGGTGCACCCTGGCGACCTCCTGGTCCGGCACGCCCAGCGCCGCCAGTGCGGCGTGGTGTGGGCCCGCGTGGTGCCGGTTGCCCATCAGTCCGATCCAGCGGACCGGGCTGGCGAGCGCGTCGCGCAGCAGGACGCCGAGTTCGTCGCGGTGGTGGTCGGTGACGACGACGTCCGTGCCGCCGTCCGGTTTGGCTTGGTTGATGCTGTTCACAACCGTTATGCCTGGCAACTCGATAATCCGCGCCGAATCCGGTTCCAGCAGTACCGATCGGTAGCCCAGGTCGAGGCCGTAACGCAGCAGGTACTCGGCGACCGGCGACGCGAACACGGCGACCAGCGTGCGCGCTTGCGTTGCCGGGTCGGACGCGTCGCCGTGGGCGACCGCGCAGGCGGCGGGCTCAGGAGTGGCCATGCGTCCATTCTGGCCCGATCGAGGGACACCCGAACAGACTATGCAGAATGACCGGGCACGCAGAATGACCGGGCACACTGCCTGTGTCGGTTGGGCCGTGTATCAGTTGGGGAGGTAGCACGTGACACAGCAGACGGGGAACGAACCGGGGGAGCCCGAACGCGCGCCGAGGCACGCGGCACCGGACGGCGCTCTGCGCCACCCGCTCATCGACATGTCCCGCGATCCCACGCCGGGTGTGGCCGACCACGCCGCGCCCGAGGACGACAACGAGGAAGCCGAGTAACCGGGGCCTCAGCCGGCGAAACGGCTGAGGCTGCGCACGAAGAGCCCAGCGGGGCGCCATGGCAGGCGGTTCCGTTGGGCTCTTCGGTGGATGCGCTGCTCCGGCGGCGGACACCCCCGGTCATGGTGGCTGTGGACGGCCGCGATGCCGGCGAGAAGACCACGCTCAGCGGTCGCATCACCGCGCTGGTCCCGAACAGCGCGGTCGTCCACACCGATGAAATGGCGTGATCCGCATGCTTGTCAGACCGTGGTGTGGCGGGCGGCCGGCGGT
>DASXXM010000706.1:0-1741 GCA_036503065.1 Pseudonocardiaceae bacterium | reverse complement strand
GGCCAACCGACTCACCGAGAGTCCGGACGTGACCGTCCTGCTGCTGGAGGCGGGCGGCCAGGACGACGCGGACGAGATCCACATCCCGGTCGCGTTCTCCGCGCTGTTCAAGACGAAGTGGGACTGGAACTACGAGACGGCGGAACAGAAGCAGCTGGGCGGCCGGACCACCTACTGGCCAAGGATGAAGGCGCTCGGCGGCTGCTCGTCGATGAACGCGATGATCTACATCCGCGGCAACAAGGCTGACTACGACGGTTGGCGCGACGACCACGGCGCGGTCGGCTGGGGCTACGCCGATGTGCTGCCGTACTTCCGCCGGGCCGAACACAACCATCGACTGACCGGCCCACTGCACGGCAACGACGGCCCACTGCACGTCGAGGACCGCCGGTACACGCACGAACTGTCCAGGGCGTGGGTGGACAGCGCGGTCGCGTGGGGCCTCAAGCCCAGCGACGACTTCAACGGCGAGGACCAGACCGGTGCCGGCCTCTACCAGGTGACCTGTCACGACGGCAGGCGCTGGTCCACAGCGGACGCCTACCTGCGGCCCGCGCTGAAGCGGTCCAATCTGACCGTGGTCACCGATGCGTTGGTCAGCCGCATCGTGCTGTCCGACGGCCGCGCGACCGGCGTGGCGTACCTGCGCGGCGGCACGGAACACGTGGCCCGCGCCGACCGTGAGGTGCTGCTGTCCGGCGGCGCGATCAACTCGCCCCAGTTGCTGCTGCTGTCCGGCATCGGCCCGGCGGAACATCTGCGGGAACACGGGATCGACGTCGCGGTGCACCTGCCCGGCGTCGGCGAGAACCTGCACGACCACCCGGCCGCCGGCGTCATCTGGCACACCAAGGGCACGACGGATCTCATCGACTACCAGACCACCAGCAGGCTGATGCAGTGGCAGTTGGCCGGACGAGGCCCACTGTCGTCGAACGTCGGCGAGGCGGGCGGCTTCATCGCGACCAGGGACCTGGCCGCGCCGGACATGCAGTTCCACGTGGCGCCAACACAATTCGTGGACAACGGCCTACGCGAATCGACCGGCCGCGGCTTCACGGCAGCGGCCACGTTGGTGGACGTGGCCAGCCGAGGCAGGCTCCGCCTGCGATCGGCCGACCCGAGCTGGCACCCGGCGATCGACCCGGCTTACTACACGGACCCGGCCGACTGGGACGCGATGCTGGCCGGCTGTCGCATGCTGATCGAGATCGGCCGCCAGCCCGCGATCGGCCGGTTCCTGGCCGGGCCGAACAAGCCGGCACACCTGGACGGCATCACGGACGACGAACTGGGCGAGCACGTCCGCCAGCTCACCCAGACGCTCTACCACCCGGTCGGCACCTGCGCGATGGGCACCGGCGAACAAGCCGTGGTCGATCCGGAGTTGCGGGTCCGCGGGGTGGCGGGTCTGCGGGTCGTGGACGCGTCGGTGATGCCGAAGGTGGTGCGGGGCAATACGAATGCGCCCACGATCATGATCGCTGAGAAGGCGGCGGACCTGATCAAGAACAGCGGCCAGTAGGTTATAGCAAACTTGCTATAACAAACTTGCTATAACAAGTAGCGACAGTAGAATTTGGTGTGGAGCTTGCTATAGCAAGTAGCGACAACAGGGCAGGCGTGCGGCTTGCCAGGGCGGACGTATAGCTTGCTATAGCAAGTAGGCAATAGCATGTGGGCAACAGCAAGTGTGGCTGCGCTAGCTGCTATAGCAAGTAGGCTATAGCCAACTAGT
>DASXXM010000705.1:0-6370 GCA_036503065.1 Pseudonocardiaceae bacterium | reverse complement strand
CGGCCACCAGGCGAACCACGTCCAGTTCCCGTTGGGTCACCGGAATGTCCGCCTCGAGCACGGCCACCGCCAACGCTGGGTCGAAGACGCGCTGGCCTGCCGCGACACCACGGATCGCGGCCAGCAACTGCTCCGCGGGCGCGTGTTTGACCACGAACCCGCGCGCGTTGGCCTGCAGGGCACGCTGGAGCATGCCGGGTTTGTTCAGCGCGGTGAGGATCAGCGCCGCGCACCGAGGCACACGTTCGGCCAGTTGCGCCGCCGCGGTCAGGCCGTCCACGCCGGGCATGTCGATGTCCAGCACCGCCACGTCCGGGCGCAGCTCCACGATTCGCTCGACGGCGTGGTCGCCGCGGCCCGCCACGCCGACCACGTCCAGGTCGCTCTCCAGCTCGATCAGCGAAACCAACGCGGATCGGATCATTACCTGGTCCTCGGCCAGGAACACCCGGATCACCGCGGTACGACCAGCAATCGTGTCATTGGGTTCACTCGCCAACTCTGTCACCGGTCCACCTCCACCGGGGGTGGGGATGGACGCTCCACGACCAGGGACTGGTCCGTCCCGTTCGACTGGGTCGGCAGCGGCACGCTGGCCTCCAACGTGAAGCCACCATCCTTTTCGGACTTCGCGGTGAGCCGGCCGCCAAGTACGTTCAGCCGCTCGCGCATCCCGCGGATGCCGTGGCCGCCCGATGGCGCCATGGTCACCTGGATCGCAGGCCCGTCGTTGGTCACCTTGAGCACCGCGCGGCCGCTGTCCACCCGCAGGCAGATGTCGCAGTGGGTGGAATCGCTGTGCCGCAACACGTTCGTCGACCCCTCGCGCACGATCCAGGCGAGCGCCTCGGCGACCTCGTTGTCCAGCACGACGGGCGCGATGTCGGTGGCGGTGCGCACACCAGCCGAGTTGAGAATGGTGCAGGCATTGGCGATCTCGCCGCGCAGCGACACGTCCCGCATGCCGGCGACCACGGTCTGCATCTCGCCGATCGAGTTGCGCAGCAGGGTGCGGGCGTCCCGCAGCTCCCCCAGTGCCCGCTCCAGGTTCTTGCCGGACAGCCGTTCCACCAGTTCCAGCTTCAACACCACCACGGACAGCCCGTGGCCGAGGGTGTCGTGCAGGTCGCGGGCCCAGCGCAGCCGCTGTTCGCTGACCGCGAGCAGGGCCAGTTCCGACCGGGTATCCGCCAGTTCACCAGCGAAGATCACCAGCCGGGGGATCGCGTAGAAGACCAGCGCGGCCAACGCGAACTGTAACAGGACCTTCCTGATGTCCGCGACCGTGGTGAAGTCCCGCAGGGTCAGGCCGAAGTACACCAGCAGCGTACTGATCGTACCGATGCCGCGCACCGGTCCGGACAGGCAGAGCATCATGACCGCGATGCTCAGCGCGGGCAGGCCGGCGAACTCGCCGCCCATGACCACCATCAGCAGGACCGACCACACGAGGCCGACGACGGCGACGATCTGGGTGCTCCGGACATGCCGGCGTCCCCGCAGCACCTGAACCATGGACCACACGTAGGTGCCGACCCACAGCAGCCAGCCGACCAACCCGAAGTCCCGCAGCGCCACCGTGGGGTACAGCGGCACGACCTCGATCGACACGCTGACCACCAGCACGGCGTAGGCCGCCATGCAGATCAGCGCGAGGATGCCAGCCAGGTGGCCTGCGCCCTCCGGGCCTACCCGGATCGGCCGCCGTAGCCAACGCCGGCCCGACCGGAACTGGGCGCCGCTCGAGGATTGCTTGTCGACCGCGCTCATCTGACCTCACTTCCCGCTCCAGCCGCCCGCGGACCGATCCGCACCAACCGGGTCAGATCCAGCCCCGGGCGGTCGCGATCCGCGCCGCGTCCAACCTGTCCTGTCCGCCGGTCTTGGCCAGCAGGGTGCACATCACCATCCCGACGATCTCCTGCGGCAGGCCGACTGTCTCGCAGAGCTCCCTGGTGGAGCGGCACCGGGATGCCGCGCTGAGCACCCGGCGTTCACGCGTGGTCAGCGGGGTCGCGCGCCCGGTCCGGTCACCGGCAAGGTCGGCGACGGTGTCCTCGTCGACGATGTCGAGGTCCACGAACCGCTCCCCGGCGGCGGTGGCGCGCACCGCGGCGACCAATCGGTACGACGGTGCGGTCCTGGCGACGTAGCCGAGTGCGCCGGCTCGCATGGCCGTGCGGCAGGTGCCGGACGCGGTGATGCTGGACAGGATCAGCACCCTGGTGTCGGTGTCCGCGATCGCCTCGGCGACCGCGATGCCGTCAAGGCCGGGCAGGTCCACGGCGAGTACCGCGACGTCCGGCCGTAACTCGCGGACCGCGCCGAGCGTCAGGTGGCCGTCGCCGTACTCGCCGAGCACGTCGATGTCCGGCTCGAGGGCGAGCAGTTGGGCGATGGTGTTGCGGACCGCGACCGCGCCGTCGGCCAGGACCGTGCGGATCTCACTCATCGCCCGCTCCTGCCCTGGTCTGCCCTGCCATCGGTGACTGCCGTGCCATCGGTGAGTAGAAGTTAGCACCGTACGGTGGCAACCAGTCGACGCTGTTCCATTCGGCCATTCTTCGGCGGACAATCACGGAAATGCATCGGTAACGGCACTGTCGGTACCGGTCCACACAATTCGAACGTAGGGTGTTCGAACGACCACCGACCGCGCCCGGGTGTTCGGTCAAAACGGCCAAATCAATGCGTACCGCAAATCGGGGCACGTGAGTTGTATCGGCGCGGGCCACCGGAATGGCACGGCCGGCACCGACGGCAAATACGATTGCGTCCACGGGACCGCGGTCAGACGAACATCGGGATCGGGTTGAGCTGGTCCTCGGCCAGCGGCACGGGCAACAGACCCAGCCGCACCGGCACGTCGTAGAGCCGGCCGGGCGCGTAGCGGCCCCAGAAGTGCCGCAGGCCCGGCACCAGCACCTTCACCACCGGCAGGCCGATGTCCGGCCGCGTCATGTCCAGCGCCAGCAGCTCCATACCGTTGGCGCGCAACAAGTCCCGGCACGCCGCCAGATCGACCGCGAGGTCGTCCGATGTCGGCAGTGTCAGGTCCGACACCTTCGTCGCGGGCTGGGCCGGGTCCGGCATCAGGTACGGCAGGTCGGCCGCCCGCGCGGTGCGCCACCAGTCGCTCAGCGTCGGATCGGCGTACCGGTAGCCGGCGCCGTCGGCGGTGGCGAACGCGACCGCGGGCAGGAACTGGTTCAGCTCGCTGATGGACCGCAGCACGGCGATCCGGGCGTCGTGGTGCGCGCCGAAGCCCACGATGATGTCCTCGGCCGGCTTGTCCACCCGCCGGCTCAACGCCACCACAGCCGGTATGCCCAGGTCCGCGGTCAGGTCCAGCACCCACAGGTCCCGGTGCAGCCGGCCGTACTCGGCGCGCATCGAGTCGATCCACGGCTCGCCGAGCGAGTCGAGGTCGACGGCCGGGCGGCGCAGCCGGTTGTACCACCAGATCGCGACGCTGTCCCGCTCGATGAGTTCGTAGAAGCCCTGCAGCGCGGCGTCCTCCAGGCTGGTGCCCGCGGCGCAGCCGTTGGAGTCGGCCAGCGCGTAGGTCGGCCATGGCAGGTGATAGGTGTAGAAGAGCAACGATGTCGGCACATACCTGGCGCGGTCCTCGGTCAGCGACCACATCGTGGTCCAGTCCAACTCGGCCCGCTCGTCCAGCGGTTCGGGCACGCTCTGGTACGCGATCCCACGCGCGTTGATGGCCACGCGATCGGCGAACTGACGGTCGCTGAAGCCCATGACCGCGTTGGGGTGCACGGCATCCGCGCCGAGATCGACGAAGCTGGCGACGATGCTGGGCTCGTCGCCGTGGTGCACGGCGCTGTGGCGCTCCAGCGCCTCGCCCAGCGCGCTGGCCCGCGCCTGGACGTCGGTGACGCCCTTGCCGGCGCTCTGCGTGCGCAGCCCGGTACGCAGCGCGCTCAGCGACATGACCCGTACTGCGCGGTTGTAGCCGGAAGAATAGGCTCGGATGTGGGACAGCCCGGTGGTCATCGACGTCAGCGCGGGCACCACGCCGGTGATCGGGTCCACCAGGCGGCCCCAGGTGGCCAGCATGTCCTCCGGCGAACGGGACCGGTGGCCGCCGTCGGCCGAGAAAACCTTGGGCCGCGACGTGATCTCGAACGGCCGGGACATGTTCGCGGTGACCAGGGTCGGGTCGCCACACCCTGGACACTGCGGCCGGCGGGCCAACGGATGCCATTCGGTACGCAGGCTCGCCGTGTCGATGCTCAGCACGTCGTGGGTGTTGGCGTGGCGATGGCCGGCCAGCCAGTGCGCGGCGGCGGTGGCGACGGCGCCCGCGGCCAGCAGTCGGGTCGCCGGGATGTCCACGGCAGGCGGGGCGACCCTGGTGCCCGGCAGTCGGCTCTCCAGGTAGTCCTCGGCCTGCCGGTGCCCGCGCAGCCGGACCTCGAGGCAGCGGTAGCAGGCGCCGTCCGGCACGAACAGCGGGCCGACGAGGCCGATCACGCCCGCCGGTTTGGCCAGCAGCCACGGCCGGCCCGCGGCGCGTTGTGCCGCGTCGAAGGCACTCAGGCCGGGGCGCAGGTAGTCGTCGGTGAGCGCCACGTCCAGCACGTCGTCGGCCTGCTCATCGGTTACCCGCAGGCCCGCGGTACGCAAGACGGCGGCGAAGTCGTCGACGGCGCCGAACACGGTCAGCCGCACGGCCGCGCCGGCCACGGCGGCCACGGCGTCGTCGCCGTGCAGGTTGAGCGACTCCCAGTAGCCGGCGGCACGCTCGTCGCCGTGGTTGTCGGCCGCCACCTCGACCACCTGTCCCGACCGGACCAACTGGGCGATCGCCTGACGCACGGCGTCGGCCGGCAGGTCCGGCGCCAGGGCTGCGGCCACCGAGTCCAGGTCGTGCTTGCCGTCCAGCAACGGCAGCAGGCGTTCGGCCAGCGGGTCGGTGAGCACCGCGCTGCCGTGCTCGCAGAGCAGGTAGACGCCCTCGCCCCGGACCACGGACACCCCGAGGTGCCGGCGGATGCGCGGCACCCGCGCGCCGGGACGGTCGGTGTCTGTCATGCGCACTCCCGAACAATAAAGACGGCGGCCGGATCACCAGCCGCCGTCAGTCTGGACTTCGAGTCAATGGGACGAACTAGACGAGATTGTCGGCCGCTGCCTCGAAGACCGGCGGGGCCTTGCAGATCGTGCAGTCGCAGAAGCAGACCCTGTCCGCGATCGCGGACGGGCCGACGGACGGATCGGTCACCGCGCCGAGGCCGCCGTCGAGCATCGTAATACGCAGGTCCATGCCGGACACCGGGTCTGTTGGACCGGCGGCGGGCACGGGGGGGTTGGGAAGAAGACCAGCCTGCATGTGAAACTCCCGGGTTCGTACTGGACCGCTGATGGCCCATTGCACAGGATCCAACCGGATCCCTATGAAATTCTCACGGCCTGAAGCCTAAATAATCCATGTTCACGGGCCAAGGCATGACGTTTGTCATAAATGTTGTCGGCATCGTAATACGCAGCGCGACCGATCGCACACGGCGCGGTTGTCGACCGAAATGCAAACCGTAGAATTGGGTCGTGTCGGTCACGTCCCCTTAGCCCGGTTCCGCACCGGGACGTTCCGCTCAGCGGAACGATCGGCTCAGGTCAGCAGGCCGCGGCCGAACCAGTCCTGTTGGTCGACGACGCCGGGGAGGCCGAAGAAGTAGCCGCCACCGTAGGGCTGGATGTAGTCGACAAGCGGCTCGTTGAGCAGGCGGGTCTGCACGGCCTCGAACTGGCGCTCCAGGTCCTGTTGGTAGGCGCAGAACAGCAGGCCCACGTCGATGTTGCCATTGAGGTCGACACCGGCGTCGTAGTTGTAGCCACGGCGGTAGATCCGGCTGGCGTCCGTTTTGGGCGTGCGTGGGTTCGCCACCCGGATGTGCGCGGACAGCAGGATCGTGTTGCCGGCGGGGTCGGCCGCGTAGTTCGGGGTGTCGAACTCGTTCTCCCCGTCCTGCGGGGCGCCGCTGTCCCGCCTGCGGCCGAACATGTTCTCCTGTTCCTTCAACGACACCCGGTCCCAGAACTCCACCAGCATCCGAATGATCCGGACCACCTGGTAGGAACCGCCCGTGGCCCAGGCGGGCTCGCCCGCGTCGGGCCGGACCCAGATCAGCTTGTCCGCGTCGGACAGGGCCGGGTTGACGATGCCGTCCTTGAAGCCCATCAGGTTGCGCGGCGTGCCGGCGGGCCGCGGCGGCGAACGGAAGCCGTTCATGCGGTAGCGCAGTTGCATGGCGCCCCTGGTGTGCTTGGCGATGTCGCGCAGCGCGTGCTGGACGGTGTCCTGGTTGTTCGCGCAGATCTGCAGCATCAGGTCGCCGTGGCACCACCG
>DASXXM010000704.1:0-5278 GCA_036503065.1 Pseudonocardiaceae bacterium | reverse complement strand
CTCGACGTACTCGGTGACCTCGACACCGTTCACCACGAGGTTGGTGATGAGCCCGTCGATCACGGCATCCTGCATGACGACGCCGATCAGGCGTGCCCCGGTCAGATCGCACTCGCGGAACTCCGCACCGTGCAGATCCTCGTCAACATACCGCGTCATGCTCCGCATACTAGGTGGACGGCTTTCCGCTGTGGGTGGCCGATGTCGAACCGGCTCGGCGCACGACCTCACCGTGGCCCGACTCACCTGAAGTAGGTGAGGTCACCTCATTGGTTACGTTTCTGTCCACAAACCTCCGCCGACGGCCGGTCCGGCCGTCGGCGGAGGTCGGTTTACGAGCCGGTGGTCAGTGCCGCCATGTGGTACAGGCCGGCCGAGATCTCGGTCACCGAGGACAGCCCGGCGATCTGAACCGGCACGGTCGATTCGGTCGGCGTGGTGGTTTGGCCGTAGAAGTTGTTGCCCCACATCCATACCGTGCCGTCGGACTTCAGTGCGGCCGTGAATTGGACGCCGGTGGTGACATCGGTGATATTGCTGAGCCCTGGCAACGCGACAGGCGTCGGGTAGAAGCAGTTCTGGGCCGGTTGGGGATCACTGCAACTGCCGGTCGGGGTCGTGCCGAGGCCGAGTTCGCCGGATGAATTGTCGCCCCAGGCCAGCACCGTGCCGTCGGCCTTGATGGCGTAACCACCGGTGATCCTGGTGACGCCGCTCAACGCGGCCACCGGGACCGGGGTGAGGGCAACGCAGTTCGGGCCGGTGTTCACGCTGAAGCATGCGTCGCCGCCGACCGTGCCGTTGCCGAGTCCGGCCCCGGCGTTCCAACCCCACGCCCAGACCGTGCCGTCGGACTTCACGGCATAGGCGTCGAACCCGCTGCCGTACAGCGCGACGACGTTGGTCAGGCCCGACACCTGAACCGGCGTGGGACTGTCGCAGTTGACCGGGCTCGCGGTGCTGCACCCGGTGCCGATGGTGCCGTTGCCGAGCACACCCAACTGGTTGTCGCCCCACGACCAGACCGTGCCGTCCGCGAGCAGGGCGTGCGCGGTGGTGCTCGTGCCGATCACCGAGGTCACCGGGCCGGGCAGGCTGACCTGGACCGGCACGGCGCTGGCGGTCCGGTTGCCGTCACCGAGTCCGCCGGACTCGTTGTCACCCCACGCCCAGGCGTTGTGGTTCACGTCGACCGCGTAGCCGTTCTGCTCGCCGGCCGAGATCGCGGTGATCTTGGGCAGTCCGGTGACCACGGCCGGCGTCGGCAGTTCACCGTCGGTCCGGCCGTTGCCCAGTTGCCGGAGTTCGTTGATTCCCCATGCGTAGACGGTGCCGTCGGTGTTCAGGGCGTACGTGTCGCCATAGGCGCCGGCGATCGCGGACAGGCCGCTGATGCCGGGCACCTGGGTGGGCACCGCCGACTGTCCGCCGGTGGTGCCGTTGCCGAGTTGGCCGATGAAGTTCGCGCCCCACGTGATCGCACAGGTGCCGGCGCATGCGGTTGGGACGGGGGCGAAGTAGCCCGCGATGTCGACGATCACGTCGACGGTGCCCTGGAAGTTCCCGATGTCCAGGCGCGCACCCGAGCCGAGTGCGACGGTCGCCAGGTTCGCCGCGGTCTGTCCTGGCGTGAGGTTCAGGTTCGACGCGAGCGGTTGGGTGGCGTCGGCAGGCCATGCGGTGACGAACGTTCCGGCGGTGGTGTCGGTGCCGGTCAGGTTGACAACCGCCGCGGCCGCCGTTGTCGGCAGCCATTCGGACAGGTCCGCGGTCTGGGTCTGGCCGGCGCCGATCGAGTGGCCACCGGCGTTCCTGGTGTCCAGTGCGCGTTGTGGGGTGAGTTGGAAGAAGGGGTCGCCCAGGCCGGTCGCGTAGTAGCCGGCGAGGTCCGCCACCAGGTCGATGGTGCCGCCGAAGTTGTAGAGGTCGATCTTGTGGTCGGCGCCGAGTGCGACGGTGACCAGGTTCGGCACCACCTTGCCGGCGCTGAGGTTCAGGCTGGACGCGGTGGGTCGTGTGCCGCCGTCCGGCCATGCCGTCACGAAGGTACCGGCGGTGGCGTCGGTTCCGGTCAGGTTCAACGTGACCGCGGTCGCGGCGGCTGGGACGTGGTTGGTGAGGTCGAGGGTGACGGTGGTGTTGGGGCCGACCGCGCCGGCCGGGATTCCGGTGCCGTCGCGGGTGTCCAGTACTCGGGTTGGTGATTGGGGTGTGAAGCCGGCTCCGGTGCCGGGGGTGTAGTAGCCGGCCAGGTCGGCCACCAGGTCGACGCTGCCGGCTTGGTTGCTCAGCAACACGGACCGATCGGTGCCCAGCTCGACCGTGACGGCGTTCGCCCGTACCTCGCCCGCGCCGAGGTTGAGGTTCGACACCGGCGCGTCGAACGGGGAGCCGCCGCCGTTCGGCTGGACCGAGATGAAGGTCGCCTGCGTCGGGTTGACGCCGGTCAGGTTGAGCACGACGGCCGTCGCGCCTGCCGGCACGGTCGTGGACAGGTCCAGCCGCAGCAAGCCGGCGGGGACTCGGGCGATCACACCGTTTGTTCCGGTGCCGTCACGGGTGTCCAGTACCCGGGTGGGCGTCATCGACGTGAACAGCGAACCCGCTGGCACCGTCGTTGTCCTCGGTGCGGCCTGCGCCACGCCGGAACTCAGTGTGAGCAAAGCAATACTGGCGGCGACGAACAACACGCCGCCACGGGGTAACCCCATGGTGAATCCTCCCCAGCCCCACTGTCTGCCTCGAGACGAGGCATTTCGGGAACAGGGTGGCATACCGGAATCACGCCACGCCAGAGGCACCTCGCCTGCGTCAGCGCCAGAATTCGGTGAGCCGCTCGGCAAGGGCTCGGCCTTGGTGGTAACCGGCTCGAGCAGCGGGTGGCCGCGTCGACGGATCCATCACATTGCCGCCGACGCCGAAGATGTCGCGGGCGTCGCCATCCGGGAAGATGGTGTCGACTCTGCTGCCGCGTGCGCGTAGTTCGTCGACCTGTGCCGCAAGATGGGTGCCCCACTCCAGCGGCGCCCGTGTTCTGCCGCCGAATGGCGACAGCACCAGCACCCGCCCGTAGCCGGCTGCCAGATCGGCATTCTCGTTGGCTCGGTAACCGCCGTCGATGTATCGCTTGTCGCCGATGCGGTGGGGCGGGGCACCGGGCCCGGCACAGCTGGCGGTGACGGCGTCCACCAGGTCGACTCCGCTGTGGCGGTCGAACACGACCGGTTCACCGGTGTGGGCATCGACAGCCACGATGAGCAGCGGCCGTTGCGGCCAGCGCTGACCGGGCAGCCGAGCGGCGACGGTGGCGCGCCGCTGCGCGAGCCCGGAACTGCCCGACACCGCATCCATTTCCAGCGCCGCCGCACCCATTTTGCGGCGCATGTCGGCCGCATCCGCGGCGGCGGCGATGATTGCGCTTGTCTTCTCCAGAAGATCCGCCACCGACGTGTTCGGGACACGGCCACGGTCGGATGCGGCCGGACCGGTCCGTGGCCGGGGCGTAGCGGCAAGGACGCCGGCAAGCAGTTCGGTCGGTTGGGTCGCGCCGCTGATCTGGGCCGCGGTCGTCGATCCGGCCGACGTCCCGATGATCAGATCGGCCTTGGTCAGATCCAACCCGGCGTCGAACAGGCCGGCGATGACGCCGATCTCCCACGCATTGCCGGCCGATCCGCCGCCACCGAGTACCAACGCTCGCTTGTCCTCGGCGCCCGCCCGCCTGATGGCGTCGACCTGCGGCTGATCCTGGTTGAAGTGCGGAGTTGACGAAGGTGTTGTGTTCATGGGAGTCGCCTTTCGCGAAGTGCCTGTCGGGCGCTCCCGGTGGCGACTACCTCAGTCGCGCGATCGTGGACTGCGGGGGAGCGCCCACTGCGGATACCGCGTTCATGGGTCTCACCTCCTGCAGATGGATCGCGATCGCGGAAACGCTAGCACGCCGGCGACGCGATACACGACCGGCATCGTGCCGGTGCGCCACGCACGGCATGATCACTTCGCAGGACTGCACGAAACCTCAGCAGCTGGTAGTCGGCGAACTGCGCCGCCGTCATCGAGTCCCACGTCGATCCGGTCACGACGAACGGGATGTAGCCGGCCTTCTCGGCCAGGTACATTTCCTCCGAGATCGGGATGCCGAGCACGGTGACCATGTTGGCGTCGGTGGTCACGGAGTCGCCGTCGATCAGCGCCCACCCGGGGTGGTAGCCGGGCGGCGCGACCGGCGCCGTCGCGAAAAGGCACGCATGGGACGACGTCGCGCCGTCGACGGCGGACGTTTCAGGAAGGCGGAATTCCGTCACGCGCAAACGGGTTACCGTATTCGTGCCCCGTCGGCACGGGACATTTCGACCAGGCTGCCCGCTGCCCTGATCACCGCCAACAAATGAGACGTCTGACCGGCGAGCACGTATTCCGGACCGCAGGTCGTGTCCATCAGGGTGATGGCCAAACCGTCCAAACGTCGTGACTATTCAACAGTGAACAAGGGCGCATTGACTGTCTCAAGCACACCGCCATAGCGTCGACTTCCGCCAAGGCGTCATCAGCAGACCGCTGGTTTCGCAGCAACAGTCGGGAGTTGTCGTGAAGAGAGTCATGCGCTTCTTGGTCGCCGCGATGGCACCGGTGCCGATCGTCGCCGGTATCGTGCTGGCGCCGCCGGCCAACGCGAGCACGTCCGCGCAGTCGATGATCGCCATGCCGCACAACGTGAACGCCGCGATCAGCCGCAGTACCAGAATGGGCGACCTGACGGACAGCACCATGATGTCCGTCGCGGTGTCCCTGAAACTGCGGAACGCCGCCGGGCTGCGCACCTTTCTCACCGCGGTCAGTGATCCGAAGTCGCCACAGTATCGTCACTATCTGACGCCGGCCCTGTTCGCCGCGAAGTACGGGCCGACCGCGGCCGACGTGGCCTCGGTCACGCGTTATCTGACCGCTCAGGGCCTGCGGGTACGGGATGTGTCGGCCAACCGCCAGGTGGTGGACGTGAACGGCTCGGCCGCCCAGATCAAGCAGGCTTTCCACACCGGCATCGGCACCTACCGTCAGGGCACGCGGCGGTTCTACGCCAACGACACGGCCCCCGCCCTGCCGGCCACGGTCGCACGTGTGGTGTCCGGCATCTCCGGCCTGGACAACCATGCGGTCCGGCACACCCTCGCCACCCGCATGTCCGCTCCGGCGAAGGTGACACCGCATCAGACGGCCGGTGGCTTCACCCCCAGCCAGCTCCAGACCGCCTACAACACCACCTCGCTGGGCTCGGCCG
>DASXXM010000703.1:0-3877 GCA_036503065.1 Pseudonocardiaceae bacterium | reverse complement strand
GCCCCGCGTTCTCGACCGGCTCGCTCGGCCTGTCGTTCGAAGCGTCCGACCTCGCGGTACCCGGCTTCACCAGGGGCAACCTGGCCCAGTACCTCAGGACCCTCGGCTCGTCCACGGTCCGCATCGGCGGCAACCTGGTCGACCAGACGTTCTGGACCTCCACCGGCGAAACGCCCCCGTCCTGGTCCACCGCCACGATCACCCCGGCCGACCTGACGGCGCTGGGCACACTCGCCACCGCCAGCGGCTGGCAGGTGATCCTGGGTGTCAACCTGAAGCACCTGGACGCGGCCAGGGCCGCCGACGAGGCGTCGCACGCCGTGCAGGCGCTCGGCGGCTCACTGCGCGCCATCGAGATCGGCAACGAGCCGGACCTGTATCCGCAGTACTCCGGCAACAGCGCGCAGTTCTTCACCGACTTCCAGTCCTACGTGGCCGCGATCACGAAGGCGGCCCCCGGCGTGCGCATCGTCGGGTCGGACGCGGCCGGCACACCGACCGGCTCGTTCCAGAACGCCTTCGTCAGCAAGGAGAAGGCACTGGCCCACCCGAACATCAGCGAGCTGACCAGCCACTTCTACCCGCTGGTCTCGAACACGTGCGGCGGCAACCCGACCATCAGCGACCTGCTCGGCACCACGACCAGGAACAACGAGAAGGCCGTCGCCGACGCCATGGCCACCCAGGCCAGGAACCTCGGCTTGCCAGGGGTCTTCGACGAGGGCAACTCGGTGGTCTGCCAGGGCCAGGCCAACGTGAGCAACGTGTTCGCGTCCGCGCTGTGGGAGATCGACGACCAACTGGTCAAGGCGCGTGAGGGCGCCGCGGGCGACTACATGCACGGCACGATCGTGCAGTGCGGCACCCCGAAGCCGCTGTACATGTTCTACACCCCGCTGTGCGCACCGACCGCCGCCGACGCGACCGCGGGAGACATGGCGGCGCAACCGGAGTACTACGGCATGGCGGCCGTACAGCAGATCGGCGCCGGCACGTTCGTCAGTGTGAACAACCCCGTCTGGGCGACCGTGCGCGGCTACGCCGTGACCCACCCCAACGGCACCCTGACCGTGATCCTGGACGACGTGCAGGACCCGGCGAGCAACGGCAGCACCACCGTGCAGCTCAACCTGGGCGGCACGTACCACTCCGGCACCCGTGACAACCTGACCGCGAGCGGCCTGACCGCGACCACCGGCATCACGCTGGGCGGCCAGACGGTCCAGGCCAATGGCACCCTCAACGCCCCCACCACGACACCGGTCACCGTCAACGGCAGCACGCTGACCGTCACGGTGTCCGCCGGCAGCGCGGCATTCCTGACGCTGAGCCACTGATCAGGCGTCGTAGTCGACGGTGACCTGTTCGGTGGTCGGCAGCGACTGGCAGGTCAGGACGAATCCGGCGTCGAGTTCGTGTTGCTCCAGCGCGTAGTTGCGGCGCATCCGGACGGAGCCATCGGTGACCTTCGCCCGGCATGTGCCGCACACGCCGCCCTTGCAGGCGAACGGCAGGTCGGCCCGGACACGTTGCGCGGAGTCCAGGATCGGCCGGTCGGCGGGCAGGGTCAGCGTGGTCGCCCGGCCGTCCAGGACCACGGTGACCTCGCTGGTCGGCCCGTCGTTCTCGGATTCCTCGTGCCGCACGATCTCCGGCGGTGGTTCGTCCACATAGAACAGTTCACGGTGCACCCGCTCGGCCGGCACGCCACGCCCGGCCAGCACGGCCTGAGCCGCCTGGACCAGGCCGAGCGGGCCGCACAGCCACCAGTGGTCGACGTCGTCGGCCGGCACCACCGAGTCCAGGAGGCGCGTGAGCCGGTCGGTGTCCAGCCGGCCGGAGAACAGTTCGACATCCCTGGGTTCCCGCGACAGCACGTGGATGAGCTGTAGGCGGTCCAGGTAGGCGTTCTTGAGGTCGGCGAGTTCCTCGGCGAACATCACCGTGTCGGTGCGGCGGTTGCCGTACAGCAAGGTGACCTCGTGGTCCGGGTGCGCGGCCAGCAGCGTTGCCGCGACGGACAGCACCGGCGTGATCCCGGAGCCGGCCGCGATCAGCGCGTGCCGGGCGGGCGCTGTGACGTCCGGCGTGAACGTGCCCAGCGGTGGCAGCACGTCGATCCGCTCGCCACGCCGGGCCCGCTCGACCAGCCACGACGAGAACAGCCCACCCTCGACCAGCCGCACACCGATCCGGGGCGCGGCACCGACCGGCGCACAGATCGAGTACGACCGGCGCTCCTCGACACCGTCCACGACCAGCCGCAACGTCAGGTACTGCCCGGCTCGGAACGCGAACACGTCGGCCAGTTCGGCCGGCACGTCGAAGGTCACCGCCACCGCGTCCGCGCACAACCGGTCGATCCGGGCGACGGCAAGGGAGTGGAACACGGCGGACCGACGAGCGGACGCCTGCGCGACGGTCATCTACAGCTCCTTGATGTGCTCGAAGGGTTCCGCGCACGAGCGGCACCGGCGCAGTGCCTTGCACGCGGTCGCGCCGAACTGCGACAACAGCTCCGTGTCACCGGAACCGCAGTGCGGACAACGCACGGTCGAGACGGGCGGCGACAGGGTCAGCGGCACCGGCCCGGCATGGTGGCGCACCGGCCCGGGCGGGGCGATGCCGAACTCGGCGAGCTTCCGGCGGCCGTCCTCGGTGATCCAGTCGGTGGTCCAGGCAGGTGCCAGCACCGTGCGCACCCGGACGCGGTCGAAGCCGGCCGCGGTCAGGTCGGACACCAGGTCGGCGCGCATGGTCTCGATGGCGGGGCAGCCGCTGTACGTGGGGGTGATCGTGACCACCACGCCGCCGTCCGCGTCCGGCGTCACGGCCCGCAGCACGCCCAGATCGGCCAACGTCAACACCGGCAGCTCGGGATCGAGCACGGCGGCCGCGACCTCCCGGGCACGAACCAGATCCACCATCACCACACCGCCCGCGGGCGCGACCGCGCGATGTCCGGATCCAGCACCTCGTCCAGTTCCGCCCGCACGTCAGCCGTATCAAACGATGCTATAGCATATAGCACACAGTCTATAGCATGTGGCATGCAGAGTCCCATCACCACACCACCTGCGGATGCGACCGCACTATGTGCTGCAGCTCGGCCAACAGGAAGCCCAACGCGGCAGTGTGCACGCCATCGCGCCCGGCCCGGCCGCTGACACCGGCCATCGCCGGCACGCCCGGCCGCGCCAACCCGGCCGGCACCTCCGGCCGCGCCAACCCAGCAGCGGCGAACACCCGGTCCAGCACCTCGTCCAGCTCCGCCCGCACTTCAGCCGCGCCGGACGATGCTATAGCATGTGGCATGCAGAGTTTCATCACCACACCGCCTGCGGATGCGACCGGGCGATGTGCTGGAGCTCGGCCAACAGGAAGCCCAATGCGGCGGTGTGCACGCCATCACGCCCGGCCCGGCCGCTGACTCCGGCCATCGCCGGCACGCCCGGCCGCGCCAACCCGGCAGCGGCGAACACCCGGTCCAGCACCTCGTCCAGCTCCGCCCGCACTTCAGCCGCGTCGAACGATGCTATAGCATGTGGCACACAGTCTATAGCATGTGGCATGCAGAGTTCCGGGACCAAGGGCCAGATCGCGGCCAGCCCGGCTCGCATCCGCTCGGTCGAGACGGGGGTGCCGTCGCCGAGCCGGACGGTCCACTGGGCCGCGTGGTCGCGGTGGTACGCAAGTTCCTTGACGCCCTTGGCGGCGATGGCCGCCAGTACCGGGTCGGTCGCGTCGGCCAGCCGGACGTTGCGGAAGTCCAGCTCGTCGCGGAAGTAGGCCAGCGCGTCCTCTGGCGGCACGTGCGCGGGCGCGTTCGCGGGCCGGATCGACGGGTCCACCTCGACCGCCCTGGCATACAGCAGCC
>DASXXM010000702.1:0-41066 GCA_036503065.1 Pseudonocardiaceae bacterium | reverse complement strand
CGCGCGGGGCACCGCGCTGTTCGAGCAGGAACGCGGCAGGCAGAGTTCGCGATCGCCGCACACCCAGAGTCCCACGCGGATGTCGACCGGACCTAAGACGTGCTGGGCACGCACGTGGCCGAGCACGAATTGGGCGTGGCCGCTCGCGCTCCGCGAGCACTACCTGGTGCACCGCGGGGACGCGCTTCTGCCGTGTTCCGCCATCGGAGCGTGGTTGCGGGAGCGGGATTCGAACCCGCGATCTCCGGCTTATGAGGCCGGCGAGGACGACCGAACTCCTCCACCCCGCCGGCTGTCCCGCCAGGATTCGAACCTGGGCTCGCGGAACCAAAATCCGCTGTGCTGCCGGTTACACCACGGGACATCAGACCGGCCGCGTCAATCGTGGCGGCCGGTGGTGGAGCGGGCGACGGGAATCGAACCCGCGTCGCCGCCTTGGCAAGGCGGTGCTCTGCCGCTGAGCTACGTCCGCATGGCGGTGATGCACCTGCTGCTCCCGACCTACGACAGCGGCCGGGAGCAGCGGGATGGTGTGGCTGCCCCGCCGAGTCACGCTTCGCCGGTGCCGTGCAACTCGGACCAGGTCGGCACGTGCGGTGTGCTGCGCAGGCGCATCCCGGCTTCGGCGGGCAGTCGGTCGCCCTTGCGGGCGTTGCAGCTGCGCGGGCCGCCGCCGCAGCAGGCGACCGTGTTCAGCCAGCTCGTGCGCGCACCACCGCGCGAGAGCGGGGTGATGTGGTCGATGGTGTCGGCGGGGCGGCCGCAGTACGCGCACCGGTGGCCGTCGCGTTGCAGCACGCCGCGCCGCGACCAACGCGGCGGGTGCCTGTAGCGCCAGCGCATCACCACGTACCGCACCAAGCGCACGACCTTGGGCAACGGGTAGTGGCCGAACGTCGTGTTCGTCTCGGCCTCGTGGATCTCGGCCACCTTGCGGACCAGCATCCGGACCGCGTGCGGCACGGATACGGTGTGCAGCGGTTCCATGCTGGCGTTGAGCACGAGGACGCCCACGACGGGTGCACCTCCCTTCGTTGATGGTTGGTGTCGGACAAGGTGGAGACCATGATCGGAATCGAACCGATGTGCGCCGCTTTGCGGGCGGCTCCCTCAATCCACTCGGGCACATGGTCATCGGAGTGCGCTGGAGCCCGAACCTGCGTCGGTTTCGGACCAGAGAACCACTCTGCCGTTGAGCTACCGGGTGTTGCGGCACGGGCTGCGGCGAGCCGGTGACAGGAGTCCCGCGTACAGGGCGGCCGTTCTGCCTGTTGAGCTGCGTCGGCGTGGCAATTCTGCGTGCCCCCCGAGGGAGTCGAACCCTCACTGGCCAGGTCCTGGGCCTGGTGCCTCTGCCGTGGTTGGGCTAGAGGGGCAGGGTGCCGGCCCGAGTGGCCGGACATGTGCGGCTCCAGGGATTCGAACCCTGACTGGCGTGGCCCTCGACCACGTGCCTCTGCCGTTGGGCTAGAACCGCCTGGGTGGTGCTCGTTGTCAGCGAACCGCGGTGGTAGCGCGTACGGGATTTGAACCCGTGATCTTCGGAGTGAGAATCCGATGTCCTGCCAGGCTAGACGAACGCGCCATCGAAACATGGTGTTCTGGTTACACCGCAACATGTTTGTGCGGCGTTGTCGGATGCCCGCGCGTCGAACGCGGCGTCTTCCGCTCGCCGAGGCGGATGGTTCGCCGTCTCTCCTCGCATCCGAGAGGTTTCCGGCACCCGCATGGGAACCAGCGCTCACGACGGGACTCGAACCCGCGAATCGCCGCATCGACAGTGCGGTGCCCTTGCCGCTGGGCCACGTGAGCATCGGGACGCCGGCGCTTCCTCCACGCGGCCCGTACCCCTACCAGGACTCGAACCTGGCACCTCCGCGTTCGTAGCGCGGCGCTCTCTCCTGCTGAGCTACAGGGGCATCGTGTCGCAGCCGAGCCGGGTTTCGATCCCGATCCTCCGTGGTGAAAGCACGGTGACCTAGCCATCAGTCGCCTCGGCCTTGTCCGGCACCACGGTGATGCCGGGGTGTTACAACGGCACGGTGGTGGGAGGCGGAGTTGAACCGCCACAGCCAGAGACGTCCGGTTTACAGCCAGGTGGGCTCACCACATGCCCAGCCCCACCAAGGTCTCCCCCGGTGGCGGGCGGTCTGTACACCGCGCCCGTCACCCGGGAGTCGCCCGCTTCGGCGTGCGGGCGAAAGAAGCTCGCCGTTCGCGCGTACCGGTGCGCGTCGACCGAGCGTAGTACTGTCTGCTCCGCTGTGGAGTTGTCAAAATAACAAGCGACCATAGAAATGGGCGCGCAGCGTCGATGGAAGGTGCCGAACCCTCTCGTCACGGTTTTGGAGACCGCGTCGCTTCCGAAGCTCATCGACTCGGTATTGCAATTACTATTTTTGGGTGCACGAAACAGAGAAAGCCGCCCGGATCGGTTTCCCGATGGGCGGCTCCCTGTCATGACGTTGGCTACGTCACGGTGGGGAGCCTGTGCTGCTCAGCCACTCCTGTTCCGGCCAGGCGGAGACGTTGCGGCAGTCACTCGACAAACAGGCGGCAGCGATCGCGGTGCGACCGTATTGGCGCCGCGACCCCCGCTTCCCCATGCTCGCCATTGTGACTCCTCTTGACTCCGGTGTTCGGTGTGTGTTCATCATCTCTGATTCATGGGCCAGCGTCAAACATATTTACCTGTGGGATTATCCAGGGTCGCGTCGCTGGCGGTATCAGGTCAGCGGTCGGCGGCGGTTCTCAGGTAAGCCAGTGGCGCGCTGTGTACCGGGCCGCTGCCGTGGCCTCCCACGATGGTCTCGACGTCGAGGCCGAGCGCCACGATGGCGTCGTAGAGCTGGCTGGCCAGCCGGCCGCGCTGGGCGCCCCGCTCCGGCATGGTCGGCGTCGGGTTCCACAGGTCCGACTCGAACACGATCTTCGGCTTGCTCAGGTACACGATCGACATGTCGCCGCTGTGGTCACTGGTGATCCGGTGGACCTCCAGGGTGCCGCCGTCGGCCGTCGGCAGCACCAGCTTGTCGTCGATGCCCTCGACGTTGACCGGAACGGGATTGGCGGCCATGCGGTCCGGGGCGACGGTGTGCTCGCTGTGCAGCACCTCCTCGAAGAAGGGCACGGACGGACTGCCGACGAGCACCGTGAGATCGCCGTTGGCGGCGAACTCCCGGATGCCACCGATGTGGTCGTAGTGGAAGTGTGTCGCGATCGTCTTGCGCAGCGGTTTTCCGGGAAACGCCGCCGTCACCTGGCGCAGGGCCGCGCGGGCGTACGCGTTGTACAGCGGGGCTTCGACGGTGACCACGTGGTCGGACATCTCTACCACGAGGGTGTTGTGGCTCGGCCCGACGACGAGCTTGACGCCCGGCCCCAGATCGAGTGGCTGTGGCAGGACGGGGGCGATCTGCAGGTCGAAGTAGAACGGCACGCCGGCCAACACGTAGTTCATGATCCACTGGTTGGAGTAGCTGGCGTATCCCAACTGCTCGACCGTGCCGTCCCGCACGTCCGCGGTGTTCTCGGGCAGTGCGAACGGGGTGTCGTCGATCTGCGCGATGACGGTGATGTCGGTGCGCGTCTCGTCGTGGACCTGCCGGCCGTCGATGCTGATCGTGACGTGGTGCGGCAACACGAGGTCGCCGGTCGGCCGGTAGTCGGTGAAGGCCACCTCGACCGCGGCATCGCCATGGGGTGAGTGCTCCTCGGTGACCTCCAGTGTTGTCGGCAGCGAGGTGGCGGGATCTAGGCGAATCCGCACCGGGGGGCTGCCCGCCTCGCGGAGCACCAACACGGTCGGGTCATTCGCCGGCACGGTGACATCCGCGCCCGGTGCGACCAGCGCGCGGGCCAGCCGCAGCGGGGACGTGATGTGGAGGTGCCGCAGCCGGGCCCCGACCCGCCACGACGGCAACGCGGTATGCACGTGTTGGGGATTGAACATGAAGTCGACGCCGTCGACGAAGCCACGGCTGCCGTCGCCGGTCTCGGTGTAGTGCAGGTCCGTCGGTACCAGGTAGGTCTTGGCGGACAGGTCCAGTCGGTAGCGCGGGCGCACCGCGTCCTCGGTCAGGGAGTAGTCGAACTCGGCCACGAGTTCGGGCTTGGTCGGGTCGGTGCCCCACCCGGGGTGGCGACGCCAACCGGTGGCGGTGACGGTCTGCCCGCCGGCACTCATGACCGCGGTGCTGCCGCCGAGCGCGTCGAGCATCCCCTCGATCGCGGATGTGACCTGATCCATGTCGGTGTTCTCCTCGAACGTCAGCGGGAACCGATGCGCAGCACGGCTTTTCCGACGAGTTGCCGGTCGCGCAGCTCGCTCCCTCAGGCTGCCCGACACCGTGGTCATGTGTCCAATGCATGTCGGTAACATTGACTATTCGTCCAAGTTATAACGGACCGGCGAGCTTGTAGGTCAGTGGCAGGCGAACTTTGAACCGCCGATAGAGCAGGTGGTGGACGGACGCGCCCAGCACGGCGCCGAGCACCGGTGCGACGAGGTAGATCCACAGGAAGTCGGTGCGTCCGGCGAGTATGGCCGGACCGAACTGCCGGGCCGGGTTGGCCGATCCACCGCTCAATGGCCCGAGGACGACGATGAGGACGGCCACCGCCACGCCGATGGCCAGCGGTAGCCAACGGTTGTAGGCGGGGTACGCCAGGAAGTGACCCACCAGCAGAATCAACACGATCATGCAGGCCGCCTCGGCGAGGAACACGGCGGCCGATCCCCATCCCGGCGCGGGCCGCACCGCCGCGTAGTCAACGGTCGTTGCGGCGACGACAGGTCCCCACACCAACCGTCCCAGCACCACGCCGGCCACGGACCCCGCCAACTGCGCCACGACGTAGGGAACGACGCTCGCGCCCGGGAACACATCCATCAACCACACCGCGACCGTCACCGCCGGATTCAGGTGCCCGCCGCTACGCCGCCCCAGCGGCGACAGGATCAACACGACGAGGAGCCCACCGGCGACCGGGCCGATGATCGCGAGCGCGGTGCGCAGGCTGCCGACGTACCAGGCGGAGGCCGGATCGCGCAGCCAGCGCACGACGGTCACCACCGAGAACATCAGGATCGTGGTGAGCACGAACTCGTCGGCCGCACGGGCCAGCGGCAACGGTGCCGGATACCTGCTCGATTCGCTCATCGGACGTCAGACTCGGCCACCGACGGCGATGTGTCCAATGCATGACGGTAACGTCTACTATTCATGTCGTGCATATCGGCAACGTCGACCTGAACCTGCTCAAGACACTGGCCGTGCTCCTGGAGGAACGGCACGTGTCACGCGCCGCCGCCCGTTGTCATCTCAGCCAGCCGGCGATGAGCCGTGCGATGGCCAGGATGCGCACGGTCTTCGCAGATGATCTGCTCGTCCGTACCGGCGCCGGCTACGAGCTGACCCCGAAGGCTCGCGCCCTGCAGGCACAACTGGCCGACGTCATGCCCCGCCTGGCCACGATCGTCCGCGGCGACGACTTCGACCCGGCCAACGCGACCGACACGATGCGGATCCACTGCACCGACTACATCACCACACTGGTAGGTCCCACCTGGTTTCCGGCACTGTTCGAACAGGCCCCCGCACTGAACATCAGCATCGAACCGTTGAGCACGCACACATTCGAGGACATCGAACGCGGCCGCGTCGACCTGGCGCTCACCCCCGTCACACCGCCGCCGACCCTGCGCTGGCACATCCTGTTCCAGGAGGAGTTCGTCTGCGTGCTCGCCGCCGACCACCAGATCACCCGCGACCGCCTGACCCTCGACGACCTGGCCGGCTACCCGCACTCGCGCGTCGTCGTCCTACCACCGGAAAGCATGGTGGCAGAGGAACAACTCGGCCGGCTCGGGGTGCGGGCGCCGTCCGGGCTGAGCGTGCCCTACTTCGCGGCCGCGGTGGCCGCACTCCCCCGGACGTCCCTGATCGCCGTACTGCCCAGCCGGTTCGCCCGACTCCACGAGAACGACCCTGCGGTGCGCATCGCACGGCCGCCGGCCCAGTTCACACCGTTCGGCTACGGCATGGCATGGCATCCGCGCCTCAACACCGATCCGGCCCACCAGTGGCTACGCGAGCTCATCCGCCAGTCGGTCCACACCGCCCTCCAGTAACCTCGCTGGACCAGGCGCTCGTCGCAGGTAATTGGATACTGGGGGCCAAGTGATCGATCCGCGCCGCGAAGCGGTACTGATCCGCAACCGGGAAACTGGGGTCTTCGCAGACGAGACCTGGAAGGTGTCTCGATACGAGAACCAGCACACCCGGATCGGGATCGTCTTCGCCAACGGGAACAAGGTCTTTCCGTACGGACCGGACCGCGTGCAGATCCTCCGCGGTCCGGCGCGCCGGAACCTGACGGACGCCGACCGGGTCGAGGTCCACGGCAGCATCTGGGAAACCGCGACCGAGACCGCGACTTTCACCGGCGCGGGCGGCGCATGGTGTCGAGTATTCTACCGGACACGCGCGGGCGAGGCGTACCGGACCTATCCCGCGTCACAGGTCCGTGTCGTCACCTCGGGAACCGCCAACCCCCTTGTCGCCGACGTAATGCGCTATTGGCGCACGATTATCTCCCGCCTCGAACACGACGATCCCTTGCGGCCCGGATACGACCGGCTCACCTTCGTCCATCCGGAGAGCATCCTCAGTTCGTACCTGGCCGGCGCGCCGATCGAATCGAAGCCCCTGGACTTCGCCCCGATCTTCCCGTTCCGCAGCAACCTCAGTCAGCGCAAGGCCGTCGAGAATGCCCTCACGCGGTCGGTCTCGATCATCGAGGGACCACCGGGCACCGGGAAGACCGAAACCATTCTGAACCTGATCGCCAACATTGTCGCCGTGCAACACAGGACCGTCGGCATCGTCTCGTCCGGCAACGCCGCCGTCGACAACATCCGCGACAAGCTCAACGAGCTCGGGTTCGGGCACCTGCTCGGCAACCTCGGCCGCAAGGAGAAGCGGGCGGAATTCTTCGCGGCGCAGGCAGCCCGCAACGCGTCGGTCACGCGGTTCCTGGCCTGCGCTCCGCAACCGCCGAACCTCGGCGAGCTGGCGGACCTGGACCGGCGCATCCGCGGCCTCCAGGAGGACGAGCGCGTCCGTGCCGACCGGCGGCAGTCGCTCGACGCACACCGTCTGGAGTTGCGGCACTTCGAGGGCCACCTCCAGCGCGAACAATTGCCAGAACTCGACGGGCTGCCCCTGCTCCAGCGGTCGGCCGACCGCATCATCGACTATCTGGCCGAGAGTCAGGTGGAACTGGCCGGCGCGCGACCCGGGCTCGTGCGCCGAATCCGGAACTACCTCCGCTATGGGTCCCTGCGAGCGCTCGACCCCGCCGACACCGACGTGGTGCTCCGGCTGCAACTGGCGTACTACACCAAGCGGATCGCCGAGCTGGAACGGGAGATCGAGCTGGTCGAGGATCGGCTGCGGCGCGCCGACTTCGACCGGATCTCCCGGCGTCACCAGCTGTTGTCGACCCAGTTCCTGCACGTCGAACTCGCCGATCGATACCGAAAACTGGGGCGCACCACGTACGACGCGGACACCTACCGGAGTGATCGGGTGTTCACGAGCTTCGTCGCGGACTACCCGGCACTGCTGAGCACCTGCCATTCACTGCGAGCCAGCATCTCCGACGGGTACCTGCTCGACTACCTCATCATCGACGAGGCTTCACAGGTCAATCTCCTGCTGGCGGGGCTGGCGATGTCATGCGCCCGCAACGTTGTCGTGGTCGGCGACCAGAAGCAGCTCGCGCCCATTGCCATCGAGGCAGCGGCAGACCTCGTGCCACCGATGCCCGCCTACGACTGCCGGCGGCACAATCTGCTTTCCTCGCTGTCCGAGTTGTACGGCGACGCCCTGCCGAGCGCACTGCTGCGGGAGCACTACCGATGCGACCCGATGATCATCGGCTTCTGCAACAAGAAGTTCTACAACGGCGAACTGATTCCGTATACCACCGGCGGCGCCGAGCGGCCGATGATCGTCGTACGCACCGTCGAGGGCAATCACATGCGCCGGCACCACAACGGAGGCCGCTCGAACCAGCGCGAGGTCGATGTGATCGCCCAGGAGGTGATCCGGGACCACTGCCAGGGCTTCGCCGACGCCGACATCGGCGTGACCACTCCGTATCGCCGGCAGGCCGACAAGACCAGGGACGTACTCGACCAACTCGAGGCCGACACCGTCCACCGGTTCCAAGGCCGGCAGAAACAGGTGGTAATCCTGACCACCGTCCTGGACGAGACCTGGTCCGGCCGCGCCGGGCTGCCGTTCGTGGACGATCCACAGATGATCAACGTCGCGGTGTCGCGGGCGATCCGGCGCTTCATCCTCGTGACCAACAACGGCATGATGCCCACCAGCCGACACATCCACGACCTGGTCGGCTACATCCGCTATCACGACCCGGACGAGGAGGTCGTCGACAGTGCGGTCGTTTCCGTGTTCGACCTGCTCTACACCGCGTACTCGCAGCGGCTGCGGCCACTGGCGGCACGGCTCAGGAAGGAACTGAAGTACCCGTCCGAGGACATCGTCTGGACCGTCCTGCACGACCTGATCGCCGAGCAGCGCTATGCGCACCTGAAGGCCATTCCCCAGGTACTGCTGGAGAACCTCCTGCCCGATCTCGACCGGCTCACGCCGCGCCAGGTCTCCTATGTCAAATGGCGCGCGTCCCTCGACTTCGTCGTCTACAACCGGGTGACCAACCAGCCACTGCTCGCCATCGAGGTCGACGGTTTCGCCTACCACGAGAACAACCCGGAGCAGCTGAAACGGGACGCGATCAAGAACGAGATCCTGCGTATACACGACATGCCGTTGCTGCGACTGGCGACCACGGGCAGCGGCGAGCAGCAGAGAATTCGGGCGGCACTGACCGACGCCGAATCCCACTGGGCTCGCCTCGCGGCTCGGTAACCCGTCGGGCGACCGGGTTCGGGCAGCAGAAGTATCAAGGCTGCCCGGATCGCGCCCGCAGCGAAGCGTGCGGACTGGTGGCTCGGTCGTGGGTACTCAGCAGGAAACCGAGGGTGAGTCCGTAGATGTTGTGGCCGACGATCGACGCCCACAGCGGGACCGACTGCAGCAGCATCGGCAGGGTCGCGGGCAGGACGGTGTGCAGGACCGCCCAGATGGCGACCGCGGTTTCCGCTCCGCTGAACAGCCACGCCGCGATGATCGTGGCCGTCCCGGCCAGCCGCAACCTGTCGGCGAGGACGGTGAACAGGGCGCCGAGCCCGACGGATACCGACAGGTGCACGATCACCCCGGCCAACAGCGGCAGCGGCTGCAGGCCGTATCCGTGCGCGCCTATCCCGATGGTGTGGGCGATACCTTCCGGGAACGCCCACACCGTGGTGGTGAACGAGCCGAACAGCATCTCCACAACGAGGAAGAACCCGCCGGCTGTCAGTCCGGGAAGGACCCAACGCCGGGCAGTGCCACGGCTCTGACCGTGCGGGCGCTGGTTGGTTGCGCCGCCCGGATATGGCTGCGTCATGCCTACCCTTTCGCGTGGCGGTATGGCCTGCCGGCGGCGAGGACGATGCCGGTGAGGTAGCAGGCCAGCGCCACGGCCCACAGTCCGGCCATGATCATTGAACTGACGTCGTGTCCGTAGTTGAGAAAGCTCGCTCCGTTGAACGCGGCGCCCAGGATGGCCAACGCTCCGAGCACCGACGTCACGGTGGCGGCGCGGGTGTTGTGCCGCCATGTCAGCGCAATGCTGGCGACGGCGGCCAGCACCAGAGCCAGTCCAACGGCGGCGTGGGCCGCGGCCAAGGTGGGGCCGTGCGGGATGACCCAGGCGAGGCCGGCCGCCACGCCGGTGAAATAGTCACGGGCGCCGGCGCCCGGATGCCGTGCGGGCAGGGTGACGAACAGATTCACCGCCATGCCGAGCAGGTACTGGATCAGCAGGAGTACGCACGCGAGGAAGTTGACCATGCGCAGCCGACGGGCCGGCTCGGGTCGCGCGGTCAGCGCCGTCTGCTGGGTCATGTCGCCTCGCCATCCGACTCGGGGACAGCGTCCGCGTCGTGCCGGGAACGGCCCGAAGCGTTGCTGATCGTTCGGATCGGCGTCAGACCGCCCGGCGGTAGGGTGGCGAGCTGTCGCTCGAACTCCTCGTGCCACCGCAACTCCGCCTCCAGCCGCAGCTCGCCCCGACGGAACGCGGCCACGGCCAGCGGCGACAGGATGCCCTGACCGGTCAGGCGATCGCGTTCCGCTGCCATTCCCGTGAGTTGCGCCGCTATTCGGTGACGCCGGGCTGCCAGGCGCTCGGCCAGTTCCGCAGGGTCCGCTCCGGCGGCGAACAGCAGCACGACCGACACCGGATCGGCCGATCCGAAGACGACGGCCAGGGCCGCGTCCCGCTGGATGACCAACTCCAGGCGTCCTTCTTCGGTGATCTGATACACCGTCCGGGCCGGACGCCGGCCCAGCTGCTCTTCGCGGAGGACCTGGACCAGTCCCTCGCCGTCGAGCTTGCGCAGTTCGGCGTACAGCGCGCCGCCGGTGATCCCGCCCCAGACCTCGGTGTTGGTCAGTTCGGCGGTCCGGCGGATCTGGTGGCCGTGCATGGGGCCGCATTCGGCCAGCAGGCCGAGGATCATGAGTCGACTGAGATTCATCGCAAACTAGTCTGCGCATACTATGTTCAGTTGTCAAGCTCGCCTGCGCTGCCCTTTTCCGTGCCATGACTCGGGGTGTTGGCGCCGTGACCTGCTGTTTTGCCCTGCCTGTGGTCAGTGTCGGGCCCGAGCAGGCATCACGTGGTGTGTGGCGCGTCCGCTGCCTTGAGCTCTTTCAGCGCCTCGATCGTCAGCCGGATCTGACGGACGTACCCGGTGCAACCGTCGCAGTCGGTCAGGTGATTCTCGAATCCGGCCCGCCACTCGGGCGGCAGCAATCCGTCCAGGTAGTCGGTCACCATGTCCACCAGTTCCCGGCACGCCAGATCTGCCGGCTGCGGCGCGGTGACCTCCGCCTGCTGGGCCGGCGGGCGGAAGACCGACACGAGAAGCAGAATTCCCACCAGCACCGCGGTTCCGGTGAAAATCCACGCCGCCCGATGGACGCCCTGTTCACGCGCGAGCCATCCGAACACGATCGAGAACGGCAGGAACAGCGTCCACGACAACGTGCCGACCCCCGATGACACCCCGGACCTGATGTTCGACGGGACCGCGTCGTGCAGCAGTCGGCCGGCACGGATACCGATGATCGCCAGGAGCAGCGCGAGAACGGCCTGCGCGAGGATCACGACAAGGACCGACCTGCTGGTAACGAGGACGATGGTGGCGGCCGGACCGAGGCAGGCAAACAGCACCACGATCGCGTGGCGGTCCAGGTTCAGCTTGCCGGTCAGGTAGCCGCCGAGGCCGAGTGTCGAGACGAGGGCGGCCCAGTAAGGGCCGAACAGCGCCGCCGGGGCGGCGAGCGCGACCAGCCACAGTGGACCGAATTCGAAGACGGCCTGCGCCAGCAGCGCGGCCAGCGCCGAGAGGAGCATCACCTGGCGAACATCGCGCTGCCTGGTCATCGTTCTGACGGTGAGGGCGACGTGCTCGCGGACGGAGACCGGATCGGCCGAGCGGTGCAGTCTTGGCTCGTCGAAGCGGAGGAACACGAAGATCGCGACCGCGATCAACGGGACGGTGACGAAGTAGGTGAGCCGGGGAGAGGTCCAGCCGGCCAGGAGGCCGCCCGCGATGGCGCTTGTCACGAACGCCCCGCTCTCGACCATCCGGACCCGCCCGATCCACGTCTCGTAGCGGTCGCTCGAACCGGTCTCCTCCATCACGGTGTCGTAGACGATGCTGTCGACCGTGCCGGAGTTCAGCGCGAAGTAGACGCCCAGGATCATGGCCGCCAGGATGTACATCGGGACCGACGTGCTCAGTCCGCCGAGCAGCGAGCTGGCCATCAGCGCGACGGTCGCGCACACCAGGACCCTGTTGCGACTCCAACGGTCGGCGAGGATGCCGGACGGCACCTCGAGGAGCGGAACGACGGCCGCATAGGCGGCGGCCATGACGCCGACGGTCGCGGCGGTGAATCCGATCTGCGTCATGAACAGCTTCTCGACCGGAACCCACAGGATCATGCCCTGTAACCCGACCGCGACCTGCAACGGCAGCAGCCGCCGGGCGAGCGAGCGCGGCAGCCGTCCGGCAGCCGCTGTCACGGGGTGCTGTTCCCGGTCCGGTACCGCGCGAGGCGCGCCCACAGGAACGCCCTTGCCCGGTTCAGCATCGCGCGTTCCTGGCCTGCGGTGATCCCGAGAACCGTCGAGATCTCGGCCGGGGCACGTCCCGCCACGTCGCGTTGGCGCACCACCTCGCGCCACGGGGCCGGCAGTTCGTCCATGGCCGCGGCGAGGTGTTGTCCTTCGGTGCCGTCGGTCGGCAGCCACGGTGCGGGGAACTCGCGCCAGTGCCCTGGGTAGGGATCGTCGTCGCCCTGGAACTCGGCCTCGTCGACGGCGGGGCGTGTCGGGAACCACCGGCTCCAGCGGGCGACCCGGTTTCCTGGCTCCTCGCCCCGGACGACCGTGTTGGCCACCGCCCGGGACAGCCACGCCTTCATCGGCGCTCCTCCTGGCGTACACAAGGGACACGACGGGCGGAGGGTATCTGGGGAGGAGCGATTGGGCAAGGTTCATCGACGGGTTGGCGCACCGAAGGCGCCGGTAGCCGACCTGTTCCTGATTGGCTACCGGCGCCTTCGGCGCTGTGTGTTCGCGGTTATGCGACGGTTTGTTCTTCTACGGCTTCCAGTTCGCTGTCGGAGTTGGCGGTGGGTGTTGGGGTTTCTTCGTGTGGGGGGTTGGCTGGTGGGCGGGTCATTCCGGTCAGGGCAGCGAGTACCGCTATCACGGTGACTATCGAGCAGGCCCACCACACGCCTGCCGGCCATACCGTCCACAGTGCTACGCCTACGACCGGGCCTACCGCGTAGCCGATCTGCATCGGGAATGCCGCTGCGGCTATGTACCTGCCTCGTAGGCCGGGGGGTGCTACCTGGCCCGGGTAGGCGGAGACCGTTGGTGTGCCGACCATTTCGCCGATTGTCCAGATCAGGGTTGCCACCACGAACATCGCCACCGCCGGGCCTGCGATGTAGAGGTTCATGCCGACGCCCACCAGACCGATGCCGAGTGCGGCCGCCAGTTTGGCCGGCATTCGCTGTACGTACTTGGTCAGCAGCAGTTCCAGTGCGATGACCACCACCGCGTTGAGGGACAGCAGCGCGGCGTACAGGGCGGGACGGTGGCCGTCCGCGGTTACCTGTAGTGGCAGGACCGCGATCTGCTGGATGTAGACGACCGCGTTCAGGAACAGTGCCAGCATGAACAACACGAATCTGCGGTCGCGCAGGACCGTCAGGTACGACGGGCGGCCTGTGGTGCTGGCTGTTGGCGCGGACTTCTCCGTGCTGGCGACGGAGTGCGGGAGGCTCAGTGCGAACAGCGCGAAGCCGACCGACGTGGCCGCGTCCGCGTAGAACATCAGGTCGTACGAGTACGTGATCAGCAGCGCGCCGAGCAGTGGGCCCGCGGTGGTGCCCAGGTTGAATGCCAACCGGTACACCGCGAACACCATGACGTGTTGTGGTTCCGGTGTCAGTTCCACCAGCAGCGCCGACGACGCCGGCCGGTAGGACTGGGCCAGCAGCCCGATTATCGCCGCCACCGCGACGATCGCCGGCAGGGTGGGCAGCCGGACCAGCAACGCCGTCAGGATGCCGGCCGCGGACATCGAGACCACGATCGTCCAGCGGTAGCCGAAGCGGTCGGCGATCGTGCCGCCCAGTAGCACGCCGAGTACCGAGCCGATGCCGTAGGCGCCCAGCGCGATACCGGCGGCATAGTCACCGAAGCCGCGGTGGGTCAGGTAGAGCACCAGATAGATCTGTAGGAAGCTGCCCAGCCGGTTGACGAGCATGCCGACGAGCAGCAGCCACACCGGGCGGGAGATCTGCCGCAGGGTCTCCAGGACGGACGGGTGTCCGCCGGTCTCGACCATCAGGAACCGACCTCCTCGGTGTGTCCGCGCAGTTCTATGACGTCGGTCGTGTCCACGAGCGCTTCCTCGACGGTGTCGGCCACGGTGATGACTCGGCCGTAGCGGGCGATGTAGCCGCGGGGTGGCAGGCGTAGCACCGCGCCGGGGTCGGCCAGGGCGGTGGCGCTGTGTACCTGTGGGGGAAATCGGTCTTCGTGCACGGTGACCGCTTCCACCGTGATGTCCCGTTCCGGGTAGCGGAATGCGACCGCGGCCACCTTGTGGTGGCTGGGGCTGGTGTCGGGCCGGCGGCCTGCGGCGACGTCGGCGGCAGCCAGGGCGATGTCGACGCCGGTGGCCAGGTATCCCAGGTACGGGATCATGTCGCCGCCGAGACGGGCGTTGACCTCCAACAGGCGTGGGCCGTCGGCACCGAGGCGGAACTCGGTGTGGGTGACGCCGGTGTGGAAGCCGAGTGCGGCGTGGCTGCGCCGCAACGCGTCGATCAGCTTCTGGTCGGTCAGTAACGGGTCGTTCGCGTCCACGACGTGGCCGGTTTCCTCGAAGAACGGGTCGAAACCCACCTGTTTGCGGGCCAGCGCCAGTGGCACGCACTCCCCGTCGTGGAACACCGCGTCGATGCTGATCTCCGGGCCGTCCACGTACTCCTCGACCAGCACGGACATCTCGAACACCGGGACACCGGGATACGAGACGGCGGTGGCCGCGGCATACGCGGCGGTGACCTCGTCGCCGTTGGTGGCCAGCTTGACGCCCATGCTGCCGGCCAGCCCGCGTGGCTTCAGCACCACCGGGAAGCCGATCTTCTCGGCGGCGGTGAGTGCCTCGTCCAGACTGTGCACGCCGATCGACAGGGGCTGTGGCACGCCTGCGGCTGCCAGCGCTACCCGGGTGGCGTTCTTGTCCCGGCAGGCGGCGATCACCTCGGGTGCGTTGCCGGGTAGGCCGAGTGCGGTGCTGACCGCGGCGGCCGGCCAGACCAGGCCCTCGTCGTAGCAGAACACGCCGGCCACCGGTTCGTGTGCGGCTACCGCGCGGGCGGCCTCGACCAGTCGGGTCGCGTCGGTGTTGTCCACGACGGTGTTGCCGACGACGTACGGCGCCTCCCAGGACACCGCGGCCGGTTGCAGCAGCCACAGCCGGTAGTGAGCGGCGACCGACCGCAGGATGAACTCCCTGCTGCGCCGTGCGCTACTGCCGACCAGCAACAGCAACGGCTTGTTGCCGGACTCACGGTCCAATCCCATTTCCCGATTCCCATCCTGCGTCGGTCGGACAACTGACAAGTTCGGACATTTCGAACGTCGAGCGAGTTGCTGGGTGCTGTCTGTCATGAAGGGGAACCCCGGATTGGGCGGGAGCGTTGCGTTCGGGCGGGGTGATCCCTCGAACGGGCTAATCCGCGCCGTCACCGACCGCCGAGGAGCAGCCGTAGGGCGAAGAACGTGAAGATCACCGAGGTGGCGCCCGCGGCGATCCGTGTCACGGTCGGGGTGTGCACGAATCGGGCCAGCCGGTGGATCAGCGTCATCCAGACCGACAGCCAGAGCAGCACCATGGCCAGGTACACCGCCGCCAGCAGCGCCACGCCACCACCCAGCGCCACGCCCGGCGGCACGAACTGCGGCAGGAACGCCAACAGGAAGACGCCGACCTTCGGGTTGGTGCCCGTACACAGCAGGCCGTACAGGAACGTCCGCCGGGTCGGTGGCGTCGGTTCGGGCGGCGCTGCCGGGTCGGGCGGCCGCAGTGCCGAGCGCAGGGCGGCCGCGGCCATGCCCAGCAGCACGACCGCGGCCACCCAGCGCAACGCCGCGAACAGCATCGGCTTCGCCGCCGGCAGCAGCGCCAGCCCGAGCGCCCCGATCGTCACCTGCAGCGCGCCCGCGGTGATCATCCCGACCGCGGCGGCCAGCGCGGGCCGCAGTCGTCCCCTGGTCAGCACCAGGTGCGTGATCAACGCCAGGTCCGGGCCGGGCGTCATGATCACCACCAGCGAACTGAGCAGGAAGGTGACGCTGATCAACGACGGTGGCATCGCTCAGTCGACCGGTAGCGCCAGTTCGACGTCGTCGATCACCAGGTCGCGCTCCAGTTCGCGGACGATCCGGTAGTCCCGCTCGACCTGGTTCGCGTCCGGGTGCGACAGCATGACGAAGCCGAACTCCAGGCTGTCCACCAGGCTCCTGGTCGCCACCACCTGGCCGCCCTCGACCAGGTGCCGTACCGAGAAGTGGTGGCTGGGCAGTGCTTCGACCGCGTCCAGCGCCGCGACGTTGCGCACCACACCGGATGCCGGCGCGATGTGGAACACGCAGAGCTGGTGGCGCAGCAGCCGGTAGTCGGTGGGCACGTCGGCGCCGACGAGACTGCGTACCGCGCGGTCGATCTGGCTGTCCCCGGTCGCGATCCGGTTGAACCTGGGCTGGCCGCCGCCGTGCGGCCGGGCGCCGAGTTCGATCAGCACCGGGCCGTCCGCGGTGTCCATGATCTCGATGTGGGCGGCGCCGAACCGCACGCCCACCGCGTCCAGCACGGCACGCGCGTAGCCGACCACGGGCGGGACGGCCGGGTCGTCCGGTGCGACCCAGCGCATCGCGTCGTAGACCGCCATGTGCGGTCCGTTGTCCACCTTGGAATAGCGGCAGACGTCCACGATGCCGTGCCGGCCGTCGTCGCTGAACGTGTCGACCACGTATTCGGTGCCGGTGACGAACTTCTGCACCAGCAGCCGGTCGTCCACGTCGCCGAACTGGTTGACCCGGCCGAGTTGCGCCGCGAAGACGTCGGCCCAGCCACGGCCGCCCGGCACCTTCACCACACCGTCCGTGCTGGCGCTCTTCGGCGGCTTGATCACCAGATCGCGGCCGACCAGGCCCTCCAGTGACAGCCATGCCGCGACCGCGTCGACGTCGTCGGTGCAGATCTGCGGGATCACCGGCAGCCCGGCGGCGGCCACCGCGGTGGCCATCCGCCACTTGTCCCGGCGTGCCGCGGCCAGTGCCGGCACGTTGCACCGGTCCGGCAGGACCAGCGGCGCGAGTTGCTCCGCGAGTTCGACACCGGACTCGCAGCCGGCGATCACGCAGCGCGGACGTAGCGCCCGCACTTGGTCGGCCAGCGCGATCAGGTCGCCGGTGTACACGAGCGTCCGCGGGAAGTCCTGTGGCCGGTAGGACGACGCGAACGCGTCCGGCGGCCGTGCCGCGGTCACCACGGCGACCACGTCGATGCCGTGCTCGGCGAGCGCGGCCGGGAACAGCGCGCCCGACGAGTACGGGTCGACGATCACCGCGGGGCCATCCGGGTCAGTCGTGTGCACGGGCCACCACCGGCGCGTCGTTCCCGGCCAGGCGCGCGATCGCGCCGCAGAACCGGCGGACCATGTCCGACGCGGGCGCGCTGACGCCCCTGGCCCGGACCGGCGCGTGCACCATGCCCGGCTCGAGCACGAACTCGACCGGCGTGCCGTGCTCGCGCAGCAGCGCGGCGTACTTCTCCGCGTCGACCCGCAGCGAGTCCAGCTCGCACCCGACCACGTACGCCGCCGGCAGGTCGTGGAACTTGCCGTCCAGCAACGGGGACACGTAGTCGCCGGCAGCCTGTTCCGGATCGGGGCAGTAGCAGGCGGTGTAGTACTCCATCTCGCCGCCGGACAGCAACGGCGCGTCCTCGCCGCCGTGCCGCCACCGGGTGAAGTCCAGTACCGGGCTGAGCAGCGCCTGACCGCGCAGCGCCGGGCCGCCCCGGTCGCGCGCCATCATCGACAGCACCACGGCCATGTTGGCGCCGGAGCTCTCCCCCGCGATCACCGCCGCATCGGTGTCGATCGTCAGGCCGAAGGCGCCCGGATCGCCGAGTACCGCGCGGATCGCGACGTAGCAGTCCTCCAGCGGGCCGGGGAACGGGTGCTCCGGTGCCATGCCGAAGTCCAGCGCGATCGTGACCAGCCCGGTCCGGTCCGCGATCTCCGCGACCAGGCTGTGGTGGCTGGTCAGCGACCCGATCACGAAACCGCCGCCACGGATGTAGAACACCACGCCGTCCCCGGTGCGCCGGGCGGGTTCGTAGATCCGCAGCGACACCGGCCCGCCGTCGCGGTCGACCGTGGCGTCCCGCCAGGTGACGGTGTCCGGAACCGGGATGGGCAGCGCGTCGACCAGCGAGTCGTAGAGGGCACGCTGACGGTCGACCTGATAGGTGTAGAAGTCGGGTGGCAGCGCGGCGTTCACCTTGTCCACGAACGCCTCGATGCCGGCTGCGTAGGCCATGTACGGGTTCCTCAACTCTCGGTCCGGGGTGACGGCCGGGCGAGTCCGGTGTCCGGCTTTCGACGCCGAACACCGGATCGCTCGGTAGCGCAGAACAGGTCAGGCCACGTGCCGGCCGCAGAGATCCGGTGAGACCGGCCGGTGGCGGGTGACGACCTCGGTGTCCGCCGGCACCGGGAACACCGCGGTGACCGTGTTTCCGGCGCGGACGGCCGGCACGCTCCTGCGGATCAGCCGGTTGGCCGACGTGGTCCGCTCGTGCCACGGGCAGACCAGCAGTGCGCCGGTCTCGTCGACGGTGGCCAGGTGCAGCGGTCCGCCGCGGTGCGCGCACCGCGCGGGCAGCACGAACGAGCCGCGTGGCGTGCGCGCGTAGACGTAGGGCACGCCGCCCACATCCACGCTGTTTCCGGTGCCCTCGACCGCGAAACTCACGACAAGCATGCGCGGTAGTCGCCGACCGAGTGGATCTCGTACACGCACTCCTCGGACTCGATGATCGCGCCGTGCAGCCGGTTGCGCCAGATCACCGTGCCCTCGCCCGGCTCCAGGATCTGGTGGGAGTCGTAGCCGCTGACGAACTTCATCGTGCCGGACACGATGTGGCACAGCTCGTCACCGTCGTGCTGGTGGGTGTTGGACAGCTCACCCCTCGGCTCGACGATGTGCGCGACCGGGGCCGTGACCTCGCCGGCCTCGACCTTCCCCCACACCGGTTCGTGCAGCTGCTTGTTCGTCGGACCGGCGTCCATCCAGGCCACCTGGGCGGCGAAGTCGTCGTCGGCGATCCGGGCCAGCAGCTGGAACTCCTCGAAACCGCGGACGATCTCCGGGATGACCGCCTCGCCGCAGTAGTCGACGATCGGCATGATCAGCTTCTCCAGCGCCATCCGGCCGTGGTGCGTGTCGATGTGGACGTGCTCGGTGAAGTACTTCACGTCAGCCGTGTCGCCGAACACGTCGGTGAGCAGGCGGGCCGCCCGGTCGCAGAACGGGACCAGCGTGGTCTCGGTGTAGTAGAGCGCGCCGAGGTAGCGGAAGAACATCTCGTGGTTCTTGCCGAGATAGTGGAAGTAGTTGCTCATCATCAGGCTGCTGGTCAGGTAGTACTGCCAGTAGCGGTGCAGGTCGGCGCTGAGCCCGACCGACGCCAGGGTGTTCTCGAACAGCGTGCTGTGCTTGGTGTCGTGCACGCCGTAGCCGTACTCGTCGATGATGACCTTGAACCAGTCCGACTGCACGGGGCCGTAGTAGCCCATCACGTTGCGGATCATCGGCGATGCCTCGGACAGGAAGTCCGGCGCGAACTGGATCAGCCAGTTGCGGGCGGCGCGCTCGGGATTGCTGGACGCCTGGATGGCGCGCTCGCTCGCGGTGGGCTCCGATGGCAGGCCGGCCAGCCGGCCCAGGTACGCCGCGAGGCTCTCCTTCGTCCACTTGCCGCTCACCTCGACCTCGTCCAGGAAACCGAAGACGTGGCGTTCCAGGTAGGGCCGGATCATCTCGCCGCGCGCCCGGTTGGTGGCGCTGTAGAACTTCCTGAGGTCGGCCAGCTTGGCGTCGTCGAGGCCGTGCTTGGGCAGGAACATCAGGTCGGTCTCGTACACCGTGGCGAGCAGCCGGTTCGCGGCCAGCGCCGAGTAGTCCAGGATCTGTTCCTTCGGCAGCGGCTCGTGGAAGTCCAGGTGCCCGATGATCTGCGGACGCAGCTGCCGGCGGAACGGGTTGTCCTCGTTCTCCCACTCCTCGTTGTCCAGGTAGATGGGATTGCTGGCGAAGTCGAGGGCGATCTCCCTCAGCTGCGCCGGGGTCAGCTCGAACGGGGTGTGGTTGGGGATGAAATTCACTACTTTCCCTTCGCCATGGCAGAGATATTGATTTTTCGCACCGAAAGCCGGGTGTCCTGCCAACAGAATTCGAATTGCACGCGTTCGCCGACGGTCAGGTCGACCGGCTCGTCGAACTGCACGAATGCCTGCATCCAGTGCGATCCCGGATTGTCCGGTGAATTGCGCAGCAGGACGCCGCCACCCAGGGTGAGGTCGAACCACACCGCGAGGCCGTGCGCGGTGCCGGCCACGGTCACCTCGACATCGGCCTCGGTCGATCCGTCGGTCAGTGCACCGGCGGCGAAATCGAACGAGTGCAGTTCGGTGGCCGCGGAGAGCAGCCGGTGTGGCCAGGTCGACAGGCGCACCGGGAAATGACCTCGGGTGGCCAGTCCGTTCAGGAGTCCGACATCGAATCCGCCGGCGAACCGCACCCGGTTGAGGCGGTCCACCGCGACGCTGTCGACCAGTGTGCCGAAGATCCGCGCCGACTCCGGCAGCAGCCGCCCGCCCGGCGCCAACAGGTGCTCGCGGGCGTGCCGGACCGTCGGCAGGACACCCTCGCCGACCAGGCCGCAGTCCACGATCTCGGACACGATCAGGTCGGCGCGGCGCGGCAGGTCGACGCCGACAACCAGGTCGGTGGACATCTTCGGCACGATGGTGATCACGTCCGACAGGCCGTGACGTGCGACGATCTGCCTGGCCAGTTCGGCGAGCGTCGGGTTCTGCTCACACGTGGTAACCGACGCCGCACCCGCCCGAGCCACCATCATGGACAGCAGGCCGGTGCCGGAACCGATGTCGAGCACGTGCGCGCCCTGCGGCACGACGTTGTCCAGCGCGACCGCGAACGCCTCGTTGCGTTCCAGGTCGTTCAGCATCGCGAAATGCCAGCGCGGCACGGTGGGAATTGCCGACGACAACGCGATGTCGGCCGGGTCGGTATTTTCTCGATCCGCCTGCAGCATAGCGCGAATCAAGCCCATTGATTGTTGCGCAGAATCCAGCGCGCCCTGCACAGAGGCCAGCAGGAATCGATTACTCAGGTCTTCTCTCAATGCGCCCAACAACTGCGTTTGTACGCGTTCGCCCAGCACCTAGATGTCTCCGTAGCTAGAGGGGTTTACCACGCGTGGAACAGGAGCCGACTGCGCGACTCGGGTTCGATTGTTTGCGGAGTCCGCACAACTTCGATGAGTTCCAGTAAAGCAACCGTACCGAAGGCCGGCAACCAACCGGAATTCCGATGATCGCACGCTGGAGGAAGCGTGCCATCAAACGAAGGATTTGTCCGCCACCGACATGACCCGAACAGCCCTTGACAAGACCGCCTGCGGCGGCAGGTCGTCACACAACCCGAACCACGGTGCCTGACAATCCGTACAACCGCGGCACATCTACCACGTCGGTAGGCCGATCGGGTGGACTTCAATCGAGACTGTCACTCAACGTAAGAAAGCCCGCTGCAACAGATCATGCGATTTCGGTGTTGTGTGCCCGCCCTGTCGAACCAATTGTGGCGCACGTTAACCGGCGCACAGTGCCGCCATTCCGGTGGTGTCGGGAGCGGTGCCCGTCAGTGCCCTGGTCGACAGTGCGGGCATGGCAGGTAGCCCGCGGCCACTGCCTCGTCGACAGTGCGGAAGCCTCGCCGGTACTCCTCGGTGACGGCTCGCACGTGCTGGCAGGTCGGGAAGCACACGACGTTCGTGCTCGTACAGCCGAGGTAGTACACCCGCCGGCCTGCCAGCACCCGCACCTCGTCCAGGTTCACCATTTCCGCGCGCAGCAAACGTTCCTTGACCTGCCGGCCGAGAACGTAGCCGCCCACGTCGCCGCCGGGATGGATCACCCGATGACACGGCACCAGCAGCGGCACGGGATTGCGGACCAACGCCGTGCCGACCCCGCCGGCCGCCGCCGGTCTGCCGATCTCCCTGGCGATCCAGGTGTAGGGCCGCACCTCCCCCACCGGAATCCGGCCGGCGGCCACCAGGACCGCACGCTCGAACTCGGTCAGGTCACGCAGGTCCAGCCGCAGTTCGCCCAACTCGCCGGTACGCAGCGCCGACTCCAGCCCGTCCGGTGGGCGCGGCGCCGGCAGGACCGGCCGCCGGAAGCGGGCACGGAACGACTCGCTGAACAGCATGGGTTCGGCCAGCACCAGCTCGCTGGAGCGCAGGTAGCAGACGCCGCGCTCGGTGAACGCGACGAACACCTCGCCGATCGGCGCGTCCACCCGGCACCACCACGCGAAGATCCGCGGCATCAGGTCGATCGGCTCCGGGGCCAAGCCGGCCAGCGCCCGCACCACGTCGTCCGTGGCGTCACCAAGCCCGCTGGTCATCGCACGCCCCTTCCGCTGTCGACCCGGACCGCCGGTCACAGCATGACCTCGTGCGAGCGCCGTTGCGCGAGTTCGGACCTGAGTCTGCTCAGCCCGCGCGAGATGTGGGATCGGACCGTGCCCTCCGGCACGCGGAGCACCTCGGCCACCTCGGGCACCGACAGTTCGGTCACGTGCCGCAGAACCACCGCGATGCGCTGCTTCTCCGGGAGCAGGTCGACGAGTTCGGCCAGTTCGGCGCCGAGATCGATCCGGTTGTCCGCGGCCGCGAAATCGTCCGTCTGTGCCGGCTGGTCGACGAGTTCGTCCAGCGACACCTGCGCCGGCCGCCTGCCCCGGTCGCGGACGCTGTTGCGCCAGGTGTTCAGCGCGATCGTGACCAGCCACGGCCGCGGCCGCAGTTCGGCGATCCTGGTCCGGTCGAAGTCGGCCAGGGCGCGGTAGGCGCGTAAGAACGCCTCGGCGGCGAGGTCCTCGGCATCGGCGGGATGCTGGCAGGCCCGTAACAGCGTCGCATAGACGATGTCCTGGTAGAGCCGGACCAACTCGGCGAAACCGGTGTCGAGATCGGCGATCAGCAGTTCCCGAAGGCGGTCCACCTCGGGCCCCGCGTCCTCGTGCACCGCGGTCACGGCACCCCACCCGACCCAACCGCGGCGGCGATCATCGACAGCCTCCGTCGTCGCAAGCAGCCTCGCGCCAGAGCATAGGTCGCCAACGCGCCAGGAATCTCGGCATGCGTGGTCCGGACCGCACTCCGTCAGGTCGACGCGCGAGGCACCACCTTCGTGCGGTGCACCGGTCAATGCGGAACGATCCAGGCATGACTCCGCAGAGATGGAAGGGCGCGGGCGTGGCGTTGCTCGTCGTCGCCGCGCTGCTGATCGTGGCGGCGCTGGTGTCGGTGCTGGCATCGGCCCAGCCGGGCCCGGTCGGCTTCGCGCTGTACCAGCCCACGAACCCCAACCTGCTCGGCCCGGACAACACGGTGCTGCGTGGGGTGGTACTGGGCGCGTTCGCCGGGGTGGCGTTCTTTCTGGGACTGGCCTGCTTCGTGTGGAGTGCGTTGGCCGAGGCCGCCGGGCAGCGCGCCGAGATCCTGGCCGAACTGACCGCACTGCGTACTCGTGCCGAGCAGAATCCGGGCCTGCCGGACGACCCGGACCAGGACAAGGGTGCTCAGCAACCGTAGTTCCGCCGACGGCCATGGCGGGAGTCTCGGAACCCACTCCGTGACCGTGCCGGAATCACGCATCCGGAAACCGGCTCCCAGTCGCCCTGCCTGGACATGTCTCGTCCCGGGCGCCTACGCTCGACAGGTCTCAACGACCTAGATCGACTGAATCACAAGGCTTCTGCCCGGTGATGGAACTGGCGTCAGGTGCGTGTCCCCGCCCGACGCCGCCAGTGGACGGTTCCAGGTGATGACCACGGGTCGGTAAATTCTGGACGCCGACGACCCGGGTGGTCCGCCCCGCCGGGCAGCGATCGGGACACTCCATGTCATCGGCGACCTACCGCACCCTGCTGCGCACCCCCGGCGCCGCCGCCTTCTTCCTGACCGCCTCCGTCGGCCGCGTCGGCATCGCAATGACCGGCCTGGGCATCGTCTGGCTGGTACACGCCCGTACCGGCTCCTACACCACGGCCGGGCTGGTGACCGGCGGGTTCGCCGTCGCCGATGCAGTGACCGGACCGCAACTCGCCCGGCTGATCGACCGCTTCGGCCAGAGCCGGATGTTGCCGCCCGTGCTGTTCGGCCACGCCGCGGCGGTGGCCACGCTGCTGGCCCTGGTCGCCGCCGGCAGCCCGCACTGGCTGATGACGGCGGGCGGGGTAGTGGTGGGCGCCACCATCCCCCAGCTCGGCGCGCTGTCGCCGGCCCGCTGGGTGGCGCTGCTGCGCGACGAGCGAGCCGCGGCACTGCCCACCGCGTTCGCGTTGGAAGCGCTGGCCAACGAGCTCGGCTACCTGGTCGGTCCGGCCCTGGTCAGCATCCTCGGCGCCAGCGGGTACCCGGCCGCCGGCACGGTGCTGGCCGCCACCTTGGTTGTGGCCGGCGGACTGTGCTTTGCCGCGCAGCGCAGTACCGCGCCGCCGGCAGCCGGCGCTGCCGAGCGGCACCGTACGGGACGCTCACTGTGGCGGCCCGGATTCGCGGTCCTGGTCGGCGTGAACCTGGCCATCGGCGGGTTCTTCGGCGCCATGCAGATCTCAGTGACCGCGTTCGCGGTCGAGCACGGCGCGGCGGGCACGGCCGCCGCACTGTTCACGGTATCCAGTTGCGCCAGCCTGCTGGCCGGCTGGCTGTACGGGCTGCGCCAGTGGCGCACAACTCCGCGGGTGCAACTGGCGGTGGCCGCGACCGGACTGGCGATCAGCTGCCTGCCGTTGCTGGTGGCCGTTGCACCGGTCGAGCTGGGGTTCTGCATCGCGCTGACCGGGCTGGCGATCCCCCTGATTCTGGTCCTCTGCTCGGTGTTGGCCGAAGCGGCTGTCCACCGGGCCGTGCTCACCCAGGCCTTTGTCTGGCTGAACTCGGCCAGCGCGGCGGGTTCGGCCGGCGCCGCGACGGCGGCCGGCTGGGCAGTGGGCACCCTCGGCGCGTACGGCGGCTTCGCAGTGGCTGCGCTGGCCACCAGCGCGATGGCGGTGCTGGCCGTGGCGGGCATACGAGCAGGCCAGGGCCGGCGGTTCGTGTGACTGAACACAATGGACTGTCCAGTCACATTCGTTTACGCGACAGGCGCCGGCCTCGCCGCACTCACATTGGGACGTCAGGCATCCGGGTGGATACGAGGGCGACTCGCAGTCAACACCGCAGATAAGGTGGCGTGGTGCCGGAAAAGGACGGGTCAACGGTCGGCGACTGGGTCGCTCCAGGGCCTCGCGACTCGAGCAGTCCCGCTCGTTTCCTCTGGTGGCTCGTCCGGTCGCAGCCACGGCGGATCGCCGTCGGCGCGGCACTGGGCAGTTCATGGATGATCGGTCTGGCCGCGCCCCCGTGGGTGCTGTCGCATGTTGTCGATGACGGGCTCGTCCCCGGCCACACCGCGGCGCTGGTCGGCTGGTCGATGGGGCTGCTCGCGGTGGGTGTGCTCAACGCCGTCCTGGCGATCTCCCGGCACCGCACCATGACGAAGATCCGGATGGACGCGTCGTTCCGAACGGTACGCGCGGTCGTGCGACACACCGCGTGGTTGGGCGCCAGCCTGTCCCGGCGCGTCGGCGCAGGCGAGGTCGTCACGATCGGCATCGCCGACGTGCAGATCGTCGCGCGGTCCATGACGGTGACCGGGCCGGGCTTCGGCGCCGTCCTGGCCTACGCCGTGGTTGCCCTGGTGCTGTTCAACATCTCGCCGATGCTGGCCCTGATCGTGCTGGCGGGTGTGCCGCTGCTGGCCGTCTCCATCGGACCGCTGCTGCGGCGCATCGAGCGCGCCAGCACCGACTACCGCGCGCATCAGGGGCAGCTCACGACGCGTCTGGTGGACGTCCTCAGTGGACTACGCGTGCTCAACGGCCTTGGCGGCAAACAGATCGCGGCCCAGCGCTACGGGCGGCAGTCACGGGAACTGGTGGCGCGCGGCTACCAGGTCGGCGGCCCGGCGAGTTGGGTGACCGCGCTGGCCAGCGGGCTGCCCGCGCTGTTCCTGGCCGTGGTGGTGTGGCTGGCGGCACGGATGGCCGCGGACCGCGAGATCACCATCGGGGACCTGGTCGCGGTGTACGGCTACGTCGCCATGTTGGTGGTGCCGGTGTCGGCTTTCATCGAGGGCGGCGGTGACATCGCGGGCGCACTGGTCGCCGCGCGGCGCATCGTCGACCTGCTCGCCCTGCGGCCCGGACACGACGGTGCCGGCGCGTCGGTCGAACCGCCGGGTGGCCACGGCCCGCTGGCCGACCCGACCTCGGGCGTCCTGGTGCGCCCTGGACTGCTCACGGCGCTGGTGAGCGCACGCCCCGAGGAGGCGATCGCCGTGGTGGAAAGGCTGGGCCGGTTCACCGACACCGACGCCACCTGGGCGGGCGTCCGCGTGGACACCATGGCGCCGCAACGGTTGCGGGAGCGACTGCTCGTGGCCGACACCGATGCCGAGCTGTTCGCGGGCACGGTGCGGGACACCGTCGCGGGCCGGTATGCCGCTGACGAGGACCGGGTCCGCGCGGCCGTGCACGCGGCCGTGGCCCAGGACATCGTCGATGCGCTGCCGGGCGGTCTCGACGCGCCGGTCACCCCGGGTGGTAGCACCCTGTCCGGCGGCCAGCGACAGCGGCTGCGCCTGGCGCGCGCCATCTACGCCCGACCGGATGTGCTGTTGGCCGTGGAGCCGACCTCGGCGGTCGACGCGAACACCGAGGCCGTCATCGTCGACCGGCTGCGTGCGGCGCGGCGCGGCCTCACCACGGTAATCACCACGACCTCGCCGCTGGTGCTCGATCGAGCCGACGCGGTGGTGTTCCTCGCCGACGGTCGAGCGCCGTCATCCGGTACGCACGAACAGCTCCTGCGCGACAACCGTGCCTATCGCGATCTCGTGTCCCGCACCCAGGACGGGACGGTGGAAGTGTGAGCGCGACACTGCCGGCGGCGGGCACGGCGCAGGTGCGCGCCGCGGTGTGGGGCGACGTGCGCGCCGACCGTGGCGCGGTCACGGGGCTGCTGCTGCTCAACGGTTTGGCCTCCGCGGCCGGACTGGTCGGGCCGTGGCTGCTCGGCCGGATCGTCGACGCGGTCCGGTCGGGTCATGGGGACGTGCTGGGCGCGGTGGACCGGCTGGCGCTGGGCGCGCTGGTGTTCACCGTCGTGCAGACACTGCTGGCGCGGTGGGCGCTCGCGGTGGGCTACCGGTTCGGCGAACGGACCGCGGGTCGGATCCGCGAGCGGTTCCTGGCGCGTGCCCTCGCGCTGCCCGCGTCGGTCGCCGAGCACGTGCCAGCGGGCGACCTGATCGCGCGTGGGAGTTCGGACGCCTCGGTGGTGGCGGGGACGCTGCGCCGCGCCCTGCCCGAAGTGCTGTTCGCCCTGATCCAGGCGCTGTTCCTGATCGTCGCGGTACTCGTCCTTGACGTGCGGCTCGGGCTGTGCGGACTGCTGTGCCTGATCGGTGCCGCAGCGGCGTTGCGCTGGTACCAACGGCGCGCCCGGCCGACCTATCTCACCGAGGCGGCCACCGGTGCGCGGCTGGCCGACGTCGTCACCAGCACCGCCAAGGGCGCCCGCACGATCGAGGCACTCGGGTTGGAGGCCCGACGCGCGCAGGCCGCGGACACCGTGATCGCCGAGGCGCGGGCGGCCCGCCTGCGGACCCTGCGGCTGCGCACGGTGCTGTTCCCGTCGTTCGACGTCTCCGCCACGCTGCCGGTGGTCGGCGTCGTGCTGGTGGGTGGGGCGTTGCACGTGGCCGGCCTGGCCAGCGTCGGCGTGGTGGTGGCGGCAACGGTGTACCTGCGGCAGCTGGTGGGTCCACTCGACACGCTGACGCTGTGGGTCGAGCAGTTGCAAGCCGCGGCGGCGTCCTACGCGCGGGTCGAGGGACTGGCCGAGGTGCCGTTTGAGCAGCCCCGATCGGCGGCCGAACCTGTGGACGACCGCATCGAGGTGCGCGGCCTGCACTACGCCTACGACGGCGGTCGGGACGTGCTGCGCGGCGTCGACCTGGTGGTGCGGGCCGGTGAGCGGCTGGCGGTCGTCGGGGCCTCCGGAGCCGGGAAGTCCACCCTCGCCCGGTTGCTGGCGGGCCTCGACCGGCCGCGAGCCGGGTCGGTGACCGTCGGCGGGGTGCCCGTCGCGGACCTGCCGCCGGACCGACTGCGCGCGCAGGTGGTGCTGGTAACCCAGGACCACCACGTCTTTCACGACTCGGTACGGGACAACCTGCTGATGGTGAAACCGGGTGCCAGCGACCACGAGCTGCGCAGGGCGCTGGACGTGGTGGGCGCGCTCTGGGTAGCCGAGTTGCCGGCGGGGTTGGACACCGAGATCGCCGGAGACGTCCAACTCGATGGCGCCCGCGCGCAGCAGCTTTCGCTGGCGCGGGTCGTGCTGGCCGATCCGCACACGCTGATCCTGGACGAGGCCACGGCACTGCTCGACCCGACGACGGCACGGGAGACCGAGCACGCCCTCGCCGCGGTTCTGCGGGGGCGCACGGTGATCGCGATCGCCCACCGGCTGCAGACCGCGCACGACGCGGACCGGGTCGCGGTACTCGACGACGGCAAGCTGATCGAGATCGGCACCCACGACGACCTCGTCGCCGCGGGCGGCGCCTACGGCAAGCTGTGGCACTCGTGGCACGGCGATCACGATGACAGGGCCGGGACCAACAACCAGGCAAGGAAAGCAGTGACGTGACACCGAAACGGGAGGCCGGACTACAGCGCACTGGTTCCCATCACCGAAAATCCAGCGGCGACCGGACAACGCCCAATAGCCCCGCGGGTACTCTGGTTCGAGAGTTCGCTGGGGGTCGTTATGCGCGTCGAGGAACTGTTGACGGAGCGCGATCATGTACTCGTCGCGTTCGATGGACCGGTTGCCGAGTTGCCTGCCCTCGCATCGGTGACCGACCGGCTGCGGGTGATGGTGGCTGATGGGCGGCTGCCGAGGAAGGTGGCGCGCACCGACGACCCGATGGTCGTAGTCGCGTACGCGGCCACGATCGGTCCGGCCACCGAGCACGCGGTATACGCGCAACTGTGTCGGATCGAGTACGAGGTGGTGGCGGGCGTGCGGATCACCCCCGGCGTCCACGAGGCCTGCGCCGCGATGGCCGCCGCGGGCACGCAGGTCACCGTGGTCAGCAGTCTGTCGGCCGAGGTGGTCCGCACCTTCCTGGTGCTGCACGGGCTGCAGGAGCATGTGCGGCATGTCGTCGGACGCACCGGTCCGGACCCAACCGTGCTGCCACCCGCCCCGGACTTGATCACTGCGGCGATCCGGGAGCGCGCCACACCGGTGGAGTCGTGCCTGTTCGTCGGCAGCACGGACATCGATCTCAGCGCCGCTCGCGCCGCGGGTGTCGACACGATTCGCCACCGCCACCTTGTCGTCACGACATCGGCGACCGAACCACCAGCGGCATCCAATCCGTGGTTCGACGCCCTGTCCACGCTGGCGACCGGATAACGGCCTGCCCACGGCTATCGTTGTTCGGCGTGGAGTTCGATACAGGTGAGCCCATCGACTTACCGGCCGTGCGCCGTCAAGCCGTTATGCAGTGGGAACTGGTGGCCAATGGTTCCGGCGACTGGGCGCACATCCAGGTCGGCACCCTCGCGCGGGGCGGCTGGTACGTGGATCACACCGGGTTCGGCACCCGCCGGTTCGACCACAAGCAGGCGGCCTGGGCGGCCGTGCGCCGGCTCGCCGGCCGGCATGACGGCGACTGGCAACGGGTGCCGTGCGACAGCGGCCCCCGCCAGCGGGTCCGGCCCTCGGACGGCTCCCGAATCCTCTTCAGTGGTTCCGACGGCAACGCCGTCTACCTTTGCTGGGGCCGGGACAAGGAACTCATCTGGCGGCGGTACGAGGCCGCCATCACCGGCGGCGGCAAGCTCCTGCGCAACACCGAGAACGACCCGTCGACGGACCGCGGCGGCTGCGAGCTACGCGAGTACACCGACCCGTTCGACGGATCGACCAGGTACGCGGTCAACGACATGGGCTATCACGACTTCCGGATGACCGACTACCCGGACTTCGCCACGGCCGAACGGCAGTACGAATCGGCCGTGCGCGCGAACGGGTACTCCGGCTGACCCGACCGACCTGCCGTCGGTTTCTCGGCGGCGACACGCCACCGGTCATCGAACTCATGTTCGAAGACTTGGTATACGATACCGCTGCACCTGGTGGCGGAGTGGCAGGAGTGACGGATGTGACCAGCCACGTGTGACCGGTGGTAACGGCCGACGCTGAGGAGACTGGCATGTCCGCAATCTTGAACGGAGCCGCGCCGAACCCGACGCGCGTCTCCAACGGTCAGGTGGTGCCGGGTGGCTTGGAGGCGTGGATCGCCTCCACGGACGAAGCCGTACCAGTGGATACGGTCGATCGACCCGCCGTTGGCCGGCAGGCCAAGCCGTCGTCGGCGACGTCGGAAGCACTGGCCGAGCTGGACACCATGGAGACCGAACTCCTGGTCGCGAAGGGAAAGGCTCGGCTGCAACGCGATCCGGCCTGGCTGGACGTGCTGTCCGACAACGAGGTCACCGCCGACCGCGCGGCCGTCGAACAGTTACGCGCGATGCGGCGCCGGCAGTTGACCGCGGCGGCGAAGAGCAGCGCCGAACGGGTGGACCGGGAACGCCGAGCCACCGACCGGCTGGCCGACATCGAGCTGAGCGACAAGTTGTGGCAGCGTCGCGCGCTGGCCCGCCGCGCGCGTTTACTCGACTCCACCAGCAGGCTGGCCGGCCTGCAACGCACCCACGTGGTCACGTCCATCATGTTGATCGCACTGGCGGCCGTCGGGATCAGTTGGACGTCGGTCGGCGTGCACGACGCACTGGTCGGACCTGGTGGCAGCCCGCTGGCCTACGCGGTGGAACCGCTGTTCTCACTGCCGCTGGTGACGATCATGACCCTGCAGGCGCGGGCGGCGCAGTGGGGCAGGGTGTTCCCCAGCCCGACGGGCCGACGCAAGGTCTACGCGTTGGAAGTCGGCCTGCTGGCGGCCACGATCCTGGTCAACACCAGCAGTGTCGTTCCCGGCCTCGGGCACTGGCAGAGCACCACGGTGCTACTGGCCCACCTCGCGCCGCCACTGCTGATCCTGGTCGCGGTGACCCTGCAGCCGATGGCGGCCGCCTTCGTCGCCGAAGTGCTGACCAACGCGCACATCGAGACCGCCCAGGGAGCGAAACGGCTCTCGGCCGACACGGTGGACGTGCTGAACCTGACTCAGCGGATCCGCGACGACTGGTCGGCAGGCGTGCTGCGCCCCAGCCCGGACGGCGGCCCGTCCATCTCACATGTCCAGTCGCTGTACGGGATCGGGAAGCAGCGTGCCCAGGCCGGTGTCGATTCGTGGCGGCAACTGTTCGCCTGACCACCCGCCGCGGCCGGCAGGAACCGGACCGTCAGACGGCGTCGAAGTCGGCGACGCTGCTGCCGGCCGCCGGGCGGGACTGGCAGGCCAGGACCACCCGTGGTCCGGACGCCGGGCTGTCGGGCTCGTTGCCGACCACGGCCCGGCAGGTGCCGCAGATGCCGGAACGGCAGGAGTAGGGCAGGTCGAGACCGGCCCGCAGGCCGGAGTCGAGGATCGTCTCGCCCGGTTGGACCGGAACGGTCGTGGTCGTCCCGGCGTGCACGACGGTCAACTGGTTGCTCGTGGCGGCGGTGAACCGTTCGACGTGCACGTGCTCTGCTGGCACGCCGTGCCAGATCAGCTCGTCGCGGACCTCCGTGGTCATGTCGCCGGGACCGCACACGAACGCCTCGTCGATCCGGTCCAGTACCAGTGGCCCGGCCAGTTCCCGGATCACCTCCGCGGTGATGCGACCGTGCAGCGCGGCCCGGCCCGGCTCTTCCCGGCTCAGCATGTGGATGACCCGCAGCCTGGGTCGGTGCCGCCGCTCCAGGTGGCTCAGGTAACCCGCGAACATGATGTCCTCGACCGTGCGGTTGCCGTACAACAGCGTGCACCGGCTGTCCGGCTCAACGGCCAGCACGCTGGCGATGATCGACAGCACCGGCGTGATGCCGCTGCCGGCGGCCACGCCGAGCAGTTGGCGGGCCCGCTCCGGCCGCAGGTCGACGGTGAACATGCCGGCCGGTGGCAGCACGTCGACCTGCTGGCCGGCCCGCAGCGTGGTGTGCACCCAGGTCGACATGCTCCCGCCCGGCGCCTGCTTGACCGCGATGCGCAGCGCGGGATCCCGCACCGCGCTGCAGATCGAGTAGGGCCTGCGCACCTCGACGCCGTCGACGCGGGTGCGCAGCGTGAGGTAGTGGCCGGGGGTGAACCGGAACGCGGTGGCCAGCCGGGCCGGCACCCGGAACGCGACCGACACCGCGTCCGGCGTCTCCTGACGCACCTCGGTCACGGTGAGCCGCTGGAATCCCGACGGCACCGGGTCGTCCGGGGCACGCCGGGACAACACCCGTACCAGGGTCAGCAGCAGGACGACGGCGAACGCGATGTACAGGGCGAGGGTCATCGCCCCGGTGCCCACGTCGGTGCCGGCCAGCAGGGCATGCTGGGATGCGATCCAGAACAGCGGATAGTTCAGCAGGTGCACGCGTCGCCACCAGCGGCGCGGCATGCGGTGCATCAGTGCCGACGTGAGCAGCACCGCCCCGAACAGATACAGCGCGACGATGCCGTACGCGACCGCGACCGGCCGCCAGGTGGCAGCGAACGGGATCAACACATCGGCCACCCCGAAGGGCACATACCGGTCGGCGAGCAGGCCGACGACGTGGGCGACGACGAAGATCGCCGCCAGGCCGGCCAGATACCGGTGCAGTTCCAGCAGCATGGCCGGCCGGACCCTGGGCACCAACCGGGTGCGCAGCAACACGCCCCACACGATCGTCGTGGTCAACAGTCCCCAGCCGACCAGGCCACCGGCTCGTGCCAGGAACCACCACAGCAGCGGGTTCACCATGTCAGGGCCTCCCGGAGGCCGGTGGTGGCGTGTCGGGCGCCCGCGGCGGTGACCACGACGGCCTCGATTCCGGGCGGGAGGGTGGACAGGTCCGTCGAACCGCCGACCAGGATGGATTTGGTGAGCACTTCGGCCCACCACGACGAGCCGGCGAACACCGTCACGCCGACCAATGGTGTGTTCGTAGGTGATCCCGAGCGCGGGTCGACGATGTGGTGCCGGACGGCGCCGGCACTGTGCCAACGACGCTCCAGCGTGCCGCTGCTGGCCACCGCGCCGCCGGAAACGGCTACCCGGAACAGTTCCCGGTCCGGCGTGAACGGGTCGGACACGCTGACGGGCCAGCTTTCCCCGTCGGCCGGAGTGCCCGCGGTACGCAGGTCACCGCCGACGTTGACGAGCACACCGCACGCACCGGCGCGACGCAGGCCCAGCGCGACCAGGTCGGCCGCGAGACCCTTGCCGATGCCACCCGGGTCGATGCGCACACCCGCTGGCAACCGAACCCGTGCGCCGCGCACGTCGATGTCGATGCCGGCGCACCCGGGTGCCGGCATGGCTGGCGGGCCGCCGTTGGTCCCGGTGTGCCGGCCGGCGACGAGCGCGAAGTCCCGGTCGTAGCCGTTGGCCACCATGGCGGCGTGCACGGTCGGGTCGAACCGGTGACCGGTACGCCGCCAGCCGAGCACCGCGCGGCGCAGCAGGAGCAGCGTGTCGGCGGAGACCGGCAACGGCTCGCCCGAGTTGGCGTTGAGCCTGCTGATTTCACTGTCCGGCCGGAACCGGCTCCAGCGGGCCTCCAACTCGGCAAGGCGCAGGCGCGCCAGCTCCAGCAGCCGGGCCGGGTGCGGTCCGGTGACCAGGACATGCGCGCTGCTGCCCATGGCGGGGAATACCGCCTCAGCCGCCGACACGGGTCGCACTGGTGGTCGTGACCGGTGGTTTGGTCGTCGTGGTGATCACCGGTTTGGCGGTGGTCGTGACCGCCACGACGGGAGCGTGGCCAGTGGCTTTGGGTTGGGTGGTCAAGGTAAGCGGCGCGGCGATCGGCGCCGTGGTCGCGGTCGCCTGGGCGGTGGTCGCGCCGGCCGACAGTTGACTGGTCATGGTCGGGTCCGTGGTGGCCTGGACGGTCGTGCTCGCCGGGCTGCCGTGGGTCGACGTGGACGCGGCCGCGCCGGCGTGGCCCTCCGCCATGCCGCCGATCAACACGACCGCCGTGCCGACGCTCGCCCCGAGGGCCAATGCGCGCAGCGCGATGGTGAGCGCCCGTTGCCGGCGTTGTTCCTCAGTCGTCACTGTTGCGCCCCGAGGTGATCGTGGACGCCGGCTCCTGGTCGTCCCCGCGCCGGCCCGTCGACGGCGGAATGTGGCCGACGGACGCGGTCCGGCCGATCCCGGTCGGGGTGGTGGGTTCGGCCGGTTCGCTCGGCTCGACGCTGGTCGAAGCGAGCGGTTCCGGGGACTCGTCGGTCTCGGCCGGTTCCTGCTGGTCGCCGGACGCGCCCGGCTTGGCCGACCCGTCCGGGGTGAGAACCGTGGCCAGGCGGCCGGCGCCACCCGTGCCGGCGCCGCCGAGCACGCCGGTGCCCGCGGCCAGTGCCGTACCGATGCCCACCACCGCGACCGCGGCCACAGCCGCGGTCACGGCCGCGAATGTCGCCGTTCGACGACGCATACCCACCTCCGATGTCGGGGCGATCACCGGATCGCCCGAGCCCGTGGCAGACGTTAGGACAGCGAGGGTCAGCCAGAAGAGAGCGGAAGGTTAGCCGGAGGTAAGGGCACGCGCGCCCGCACGCAGACGCACGATGGCCTGCAGGCCCGTGCCGGTGGGCGACTCGGCCAGCACCACCGTGCCGTCGGCCACCTCGGCCAGCCGGCGGGCGATCGCCAGGCCAAGGCCGAACCCACCGCCGGCAGGCGCGCCCTTGGCCCGCCAGAAGCGTTCGAACGCCATGGCCCGCTCGGCATCGCCGAGCCCACGGCCCTCGTCGATGACCCGCAGGTCCACCCAGCCGGGTCCGTCGGGGGTGATCCGCACGATCACCACACCCCGCGGCGGCGACGCGGAGATCGCGTTGGACAGCAGGTTGTCCAGGATCTGTTCCAGGCCACCGGGCACCACCATCGCCTGCGGGCAGGGTCGCGACCGTACGTCCAGCCGGACACCCTGTTCGGCCGCTGTCAGGCTCCAGGTCTCGGCCCGCTCGAACGCGATGTCGACCGGGTCGACCGGGACCGGGTCGGCGTCCGCGTCGGCTCTGGCGAGGGTCAGCAGCGAGTCGACCAGGCGGCCAAGCCGGACGGTTTCGTCGACGGCGGCGTCGAGTTTGTTCCGCTGTGCGGTCGGCAGGTGGGGTTCGAGGGTCTCCAGGCGCAGCCGCAGCGCGGTGAGCGGGGTGCGGAGTTGGTGCGAGGCGTCGGCCACGAACAACCGCTGCGCCTCCACCAACCGCTGCAACCGCTCGGCCATCGCGTTGAAGGTCCCGCCGAGCGCCCGCAGTTCGGGCGTGCCGGTGTCGGTGTCCGCGCGGGCGTCCAGCCGTCCCAGGCTGAGCCGGCCGGCCACCGCGCGCAGGTTGCGCACCGGGCGGCTGACCCCGCGGGCGAGCACGAAGCCGATCGCGGCGACCGCCAGCAGAATCGCGGCGGACAACAGCGCCAGCCGCAGCCAGTTCCTGGACACGGCCGCGTCCAGGTCGGTCGTCGGGTAGGTGACTCGGACGACGCCGTAGACCGTGCCGCCCGCGGACACCGGCAGCGCCACGTACATGAGGCTGTGCCCGAGTGTCTCGGACGGACGGATGCCCTCCGACCGCCGGCCGGACAGGGCGGCGCGGATCTCCGGGCGGGTGCTGAAGTCCCGTGCCACGCCGCCGATGTCGTCCGAGTCGGCGACGCTGACGCCCTGCGTGGTGACCACGACGATGCGTCCGCCACCCGCCCGATAACCCGCGAGCACGGCGTTCAACCGCGGTGCCGTGTGGCCGGCCAGATTCGGCTCGACCAGTGCCGCCACCGCGGTGGTGTCCCGCTCGATACCGGACAGCAGCAGGTTCGCCTCGCGGCTGGCGAAGGTCAGCCCCAGCGGCAGCACCAGTGCGGCCAGGACGAGCACCGTGACGGTGATGTAGGCGACCAGCAGGCGGCGGGTCATTCCGGCTCGTTCAGCCGGTAGCCGACCCCGCGCAACGTGGTGACCCAGCCGGGCGTGCCGAGTTTTCGGCGCAGCGAGGCGATATGCACGTCGAGGGTCTTGGTCGGTCCCCACCAGTGCTCGTCCCAGACGCGGGCGATGATGTCCTCCCGCCGTCGCACTGCGCCCGGTTCGTCGGCCAGGAACACCAGCAGGTCGAACTCCCGGTTGGTCAGTTCCAGTTCGTGGCCGGCCAGCCGCACCCGCCGGGCTCGCCGGTCGACGCTCAACGCGCCGATCGACGTGACGCCGTCCGGCTCCGGCGGGCGCGCGTGCGGGTCACCTGCCCGCCGCAGCACGGCCCGGATGCGCGCCACGAGCTCACGCACCCCGAACGGTTTCACCAGATAGTCGTCGGCCCCCATTTCCAGCAACAGCACCCGGTCCAGTTCGTCACCTCGGGCCGAGACCACGATGATCGGCGCGGGCGACGCGGCCCGCAGCCGCCGGCATACCTCGCCACCGTCCAGATCGGGCAGGCCGAGATCGAGCAGGATCACCTCGGCGGGCGGCTCACGGAGGGCCTCACCGCCGGTACGGACCCGGCGGACGTCGAAACCGGCGTAGCCGAGCCCCTCGGCAAGCGGCTCGGCGATGGTGTCATCGTCCTCCACCAACAGGACGCCGATCGGTCGGTGGGTGTCCGGTGCTCTCATTGCGCCTCCACGCCGCGCCACCCTAGCCGAAGCTGTGAAACGGCTTCGCGGACCATCGGGGCCATTCGCGGGCCGCTGGTGAAACCACCCGAATGGCGCACGTGCATTAAAACGCATCAAATGAAACGGCATGCACAGCGTTTCGATGGGCTATTGCCTGGTTCGGGCGGATTGGTGGTTCCCGCGTTTCGGCCGCTGCCTGGTGGACCGGGGTTTACCCTGGTGCCGTGGTGGGGGTGACCATTCGACTCGCCGGTTCGTTCGGCGTGGTGCGTGGCGCGACCGCGGAGGTCAGCGCCGGTTTGGGCAGCCGCAAAGCGCGTCGCCTGTTGATGTTGCTGGCGGTCGACGGCGACCGGACGGTGCCGGTGGACCGGATCATCGACGTGCTGTGGGCCGACCACCCACCGCGGCGCCCGGCCAACAACGTCGCGACGCTGGTCAGCCGACTGCGGGCGGCGCTGGGCCCGGATGTCATCGCCGGCAACCGGGACGGTTACCGGCTCGGCGTGCCACCCGCCGTCCAGGTGGACCTGCGCGAGGCGGCACGACTGGTCGGCGAGGCCGAGCGACGTCTCGCCGTCGACGAACCCGCCCTGGCCGGTGTCGCCGCGGACCGCGCGCTCGCCCTGCTCGGCAACGGCGTGGTCCTCGTGGACGAGCCGGACGCGGACTGGGCGGCGGCCGCGCGGGCCGACGGCGGCCGGCTGGTCCGGATCGCACGGCAGGTCGCGGCCGCCGCCACCCTGCGCACCGGCGAACCACGCGCGGCGATCGACGCGGCCCGCGCGGCCGTCGACGCGGACCGCTGGGACGAGACAGCGCACCGCCTGCTCATGTCCGCGCATCTCGCCGCGGGCGAACCAGCGAAGGCACTGGCCGTCTACGAGACGCTGCGGGCCGACCTGGCCGACGAGCTCGGTGTCGACCCGGCCCGCGAGACCCGCGAGCTGTACCTGGCGCTCCTACGCGGACAAACACCGCCGGCGCAGCAGCCCCGCCGGGTGCCGGCCATCGCGCCACGCACCGAACTGGTCGGCCGGAGCGCCGAACTGGCCTGCCTGAGCCGTGCCTGGTCGGCGGCCGTGTCCGGGCAGTCGGGGCTGGTGCTGGTGGCCGGTGTGGCCGGCATCGGCAAGACCAGTCTCGCCGAGGATGCCGCGTCGTCGGCCGCGGCCACCGGCGGAATCGTGTTGCGGGCACGGTGTTACGCGGCTGAACGGTCACTGTTCCTGCAACCGGTCGTCGAGGCGATGGCGGCCACGCTGACGTCGCTGCCGGCCGGCGCGCTGCGCGAACTGGCCGGCGCACGGCCGGGTGATCTCGTCGGGCTGCTGCCGAAGCTGGCACCCATCCTCGGCCCGCCGCCTGCCGAGCGGGGCAGCACCGAGATCGAGCTGCGGCGCGCGTTCGACGCGGTCGCCCAGGTACTCCGGACACTGTCGGCGACCGGCCCGGTCCTGCTGCTGCTCGACGACCTGCACAACGCGGGCGCGGCAACCGTCGACCTGCTGCACTACCTGGCCCGCCAGCTGACCGGCTGCCGGGTGCTCGTGCTGGCCACGGTCCGCGCCGAGGAGGGCGAAGCGGCGCTCGACGCGCTGGCCGACGTGGCCGCCCGGCTGGACGTCGGACCGCTCGACGCCGATGCCGTCACCACGCTGGCCACGGCGGACGGCCGGGCCGACCTCGCCGACACGATCCTGCGCCGGACAAGCGGCCACACCCTGTTCGTCGTGGAAACGTTGCGTGGCCTGCGAGCAGGCCAGACGACGGTGCCGGAAACCTTGCAGACGGCCGTTCTCGCCCAGGTGCGACGGGCAGGCGCGGACACCGAGGAACTGCTGCGGGCGGGCGCGGTGCTGGGCGCGACCGTCGACCCGGCGATCGTCGGCGCGATGCTCGACCTGCACGCGCACGTCGCCGTCCAGCGGTGCGAACGGGCCGTGTCGGCCCGGCTGCTGGTAGTGGCCGGGCGCAGTTACGAGTTCGCCAACGACCTGGTGCAGGAGGTGCTGTACGCGACATCGCCGGAGCCGCTGCGGGTCGCGCACCACCGGCGGGCCGCGGACCTGCTGACCGGGGCGCCCGAGTCGGTCGGCGCGCATGCCGCCGCCGTCGCCGACTGGCCCAGGGCGAGCCGCGCGTTCCTGGTCGCGGGCGAGCTGGCGATGGGCCGGCAGGCCGTCGCGGACGCGGACGCGTTGCTGAGCCGGGCGCTGGACTACGCGGAGCGGGCCTGCGCCGCGGAACTCGTGGCACGGGCGTACCTGGCGCGTGGCCAGGCACGTGAGGCGCTCGGCGACTTCCGGCGCGCGGCAGGCGACCACCACGCCGCGCTCGGCACCGCGCGGTCGGCAGGCGACCAGCGCACCGAGATGCTGGTGCTGCGGGCACTCGGCGGGCACGCGTCGCTGGCCATCGGCGTGACGATCGCCGAGTGCTCCGCGCGGCTGCACGACGGCCTGCGGATCGCGGAAGTGTTGGGAGACCGGGAGGTCGAGGCCGACATGCTGGGTTGGCTCGCCGTGATGGCCACCAACCGGCTGCGGTTCACCGACGGCCTCGCATTGGCACGGCGCGCGGTCCGGGCCGGGCGGGCGGCCGGCTCGGAGCGTGCGCTCGCGGCCGGGCTGGACGGGTTGAAGAACGCGTACGCCTACATCGGCGAGCTGGCACTGCTGGATGAGGTGCTGGTCGAGCTCGATCCGTTGCTGCGCCGGATCGGTAACCTGGAGCTGTTGCAGTGGACGGTTTTCGAGTCGGCGTTCAGCGCGATCGCCAGTGCCGACTGGGAGTTCGCGGTCCGTCGGGCCGAGGACGCGCTGGCCGTCAACCATCGCAGCGGCCACCCGGTGCACGAGTCGTGGTTCGTGTCGCATCTCGGATGGCTGGCCCGCGCGCGGGGCCAGTTCGACCTCGCCGTGGCACACGGCCGGCACGCGGTCGAACTCGCGGCATCGTTGTCGCACCGGTGGTTCCTGCCGGACGCCGACTCCCAACTCGCGTCGACGCTGCTGGCGGCCGGTGAACGGGCCGAGGCCGTGCGGCTGCTCACCAGGGCCCGCGAGCGCGCCGGCCGCAACGGGGCCGAGGCGCACGTGCTGCGCTGCGTCGGGCCGCTGGCCGAGGCGACCGGGTCACCGGAGGTGCTGGCCGAGGCGGACGCACTGCTGCGCGGAATCTCGACGCCGGAAGGATTCGCCTGGTTCTCGGGCTCGGACTCGTATCTGTCGGTGGCACGCGCGTGGCTGGCGCACGGCGAGCCCGCCAGGGCCAGGGCGGCACTGGCACCGATGCTGACGGCGGCCCAGCGATCGCGATGGCTGCCGATGGAGGCGCAGGCCAGTCTCGTCGACGGCGATGCCGTTGCCGCGCTCGGCGATCGGGCCGCGGCCGAGGAACTGTTCCGGCGCGCCGCTTTCCTTGGCGCGTCGTACGGCATGCCCGGTGTCGAGCAGGCGGCGTTGGCGCGGCTATAGGAGTTCGGCCAGCAGCGCCGCGGCCCGCTCGGCGCCGTCCGCACCGACCGGGCGATAGTGCACCGGCCGGTCGATCTCCTGTGCGATCGCGGCGGCCAACCGGTCCGGATCGGTGTGCTCGTACTCGACGCAGTGGCCCGCGCCGTGCCGCCGCAGCCGATGTCGCACGTGCAGGTTCTGCTCGAAGTGGTTGCGGATCGGCACATACACGAACGGCCGCCGCAGCGCCGTCAGCTCCATCGTCGTCGTCAGTCCACCTTGGACGACCGCGACGTCGCACGCGGCCAGGTGCCGATACAGCTCCGGCAGGTAGCCGACGACGTCCACCCCGCGCGGCGCCGGCACCGTGGCCGGGTCGATCCGCGGCCCAGTGACCACCACCATCCGCAGCCCCGGCCCGAGCCGAGCCGCCGCCGGATACGCCGCGACGACCCGCCGGAGCAGGTGGTGGCCGACGCCGGAACCGCCGACGGTGACGAGGCAGACGCGTTCGTCCGGCCGGTAGCCGAGCCCGGCACGTAGTGCCTCGCGGTCCGCCGGTGGGGTGAAACCTGTGACGTAGCCGGCGAAATCGTAGTGCGCGGT
>DASXXM010000701.1:0-6268 GCA_036503065.1 Pseudonocardiaceae bacterium | reverse complement strand
CAGGCGGTGCGTGAGCTGAGCCCGCGACTGGCCGCCGTCCTGCGGACATCGAACGCACCGGCACGCAGCGCCTGACAGGCGTGGTCGTCGGACACCGCGGAGCAGGTCAGCCGGGGCGGTCGATCAGTTCGACGCCGAGGGCTTCGCGTTCGGGCAGTAGATCTGGCGGATGTTGGCAAGCTGTTCGGCGCGGTTCGCAAGGGTTGACCGAGGCGACGGACTCGAACATGTCCTCGAAGGTGTTCTTTGACTGTAAATGAACGAAAGAAGTGTTTTCGGGTCGGTCAGTAGTTGTACAGGGTGGCCAGGTCGAGATAGGGGTGTGTGCCGGTCAGCGGCCGCCGCGGGTGACCAGGCCGGTTTCGTAGGCGGCGACCACCAGTTGGGCGCGGTCTCGGGCGTCGAGTTTGGTCATGATTCTGCTGACGTGGGTTTTCGCGGTCAGTGGGCTGAGGTAGAGCTTCGCCGCGATCTCGTCGTTGGACAGGCCGCCGCCGACCAGGGTGAGTACCTCGCGTTCGCGGTCGGTGAGTTGGTCGATCCGGTAGGAGCCGGCCAGGGCGGTCGCGTTCGGGCGGGCCGCGATGTCGGCGATCAGGCGGCGCGTGATGCTCGGCGACAGCAGTGCGTCGCCTCGGGCGACGATGCGGATGGCGCCCAACAGGTCGACCGGCTCGGTGTCCTTGACGACGAATCCGGACGCGCCGGCGCGCAGCGCCTGGTAGACGTAGTCGTCCGCGTCGAACGTGGTCAGGATCAGCACCCGCACGCCGGACAGGTCCGGGTTCGCGGCGATGCGTCTGGTGGCTTCCAGGCCGTCCACGCCGGGCATTCGGATGTCCATCAGGACCACGTCGGCGCGGGTGGTCGCGGCCATGGTGACGGCTTGGGCGCCGTCGGTCGCCTCGCCGACGACCTCGATGTCGTCGACCGAGTTCAGCAGCATCCGGAAGCCGGCGCGGATGAGGGCTTGGTCGTCGGCGAGCAGTACCCGGATCATGGGGTTCCCGTTGGTAGGCAGGCCAGCACCTGGAAGCCGCCGTGTGCGGCGGGGCCGGCGCGGACGGTGCCGCCGATCGCGGTGGCGCGTTCGCGCATGCCGATCAGGCCGTGCCCGCCGCTGTCGCCGTGCTCGCTCTGGCCGTGGCCGGTGTCGGTGACCTCGATGTCGACGTGGTCCGCGGCGAAGTCCAGGCGGATGGTGGCGGTGGCGGGCGCGGCATGGCGGATCGCGTTGGTCAGGGACTCCTGGATGATCCGGTACGCGGCCAGGTCGACCGGCGCCGGCAGTGGGCGCGCAACGCCGCCGATGTGCACCTGGGTGGGCAGTCCGGCGGCGGATGCGGTGGACACCAGGATGTCCAGTGCCGCCAGCCCCGGTGTGGGTTGGGTGGGTTCGTCCTCGTCGGCCTGGCGCAGCACGACGAGAATGGTGCGCAGTTCGCGCAGGCCCCGCTTGCTGGCCTCCTTGATCGCCCGCAGCGCCGCGTCGGCGGGTTCGGGCAGGTCGGGGATGACGTGCGCGGCGACACCGGCCTGCACGTTGATCGTGGCCATGGTGTGCGCGACGACGTCGTGCAGTTCGCGGGCGATCCGTAGCCGTTCCGCGTCGACGCGGCGCCGGGCCTCCTCGTCGCGGGTGCGTTCGGCCTCCTCGGCGCGGGCGGCCAGTGCGGCGACGTACGCGTCCCGGTTGCGGACGGCGAGCCCGGCGAACAGCGCCACCGCGACCAGGGCAGGCTGCATCACGATCCCGCCGCCGAACGTGCCGAACGGATTGAACACGGCCGTGGTCACGCCCAGCACGGCCAGCGTGGCCACCGCCGCGAGCGACGACCGGCGTGGCGGCAGGACCACGGCCGCCGCGTACAGCGCGACGAACGGCGCCAGCAGCGCGGCACCGTTCACGTAGCCAAGCGCGGTGTACGCGGTGACGGCCACGACCGAGATCGCCAGTACCCGCACCGGATGTCGACGACGCCAGAACAACACCAGCGACGCGACGACGACGAGCAGGTAGGCAGGCCATGGTGGGGCCGGCGTGAGGTGCCCGCTGACCACCTGGTCGGTCGGCTGGATGGGATGGGCCTCGCCGATCGACCCGAGGACGGTGAGCACCGTCATGAACGCGGTGACCAGCGCGTCACCGACCAGCGGTGGTAGGCGCCACCGCCTGCGGGTCTGCGGGTAGCCGGTCATCTGAGCAGCGTAGGCGTGTCGCGCCCGCCGCCGCGTCCTACTGGCGAAGTCCGCCCGGGTACACCACAGGGAGTACGTCCGGCGTTCGGCTGCTTCCCCGACCGAACATCGGTACTGCCGTGGCCGCAGGCCAAGTGCCACCGCAGGCGGGACGACCGGAACCCGTTGCCGGCGCAGTCTTCTGGGGCCACATCGAAACCCAGGGGAGTGAGTCACAATGGTCCGTCTGACCGAATTCGTCCTGCGACACAAACTGCTCGTCATCGCGTTCTGGCTACTGGCCGCCGTACTCGGGTTCGCCACCCTGGGATCGACCACCGGCAGGTTATCGGCGGACTTCGCGCTGCCCGGCCAGCCCGGCTATGTCGCCGACCAGACGATCGCCGCGCTCTACCACAACGGTGGTAACCAGGCGCCGACCGTACTGACCGTGACCGCGCCACCGGGACAGCGGGTCGACGCCGCGGGCGCCGACCGGGTGTTCACCGCGGCGGCCCACGCCGTGCCCGGCGTCCGCGTCGCCGATCAGGCCAATACCGGCGACGCGCACTTCGTGACCGCGGACGGCCGCACCGGTTTCGCGCTGGTCTTCACGCCGCCGGGTGCCGGCTTCGGCGCGGACACGATCACGCCACGCCTGGCCGCCGCGGCCACCAGGGCCGCGCCGCCGGGTTGGCACACCGACTGGACCGGCCAGAACCAGCTCTCGGCGGGCAACTCGACCCGTCAGGGCACCAGCACGCTGGTCGAGACGATGCTCGGCGCGGTCGGCGCGCTCGCGGTGCTGGCGTTCGTGTTCGGCAGCCTGCTCGCGCTGTTGCCGCTGCTGATGGCGCTGGTGACGATTCCGGCCACGTTCCTGATGATCGACGGGCTGACCTACCTGACGCCGGTGAGCATGCTGGTGGAGTTCCTGGTCGCGCTGATCGGTCTCGGCGTTGCCATCGACTACGCGCTGCTGGTGGTCACCCGGTGGCGGGAGGAACGCGACAACGGCGCGGACAACCCGACCGCCGTGCGCAATGCCGTCGGCGCGGCCGGTCGTGCGGTCGTGTTCTCCGGGTTGACCGTGGCGATCAGCCTGCTCGCGGTGCTGGTGGTGCCGGTGCCGTTCCTGCGGAACATGGCCGTCGCCGGCTTCTTCATCCCGTTGGTGTCCATCGCGGTGGCCATCACGCTGTTGCCGGTGCTGCTGGCGACCGTCGGTCCGCGCATCGACCGGCCACGGCTGCGCCACGAGGTGCACGCCAGCCGGGGCTGGACCGCGTGGGCGCGATTCGTGCTGCGGCACCGGCGCGTCGCCGCGATCGGCGGGGGCGGCCTGCTGCTCGCCCTGCTGGTCCCGTTGAGCATGATCCGTCTCGGTGAGCCGGACACCGCCGCGCTCGCCCAGTCCGGCCCGGCGCACGAGGTACTGGTGACCCTGCAACAGGGTGGTGTCCCCTCTGGTGTGTTGACGCCGATGGAGATCCTGACCCGGTCCGACGCCGCTGCCGCCACCGCCAAGGCGTTGTCGGGCGTGTCCGGTGTCTACGCCGCCGTTGCCGCGCCGAATCACGCGGCGGGGACCGCGATCGTGGACGTGCTGCCCGTCGCCGAACCCAGCTCGACGGCCGGCGCGGCTACCACCGGCGCCGTGCAGCAAGCCGCGCGTGGTCTGCCGGGTGTGCTCGGGGTCGGCGGCGCCGGTCCGACGCAGAACGACTTCATCAAGGCCGTCTACGGCAGTTTCCCGTTGATGCTCTGCGTGATCGCGCTGCTCACGGTGATCCTGTTGACCAGGGCGTTCCGGTCGGTCGTGCTGGCGCTCAAGGCGGTGCTGTTCAATCTGCTCTCGGTCAGCGCGGCCTACGGCGTGATGGTGCTCGTCTGGCAGTACGGCATGGGCAGCAACGCGTTGTGGGGTGTACCGGCGGCCGGTTCGATCACCGTCTGGGTGCCGATCATGGTGTTCGCGTTCCTGTTCGGACTGTCCATGGACTACGAGGTGTTCATCCTCGCCCGGATGCGCGAGGAGTACGACCGGACCGGTGCCACCGACCAGTCCGTGATCACCGGCATCGGTCGGACGGGCCGGCTGGTGACCAGTGCGGCGCTGATCCTGTTCCTCAGCTTCGTGGCCATGTCGACCGCGCCGAACACGGACATCAAGGTGCTCGCCACCGGCCTTGGCGCCGGAATCCTGCTCGACGCGCTGGTGCTGCGCTGCCTACTGCTGCCCGCCCTGGTCGGCCTGCTCGGCCGCTGGAACTGGTGGCTGCCGACCTGGCTGGCCCGCCCACTGCGGGTGGCGCCGTCGCCACTGACCCCGATCACCGAGCCGGTGGGATCGCAGGCGGACAAGGTCGCCGAACGAGTGTGAAGTCGCTCGATCGTAGGCTGCCGCGTGGTGCCCAAGTTCCGAGATCGCCGGGAACATGGGCACCACGCGGCTTTGCCGACCTGCCTGGCTCTTGACGTGCCGATTCGGTGGCTGTTGCATGAAGGGTATGCGACTCTTCCTTGCCGACCGGTTGTGCGTGTCAGTGGAGGACATCGATTTCCTGAACCCGAATCGCCTGGAGGACGGGCGGGAATGCGGTGTTCGGCTGGAGATACGGTTCGTCCAGGCCGATGATTTTCCCGGTTCGATCTACGCGTCGCGTGGGTTGTCCGTCGGGCGGGCGGTGTGCCGGTTCGATCTGCTGGAGTCGGCGCCGGGGGCGCAGGACCGGATGCACTGGCATCCGGACATGCCCGACGGCGAGGCCACCGCGCGCCTTTTCGACGACGAACTGCGCGCCGATCCGTTGGGGTGGCTGAGCAAGCGGTTGACCGACGCCGTCGGCACGCTCGAACTCGCCGGTGTGGACGACCCGAAGCGTTACGCCAGGGACGCCGAGACGCTGGCCCGGCAGGCCGATGCGATCGTCGCCGAGGCGGCGGCCGGTCTCGACCGGTTCCGCAAGGACGCGTGGCCGGCGGTGGCGGGGCGCGACGAGCGCGGCATGGCCGTCGCCTGAACGCTCACATCCGTTGTGGGGCCTCGATACCGATCAGCGACAGGCCCAGCACGAGCACGTCCGACGTGAGCCGGGCCAGCACGAGCCGGGAGTCGCGAACCGGCTCGGGCACGTTGCTCGCGAGCACCGGACACCGCTCGTAGAACGTGGTGAACACGGCCGCCGTCTCGTACAGGTAGTTGCACAGCTTGTGCGGCGCGTACGTCTGGACCGCCGCGTCGACGGCGGCCGGCAACTGTAGCAGTTTCAGCGCCAGCGCCCGTTCCGCTGGTTCCGTCAGCAGCACTTCGGTACCCGCCGCCGGTCGCGCGGCCTTGCGCAGGATCGACTGGACGCGGGCGTTGGCGTACTGGAGGTAGACCGACGTGTTGCCGTCCGTGGCCAGCATCTTCTGCCACGTGAAGACGTAGTCCTTCTCCCGGTCACCGGACAGGTCGGCGTACTTGACCGCGCCGATCCCGACCGCCCGCGCGACATCGGCCTGTGTCGACGCGTCGAGTTGGGACCGGCCCGCGATGACGTCCGCCGCGTGGCCGACCGCTTCGGCCAGCAGTTCGGCCAGCTTGACCGAGTCGCCGGCGCGGGTGCGGATGGTCTTGCCGTCCTCGCCGAGAATGGAGCCGAAACCGATGTGTACGGCGTGGTTCTCGTCGCGGAGATAACCGGCCTGCCGGCACGCGGCGAACACCATCTGGAAATGTTGCGCCTGCGGTGCACCGACCACGTAGAGCAGGTCGGTCATGCCGCGTTTGTCGATCCAGTAGCGCACCGTCGCCAGGTCGGTCACGTGGTAGCCGTAGCCGCCGTCGCTCTTGCGGAGGATCAGCGGTAGCGGTTCGCCCTCCCGGTTGGTGAATCCCGGCGGGAACAGGCACACCGCGCCGTCGCTGAGCCGGGTCAGGCCCTGGCGCTCCAGGTCGTCGATGGTGTCGGCCAGCATCGGGTTGTAGAAGCTCTCGCCGTAGATGTCGTCGGCGGTCAGTTGGACGCCGAGCAGGTCGTAGACCGCCGCGAAGTGCCGGGCCGACTCGTCCACCAGCCCCTGCCACAGCCGTAGCGTCTGTTCG
>DASXXM010000700.1:0-13668 GCA_036503065.1 Pseudonocardiaceae bacterium | reverse complement strand
CGGCAGGTGCTGGACGGCGACGATGAACGCCAGCTCGATCGTCTCCCGCGCCACCACCGATTCCTGCGGGTCCTCGGGGAGCATCCGGTCGGGGTATGGCTGCAGGTACAGCATTTCGGAGCCGGGGTCCGACAGCCCGGACGGTACGGGTGTCCGGTCGTTGCGCTTCTCCAGGAAGTCCAGGCAGGCGTTCGTCGCGATCCGGTACAGCCAGGTCCGCAGCGCAGCGTGGCCCTTGAACGTCTCCCGCTTGTTCCACGCTCGCAGGAACGTCTCCTGCGTCATGTCCTGGGCGTCGTCGTAGTTCGCGAGCATCCGGTAGCAGTGCACCTGCAGCTCACGCCGGTGGCGCTCGGTGATGAGTGCGAACCGTGTCGTGTCGCCTGAGTGGGCCGCCGCGATGAACGTGGCCTCATCGGCGCCCAGCGGTCTGGCGTCGGTCATGGTCATCAATCCTTCCACCGGTGCGGGGGCTACCGGAACTGACGACCTGGCGGAGGATTTCTGATCGGTGAAGCCGCAGGGCAGGCCAGCGAGGAAGGCCCGTCGTGCGCCGACCCTGGCCAACGGCGGGCCCCATCTCGAGGGGCCCGCCGTTGTGCGAGATGTGATTATCGTGGGGGGAACTGGGAGTTGGGGACGGGTGTGGCCAGATTGTTGGTCGGTGCCACGTTGGTGAAGCCGATCACCGCGCAGTTGATGTCGACGCCGACCGAACCGTAGGGCTGGGGGTTACCGGTGGCCGGGTCGACCCCCGTCAGCAGGTCGGGCCGGGTGGCGGCCAGGTTGAACACCTGGACCTCGTCGATCTGGCGGGTGTTCAACCCTTGCTGGACCGCCTTGGGGGTCCACAGGCCGAGTTGCGCGTCCCACAGCGGGCTGTAGGCGTCGGCGTGCCGCGGGTCGGACAGGGTGGGGAAGTCACCGAACACGTTCAACAGATCGCCGCCGTAGCGGAGGGAGTTGATGAACGCCGGGTCGCTCGCCGAGGCGTCCTTGCTCACATTGCCGTCCAGGGCGAGGTGCTGGAACCCTTGGGCGTTCCGGTTGTTGGTCCCGGTCTGCCCGTTGATGAAGCCGAACAACCGTTCGCGGGCCGAGCCGAGGAAGTCGTCACAGCCGTTGCAGGAGGCGTTGTTCAGCGCCGGCACGTAGGTGGAGCGCTCCAGCACCGCGGTGAGCGGCTGGCCGGCGTCGGTGGACAGGTAGACGATGGGCTGGCCGGCGTCGAAGCCCTTGACGAACAACATGTCCACCCAGGACTCGTTGAACTGGCCGGGCCGGGACGGACCGGCGATGTGGATACCCAGCGTCCGGTCACTGGTGTTGGTGTGCGTCGTTACGTCGAACGGGCCGTTCCCGGTGGCCACGATCGGCGCGTTGTAGACGACGTCGGAACCGGCGATCTTGATGAACGGGCTGTAGCCAGGGCCGGCCACCGCACCTGGCTGGAACTTGGCCAGCGGGAATCCGTTCGGGCCGGGCACCGCGATACGGGTGGGGCTGAAGTCAGGTGCGCCGGCGAAGTCGATCACCCCCGGGCCGAACGGATTGGCCGTCGGCGTGGGGTTTTCCTCCGTCACGGTCTGCACGGCGGCCGGGTCGCTGATCGCGATGTTGGCCAGCTTGGGTGCATAGTTCACGCCCAGGTCGTGCGCCAGCCCGGAGTCCGAGGCGTCCAGCAGGACGTACCAGACCTGCTCCTCGTTCGGGGTGCCCTTGTACGCGATCCCCGGGTAGAGCGGCAGTCTCACCGTCTCGTTGTTGAGGTTGACCTGGAGGGCGCTTTCCAGGGTCTGTTTGTTCGCCGGCAGGATGCCGGTGAGCTGCCCGAGCCCGTTGGCCGACGCCGGTACGTTCGCCGTTTGGGCTGCCGGTGCGGCGTTCGCACCCCCGGCGGAGGCTGGCACGACTGCGGCGAGTACCCCCGCTGCGCCGGCCGCGAGAGCGATCGCCAGCCGCCATCGTGCTTTCGATATCTTCATCGTCGTCCTTTCGTGTACCGGCGAGACTGGAATCTGGGCGGCGGCTTCCCCGCCGCTGTCTCGCACGGCAAGTTGGCGTCGGCGACCGCCGAGGTCTTACCGCGCACGGTTCTTACGAAGGAATGACGAGGCTCTACCAAAGATTTCGTCCGGATTTGACACCGTAAGTAGACGGTAACAACTAACCTGGCTGGAAGCCGTCTATGCTGTCCATTGTGTTCGTTCCGGTCGTCGTCGTGCCACCTTTCTCTTCTGCTGTGCAGAGTTTGGCGCTCGCCGCGGACCCGGCCGTGCCCGGCATGTCGGCCGGCACAGCCACTTGGTCGGCGTGGCCCTCGGCGCTGCATGACGCTCGCCACTCGAGGATCTACGCCAGGTGTCTTGATGGTGACGCGGCCGCGACACGGTTGCGTGTACAGGCCGCTCTGGGTCATAGCCCCAGCGGGAAATTTGGGCGCACACAGGGCACAGTCAGCCGGAGACACGACAATGCCCTCTGACCTGCGTATGGGCTGGTCAGAGGGCATTTACGTGTTCGGCGGCCTGCGCCCCTGGCAGGATTCGAACCTGCGCTCCCGCCTCCGGAGGGCGGTGCTCAAACCGGATCGCACAGCGCCCTGAGCTGTGCGTCTTGCGGCACAAGGTGATCAAATCCAATGGTGTGGGCACGCATAGGGCTCAGGTCGCCGGTCGACGGTCTGACCTGGCACTTCGGGTCGGCCGCAGCGGTCGGGTGTGTTCCCGTAGACGGTCTGGGTTCGGCCCATGGCATCACTCGCCACCCGAGCCGTGGTCAACCTGCTGTACCGGTCACCGTTCAATCCGAAGTCCACGGACAGCCCGGACGACGCCGTGGTCGACCTGGTCGAGGGCCCGTTGGCGCTGCCACCGGGACGCGCGCTGGACCTCGGCTGCGGCAGCGGCCGGCACGCCATCTACCTGGCCAGGAATGGTTGGGAGGTAACCGGTGTCGACCTGGTCCGAGACGCCGTCGAGTCCGCCCGGCAGAAGGCCGAGGCGGCCGCGTACGTCCCCGGCTGCTGCAGGGCGACGTCACCGAGTTGAGTGCGCTCGGCATCCGAGGCGAGCACAACCTCGTCGTGGATGCCGGCCGCTTCCACGGCCTGCCAACGAAGATGCGCGACGCCTATGTCCCTGAGGTGACCGCGCTGGCCGCACCGGGGGCGGTGCTGCTGATTCTGGGCCTTGCCAAGCATCCGGTGCTCAAAGGCGTGAAGGCGGAAGAGGTGCGGGAGCGTTTCCATGGCTGGGACCTGGTGTCCGCGCAGAGCCTGGCCGGCGCCGAGATGCTGCGCTACGGCGACGGCTCCCGATGCTGCGCAAGGCTTTCGAGAAGGGCTGGTTCGACCCGTGGCGATACCTGCTGCGCCGCCGCGTCTGAGCTCGGGGTGCCGGCTGGTCAGGGCACCAGGATGATCTTGCCGAGTGCGGTCCGGTTGGCGGACTCGGCCAGTTCCATGGCCGCGGTCACCTCGGTCAGCGGGAAGCGGGCGGCGATCTGCGCGGTGAGCACGTCATCGCGCAGCAGTCCGAACAGGTGGGTGAGGTCGGTGCGGGTGCGGGCACGGAACCGGTCCCGCTTGGCCGAGTCGGGTTTGCCCGCGCCTGCCCAGACGTTGTAGAAACTCGCTTGCCCGCGGGTGGGCAGGTAGTTCCAGAACGCGAGCTTCGCCAACAGCTTCAGGAAGTCGAGCAGCACGGGGCCGGTGTCGTCGCGCTTGCTCGCGATGCTGTAGCAGACCAGCGTGCCGGTGCGGTTGAGCAGCCGGTGGGACACGTTGACGCTCGCGCCGCCGAGATGGTCGAACACGGCGTCCACGCCGTCGGGGGCCAATTCCCGCACGCGGGCGCCGAGGTCGGGATCCCGGTAGTCGATGGGGGTCACGCCCAGCGTGCGCAGCGCCTCGTGGTGCCGGGGGTTCGCGGTGCCGATCACCCGGGCGCCGGCGTGTCGGGCCAACTGCACCAGGATCGTGCCGACGCCGCCGGCGGCGCCCAGCACGAGCACGGTCTGCCCGGCCCGCACGTGCGCACTGCGGTGCAGCATCTGGTAGGCGGTCAGCCCGTTGACGATCAGCGTTTCCGCCTGGTCGGCGCCGATCCCGTCGGGCACCGGCACCAGGTCGGCGGCCGGGAGCAGGACTGCCGTGGCCCAGCCGCCGGTCTTGGTCAGCGCCGCGACCCGCCGGCCGACCAGGGCGCCGTCCACGCCGGCGCCGACGGCGTGCACCGTGCCGACGAGGTCGTAACCGGGCACGAACGGGAACGGGGGTTGGCCGTAGTAGCGGCCCCGGCGCATCGCTGTTTCGGCGAAGGATACGGCGGTCGACTCCACGCGGACCAGCGCCTGGCCGGCCTTTGGCGCCGGCAGCGCACGCTGGACCAGTCGCAGTCCGGACGGCTCGACCTTGCCCGGCAGTATGACCTCGGTGGCGGTCAGGGTAGGGGTGTTCGTGTCGGTCATGGCTGTCTCCGGACCGTTGGGTGATGCACCGTTGTAGTGTTACTACTCATAACACTGCACTGGCATGTCATACTGTGTCAACCCCGTGCGGATCGTTACACTGCGACCATGACCGACGAACGGCAGACGCTGAGCCGACGTGAGCGACTGCGGGCCCAGACGCTCCAGGAGATTGAGGACGTATCGTTCGCGATCATCGACGCGGACGGCGTCCACGCACTGTCGTTCGCCGCCCTGGCCAGGACCATGGCCATGTCCGCGCCCGCGGTCTACCGCTACTTCCCGTCCCGGGAAGCGCTGGTCGCCCATCTGGTCACCGTGTCCTACCAGCAACTCGCTGATGCGGTCCGCGAGGCCGCGGAAGGCGGCAAGCGGACGCCACGCGTGCGGGTGCGGCTGCTGGTCGCCGCCTACCGTGACTGGGCGCTGCGATACCCGCGGCGCTACGGCATGCTGTTCGGCGACATGCCCAGTGACATGTCCGGCAACACCCCGCTGGACCAGGCGATGGCAGCGCTCATCGACCTGCTGTCGATCATCCAGGGCCCGTCGCCCGCCGACGCCGGCAGCGGAGACCGCGCACTGGACGGGCAACTGCGGCGCTGGGCCATCGCACAGGACAGGCCGGCCACGTCACCGCGCGCCGCTCGGGTGGCCATCCTCATCTGGACGCGGGTACACGGCATCGTCAGCCTCGAACTCACCGGCATCTTCGGCAACCAGACCGTCGACGCGCAGCGGCTCATCGAGTTGGAGACCGACAACGCCATCAGTGCTCTGGTAGGCACGTGACCGCCCGCACAGTGGGGCGCCAGTGAGTGTCGCGGATGGACTACGCGTTGGCGTACTTGCCGGTGTAGACGCCCGACCGGGTCAGGCCGAACTGGCGACGGAGGATGTCGTCCCAGATCCGATCCGGCAGGAACCGCTTGCTGCCCACCAGAAACCGGCCGCTGGGCGACACAACGTACCGGCTGCGCGGCCGCCGGGCACGCAGGGCACGGTCGACGGTGGCGGCGACGGCCGCGGGCGGCGATGCCTTGTCCGATGTGGAACACCGGCCCATCTGGTCACCGATCGCCTTGCGCAGCTCCCGGTAGGGCCCGGTTTCTGGTGTGTTGCGGGCCAGCGACGCGCCTACGTGGTCCTCGAACCTCGTGTTCCGGATCAGGTTGGGCTCCACCACGGTGACGAAGATCCCGAACGGTGCCGTCTCGAACCGCAGGGAATCGGACCAGCCCTCGACCGCGAACTTCGACGCGTTGTAGACACCCCCACCGGGGAACGCCATCCGGCCGCCGACCGACGAGATGTTGATGATGTGACCACTGCCGGCCCTGCGCACGTTCGGTTACCCGGCCGAGCGTCCCGCATTCCATCGACGCCGACCAGCTCAAATCGGGCGGCCTGATAGGCCCCTATCCTGGGGTGCGCTGGCGGGTCAAAGGGGTCGCAGGCCGGCACATCCGGTTGAATAGCCGAAAGCGGCCGGATCAGGCCGCGTGTTCGCGTGGGTGGGTCTGCCCGGCGTCGGCGTCGCCGATATCCCTGCGGTGGCCGCGTATCCATTGACGGAGGATGCCGCGGTGGCGGAAGGCCACCCGGCCCAGGACGCCGTGCAGGGCCACGGAGGGCGTGCGTACCTGTCCGGTCAGCGGCTGATGTCTCTGTCCCCACGATCGAGCAGACCAACCGGGGCAGGCTCGATGCTCAGGTCCGGCGACGGGCCTTCCTCGCTGGCCTGTCCTGCGGCTTCACCGATCAGAAATCCTCCGCCAGGTCGTCAGTTCCGGTAGCCCCCGCACCGGTGGAAGGATTGATGACCATGACCGACGGCAGACCGCTGGGCGCCGATGAGGCCACGTTCATCGCGGCGGCCCGCTCAGGCGACACGGCACGGTTCGCACTCGTCACCGAGCGCCACCGGCGTGAGCTGCAGGTGCACTGCTACCGGATGCTCGCGAACTACGACGACGCCCAGGACATGACGCAGGAGACGTTCCTGCGAGCGTGGCACAAGCGGGAGTCGTTCAAGGGCAATGCCGCGCTGCGGACCTGGCTGTACCGGATCGCGACGAACGCCTGCCTGGACTTCCTGGAGAAGCGCAACGACCGGACACCCGTACCGTCCGGGCTGTCGGACCTGCCCAGTACCCCGTCGACTACGAGCCGACGGTGATGTGCTGTCTCATGCGCGGGGCACGGTGGTGATGACGTTGCCTTTGAGGTCGGTCATCAGCATGCCGCCGCCGTAGTTGTCGGCGCGGAAGACACGGATGACCGGTCTGGTTGTCGTACCGGAGTCGGTGATCTGCATGTCGGATTCGACGATGACGTAGATGATCGTGGGATGCGGGACGTTGAGGGTGTCCTGTGCCTTGCGCAGCAGCGTGGGGAGTATGTCCCAGTTGATGCTCCCCAGGTCGATGGGCGCATCGGTGGTGGTGTTCACCTCGCCGCCGGGGGAGTGGGTGGTCACGCCGTCGCGGTAGCTGATGTCGTCGTACAGCTTGGCGTCGGCGGCGGTCGGTGCCTCTGCGGTCGCGTGGTCGGAGTAGATGACAAGCCGGATGACCTTCGTGCCCATGGTCTTGCTCATCGCGGCGGTCGTCGAGCGGACACCGGCCGGCGTGAGCAGGTCCTGCGGCGCCGGCGTTGTTGGCGCGGCCAGCGTGGTCGGGTGGCCGGGAGCCAGGCTGTTGGGCTGTCCGTTCAAGCCTGCCGCGGTCGGTGTTCCACCGGTGCCGGCCCGGCTGGGTAACAGGGTCCAGACCAGGACGCCCGCCAGGACGAGCACGGCTGCCGCAACGCCGATCAGCACGGTGCGCCGGCGTCGGGCCGGCGACCGCGGTAGTGCTGGCTGGCCGGGCAGCAGCCAGCCGCTCGGCCCCGCGCCGGACGAGTGTGCGGGTGCGTAGGCGCCCGGCGACAGGCTGTCGGCCATCGGCGACCAAGCCGTTGGTGGTGTTCGTGCTGCCGCGTGGCTGTGCTCGGCCATGGCCAGGAGGCGGTCGAACTGCTCGGGGTCCGGGCGCAGCTTCGGATCCCGGGCGAGCATGGCGACCAGCGCTGGACCGAGCGGCCCGGCGTGCGCCGGCGGTGGCAGGGGTTCGTCGAGCACCGCGGCCAGGGTCGCCAGCATGGTGGCCCGCTGTAGGGGATGCCGGCCCTCCACGGCGACGTAGAGCATCATGGCGAGTGACCACAGGTCGGACGCCGGGTTGCCCTCGTGGCCGCGCAGCCGTTCCGGCGCGATGTAGTCGGGCGAGCCGACCACCGAGCCCGAGACGGTGAGCGCGGTCGCGTCGAGCACGGCGGCGATGCCGAAGTCGGTGAGGGCTGGGCTGCCGTCGGCGTGCAGCAGAACGTTGCCGGGTTTGATGTCACGGTGCAGGATGCCGACGGAATGCGCGGCGCGCAGGGCGGAGAGCACTCCGCGCCCGATCCGCGCGGCCTCCGGCACGGCGAGTGGGCCCTTGGTGAGCAGATTCGCGAGGCTGCCGCCGGTCACGAACTCCATGACCAGCCACGGATGTGGATGCTCCGCGGTGTCGACGATGTGATGGATGATCACAACGTTTGGATGGCGCAGCCGCGCGAGCGCTCGTGCCTCGCGGAGCACCCGGTGGCGCGTCTCGCGTGCGCTGGCCGAGTCGGGGTCCGTGGGATCGGGTGGTCGGACCTCTTTGAGCGCGACGTCACGGTGTAGCGCGGTGTCCCAGGCCCGCCACACCACACCCATTCCTCCACCACCGAGGCATTGCAGCAGCTCGAAGCGGCCGTCAATGAGCCGAGGCGCCGATCCTCCCGCGATCACGTACGCCATGCTAGGAGCCGGCACCAGCCGGTCAAACGGGCCGGGTGGTCGAGTCTGGCCGGAGCTGTCCCGCGATGACCGAGGCGGGTCAGGGCCAGAAGCTGGCTCGGTAGTCGGTGGGCGTGCGACCGGTCAACTCCTGGAAGGCGGCGTTGAACGCCGACAGAGAGGTGTAGCCGACCATGAACGCGATCCTGGTGATCGGGGCATCGCCCGCGGCGAGTTCCTCGACGGCCCGCAGGAGACGCATCCGACGCAGGACCGCCCGCCAGGTCATGCCGGTCTCGTCGGAGAATCGGCGTGCCAGTGATCGCGGCGCGAGGCCGACCTGGTCTGCCAGGTCCTGGAAGCGGACGTCCTCGCCGAGTCGTTCCTCGGTCAGTCGCAGGGCTCGGCGGAGTTCCGGAGATCGCCCGACCGGCACGACGACCGGGCTGGGCTGTTCGGCGAGCTTCCAGGTCACGGCGGCCAGCGCGGCGAACAGGGCCTCGGCGTACGCGGTGATGGGTTGGTCGGCCTCGCCCCACGTGCCGCACTCGGCCAGCAGGTACCGTGCCAGTGGGCTCAGGTCGAACACGGCCAACGGCGCAGGCGGGGGCGGGGCGAAGTGGGTGTCGAACAACACCGACGCGGTCGTGGCCGGCCGCGGGATGCTCACCTGGATCGGCCGGCCCGCCTCGATCAGGGCGGCTCTGGCCGGCGGCAGCAACCACGCTCGGCCCTGCGCCTCCAGCCGGAGGGCACCGGTGGAGGCGCAGAGCAGGTAGTGGCGATCCGCGCAGAAATCGCGAGCGGGCTGCGCGGTGAACGTGCGGACGAAGCTGTATGCCTTGCGGGTCATGGATGGTCTCGCACGGATCGATCGTAGGAGCCCGTTGTGGTGGCGGTCAGGCGACCGTCGCCACCAGTTCGGCGTGGAAGCGCCGGCTGACCGGCGCCCCGATCATGATCGGGTGGAGCACGTCGCCGGCACGCGCGAAGACGGCTGACTGGAGGTAGCCGTCGAACGACGCCTCGTCGTTCCACTCGTGCACGATGGTGATCCGCTGGTCGTCCTGCCGGGATGCGTAGACCCGGAAGGCGAGGTTGCCGGGCATGGCGCGGACCTGGTCATACTGGGCGTCAAGATGGTTCAGGGCAACCGGGCGGTCGATGGCGGCGGTGTCGAAGTCGACGATCGCGAGGAGCACGGGGCCTCCTGGGTCAGGGTGGTGCGGATGAGATGCCCTGATCCTCACCCGGCGCCCGCTCGGCCGGCCTCCGTCGATCGGACGCGTTCACGCTCCCATCGGACAGACCCCTTCAGTCGGTGACGGCAACACCCAGCACGTTGACGCCCGCCCGGAGCGGTCGTGATCGCCGACCAGGACGCGGACGACGACAATCCCGAGGAACCGCTTGTCCCAGACCAGGATGCGGATATCGAGGAACCGCCCGTTTCCGTCGATGCCCGTGGCGCCATCGGTGTACAGGTCGGCGACAACAACGTCCAGGTCTCCTACAACTACACGTGGACCGCCCAGGTCGCGCCGCCACCGCTGATCAGCGGTGGCCGCAGGGTCGATTCCCCGTACCGCGGGTTGAACTCGTTCGGCGAGCGGGACGCGCCGTTCTTCTGCGGACGGGAAAGCGCCACGACCGAATTGCTGGCCCTGATGTCCAGCCGGTTGGCGGCACCTTCGGTGGTTGTGGTGTCCGGCGTGTCCGGCGCGGGTAAATCCTCGCTGCTGCGCGCGGGCGTGCTGCCACTATTGCGGGGCAACGGGTTGGCGGATGCGCCGGGGTCGGCGACATGGCCTTGGTCGTCGGCTTGGCCGCCGTGACGGTCGTGGCCTACCGGTTCGGCCAGGAGGCCGTCCATCAACGTGACCTCGCGGTAGCCGCCCAAGTGATCAGCCAGAGCCAGAACCTCGGCGACGCCGACCCACCGGTGCCAAGGTGGAAAGCATGGCGGCGTGGGCGCTCACACCGTCCGCCGAGACCCGCTATGCCATGGTCACCGCAGCCACACGCCCTTGCGCCAGGTACTCAACTTGTTCAACAGCGGTAGCGACGTGATCACTTCGGTGGCATTCAGCGGCGACGGCAAGACCCTCGTCACCGCCGACATCGAAGGCATTGCGCGGATCTGGGACGTGGCCACCGGACGCCAAGTCGGCCAGTTCGGCGACGCCCACAGCCGGATTGGGTCGGTGGCGATCAGCCCCGACGGCAAGACCCTGGCCACAGTCGGCCTCGACAACACAGTCCGATCGTGGGATATGGCCACGAGACACCAGGTCGGCCCGGCGCCGATCGGCAAGGCCGGCGCTTTCCCATCGGTGATACTCAGCCCCGACGGCAGCATGATGGCTTTCGCCGACGGCGGTGGGACGGTCCGATTGTGGAATGTTGCCACCGGACAGCAAAAGGGCCAACCACTCGCCACCCTGGCTGCACAAGGCCAACCGGTGGTGTTCAGTCCCGATGGCAGGACCCTGGCTATTGCCGGCATTGATGGGATGGTGCGGTTGTGGGACGTGACGACTGGGCGCGAGATCAAACAATTCGTCGGCGACAAGCTCGCGGTTACCTCGGTAGAATTCGGTCCGGGCGGTAGAACCCTGGTCACCGGGGCCTCGGCGGGACAGCGCGGTTGTGGATGCGGCCACCGGGCGCGAGATCGGCCAACCATTGACCGACTACACCGGAGGGATCCCGTCGGTGGCGTTCAGTCCCGACGGCAAAACCTTGGCCGTCGCCAGCGACGACGGACCGCCGGCGCTGTGGGATGTGGCCACCGGACGCCAAGTCGGCCCACCACTCGCCAGCGGCACCGGGCCGGTGTACGGGTTGACGTTCAGCCCTGACGGCAAGACCCTGGCCACCGCCGGTATCGACGCGGCGCGGCTGTGGAACGTCGACTACGTCGTCGATGTCCTGCCGCAGCTATGTCGTGACGTGGGCGGTTCGTTCACCCCCGCCATGTGGGCGAAGTACGTGCCGCAGGGCCTGGTGTACCGGAAGATATGTCCCTGAACACGTCATAGTCTCTGGTAGACGCCGTATCGCACATCGAGGGCCGGTTGTCGTGGATCATTCGTATCGTGCGTATACCGCTGATCGCGGTCGGACCGGGGATTGGTACGGCCTTGGCCGCTATGAGTCGGCGACGGTTGACACGGATCAGGGCAGGCGCGGCTGGGCTAGTGCGCTGCTGACATTGGGGGCCGTACCGGTGGCCGGCGTGTTGCTGGCGTTTGCCACCGGCGGTGTCGGCGGCGCCTACCTCCCCACCGACGTGATCTTGCTGGAGGTAGGGGGATGTCTGGTCGCGGTCGGTACGGTGCTGCTGCTGATCACGAAGCCGGCATGGCGGAACCGGTTCCTGTGGTATTCCGGCGGATTCCTCGTGTTGACCAGCGGCCGGCCGCAGCCGCAGGTCATGCGGTGGGACGATCTGGTCTCGCTGACCGTCGTGCTCAGATCGGAGACGGACGAGGGAACGACGACCATCGACATCGGGTCCTGTTCGGTGCGCGACCGGGCGGGCAATGCGGTGACGGTTGCCGCACCGCCCGGTCAATCGTTGTCCAACGGATCCACGACGCTGGCCAGAAAAGCCGAGCAGGTGCTTACTCCCAAACTGGTTCCCGGGTTTGTCCAGGCGTTCGACGCCGGAAAACGCGTCGCTTTCGGCGACCGCGCGTGGATCGATCGCGAGGGCATCGCCTACGCGCCTGACCCAAATGCCTGCGTGGATGCCGTGGTAACGCTGGTCGCCTGGCAGGAGATGGCGCGGATATCGATCAGTGCCCGGCTCAGCATCCGCGTGTCCACCCAGGCCGGACAGACCCACCTCGTAGACCTGGACGGCATCGAGAACGCCATCTTCGCCTCACATCTCATCGACCGGGCAGCCGCGGCAGCGGGCGTCGAAGTCCGGTATCGCGACGATGGCGACATTCCGCGCCGCCCGCCGACTCCGGTATAAGACGATCATCGCAGGAGGCCACGTCGACCGCGCGGATGCATGGCAATGGACGTGGCGACGCGACCGGTGGCGTGGAGGTACCACGATGACGGACACGGTCAGTGGTGTCGGTTGGCTCGTCCGAGGTATGCGCTGGTTGGTGCGACGGAACCTGGCGGCGATGGCCATCGGCGTCGTGATGTTCCTGCTGGCCGTGGTGTTCGGGTCGTTGCCGCGTTCGGCGTTCCTGGCCGTCGTGTTCGGCATCGGGTCGTCGGTGGTGCTCACCGTCGCCGTGTTCGGCCGGTCCCGGGTGAAGCGACTGCCGCTGATCGTGCTGCTGGTGGGCTGTTGGAGTGGCATCCTGACGACCGTCTGGGTGGGCCAGGCGGTGGTACAAATCGCCGGGCACAACGAATCGTGCCGCTACGTCAACTCCACCGTGCAGCACAACCAGGACACGAACGACGTGGCGAGGACGTCGACCCGGTGGGTGGTGGACTGCCCGGATGGCCGGCATACGTTCGGCACCACGCAGAACGTGGAGGTCTCCAACCAGGACGGCTCCATCACGCTGCGGACGGCCGGCCCGGCGTTCACCGTCCTGCCAGTCGGTCAGGCCAACGACTACACATTGTGGTTCATGTCGATACCCGGCACCGCCATCCTGATCGGCTCACTGATCATCGCCCTGCTGACCCCACGCCGGCCGGAGGATGCCGAACCGTCAACGGTAGGTGTGACGGACCATGTGCCCGCCGACGGCGATTGAATGCAGTCAGATCTGACCCGCAAGCGTGCCGGCAGTCTTGGCGAGCGCATCGCCGGTGACCAGGCCGGCCGGATCCACCAACAGACTCGCATCACCGTCGCCCTGGACACGGACACGTGCCACGGCGATGTCGCCGCCAGGAGTCAGTTTGACTTCGCCTGGTTGGGGTGCGTGGTCCAGGAAGTCGCGCACCTGTACGACGTCCAGATGGGCCGCACGGTCGATCTGCGCCGCCATCAGGTCTATCGCCCCGTGACCGGGTACGGCGACGAACAATGCGTCGAAGGTCTTATCGTCGACCTGGTACTGGCAGTCGATCGACACCCCGGCAATGGCATCCAGCGCGGACATGCCCTGATCCCGTTGCGCCACCAGCGGATCAGCCGCCGGCGTCGTGGTCTTCGAGACCCGCACGTCGACCGGGCCCGACCGCACCGAGTGCCCGCCAGGCAACGCAACGGACAAATCGAAAGGGATCGGGCACCGACCTGGCGATGACCCGGCGCTGACGGCCGCTTTGCGCACGCCATCGACCGTGATCCCGAAATTCACCGTTGACGTGCAACCGGTCACCGCCAACATGCCAACGACCAGAACCCCACCCAGCATCGCGCGTCTGTCGATCACGAACAGCACATTATCCCGCCCAGGGAACAC
>DASXXM010000699.1:0-24957 GCA_036503065.1 Pseudonocardiaceae bacterium | reverse complement strand
GTCCGAAGACGTGGCCGACTGACATGGCCAGGGTCGATCGAACCGGACTGTGGCTCATCGGTGCGCGGGGCTCCGTCGCCACGACCGCCGCGTGCGGCCTGACCGCCCTGCGCACCGGGTTGATCGACGCCACCGGCTGCGTGACCGAGAAACTGGACCTCGCCGACTCGGTCTTCCCCGGCTGGGCGGACATCGTCATCGGCGGCCACGACATCGTGACGACGCCGCTGGACAAGCGGGCCGAGGACCTGACCGAGGCCGGCATCCTGCCGCTGCACATCCTGCCCCTGATCGGCGACGAACTGCGTGCGGTCGACGCGGCGATCCGCCCCGGCTACCACCCGGTCGCCGACACCGGGTCGCAGGCCGACGCGGTGGCACGGCAGGTCACCGACCTCGAGGAGTTCCGGCGGACGTACGGCCTGGCCAGGGTCGTCGTGGTGAACGTGTCGTCCACCGAGCCGCCGGTGCCGGACCTGCCGGAGTACCAGGACCTGGACAGCCTGGACCGGGCACTGGCCGACCCGAACCGCAGGGTGCTGACGGCCGGTTCGCTGGCGATCTACGCGGCGTTCACCGCGGGCTGCCCGGTCGTGGACTTCACGCCGTCACCCGGACTGCGGCTGCCGGCGCTCGCGGAGTTGGCCCGTCGCAACGAGCTGCCCTACGCCGGGTGCGACGGCAAGACGGGGGAGACGCTGCTGCGGACCGTGCTGGCGCCGATGTTCACCGCACGCGCCCTGCGGGTCCGGTCCTGGTCCGGCACCAACCTGCTGGGCGGCGGCGACGGCGCGAACCTGGCCGATCCGGTGCGCGCCAAGGGAAAGCTCGACTCGAAGGCCCGCGGCCTCGGCGCGTTGCTCGGCACCGACGTGACCGCGCCACTGCACATCGACAACGTGCCGGACCTTGGCGAGCGCAAGGTCGCCTGGGACTACGTGTCGTTCGAGGGCTTCCTCGGCACCCGGATGAACCTGCAGTTCACCTGGGACGGCTACGACTCGGCACTGGCCGCACCACTGGTGCTCGACCTCGCGAGACTGGTGGCAGGCGCACACAAGGTCGGCGAGAGCGGCCCACTCGGCGCGCTCGGTTTCTTCTTCAAGGACCCACTCGGCAGCACGGAACACCGACTGGCCGAACAAGCCAGAGCGCTGTCGGACTGGACAGGGAAGCTCTCCGCCGCCAGCCAGGGTTGGCAGTGACATGACGCGCCGGGGGGCCATCTCACTGCGTGATGTTGCCGAACTGGTCCGAGCACCCGCCGCGATGAGTGTGCCCGGCGATCTGCTCGCCGGGGCGGCTGCCAGCGGTTGGCCCTTCGGGCGGCGGACCGCCGGCATGATCGCCGCGTCGGTCTGCCTGTACTGGGCCGGTATGGCGCTGAACGACTACGCCGATCGCGACCTGGACGCGGTCGAGCGACCCGGGCGGCCGATTCCGTCCGGTCGCGTCCGGCCGGCCGAGGCGCTGGCGGTCGCCGGTGCGTTGACCGCCCTGGGTGTCGGTCTGGCCGGGGTGGCCGGGCGTCGGTCCGGTCTCGCCGTGGCCGTGCCGCTGGCGGCCACGGTGTGGGCGTACGACTGCGGCTTGAAGTCCACAGTGGCCGGTCCGGCGGTCATGGCGCTGGCCCGTGGGCTCAATGTGCTGATGGGGTCCGGCCCTGGCCGGGCGGGCGCGCCCGCGCTCGTCGTCGGCGCGCACACCTATACCGTGACCGCGCTGAGCCGGCACGAGGTGCACGGCGGCACCCGATCCGTGCCGGTCGCGACCCTGGCCGGCAGCACCGCGGTCGGCGTGGCCAGCACGTTGTTCGGGCGCGAAGCGCCACGTACGCACCGGATCGCCGGTGTCGCCGCCGCTGCCGGTTACCTGGCCGCGTACGGCGGCGCGCAGGCCACCGCGATCCGGCAACCGAGCGCCGGCAACATCCGCGCCGCGGTCGGCGCCGGCATCCTCGGCCTGCTGCCGTTGCAGGCGGCGCTCACCGCGACCTCCGGGTCGCTGACCGCCGCGATGTCCCTGGTCGTCGGCCATCCGTTGGCCCGACGGCTCGCCAGAAAGGTGTCGCCGACATGACAGGTCTACGTTTCGGCTTCGGAACCAACGGTTTCACGAACCACCGGCTGGCTGATGCGGTCACGGTACTGGCCGATCTCGGCTACGACGGGATCGCCCTCACCCTGGACCATTGCCATCTCGACCCGTTCGCGGACGATCTCGCCCCGGCCCTGGCCGCCCTCGGCGCGCGCCTGAACCAACTCGGCATGAGCGTCGTCGTCGAGACCGGCGCCCGCTACCTGCTGGACCCACGGCACAAGCACGCCCCGACGCTGCTCTCCGACGACGGCCGTGCCCGGCGGATCGACTATCTCAGCCGTGCCGTGCGCATCGCGGCCTACCTCGGCGCCACGGCGATGTCCTTCTGGAGCGGTCAACCGGAACCGGGCCTGCCGGCGAACGTGGCGTGGGATCGGCTGCTCGACGGGTGCCACCAGGTGGTGGAGCTGGCGGACCGGTACTCGGTGCCGCTCGGTTTCGAACCGGAGCCCGGCATGCTGATCGACACCATCGACCGCTACGAGGAACTGGCGCGGCGGCTGGGCAACCCGGCGCGATTCGGCGTGACACTGGACATCGGACACTGCAGGTGCGTCGAGGAACAGTCCATTCCGGACTGTATCCGCCGGGTGGCGTCCCGGCTGGTCAACGTCCAGATCGACGACATGCGGCGCGGCACGCACGAACACCTGGAGTTCGGCGCGGGCGAGATCGACTTCCCGCCGGTGCTCGCGGCGCTGCGCGAGGTCGGCTACCAGAACCTGGTCGCGGTCGAACTCCCGCGGCACGGACACGCCGCGCCGGAGGTCGCGCGGCGGTCGCTGGAGTTCCTGCGTGCTGCGAATCAGGAGGACACCGATGATCGACAAGCTGCGGGCCGCGGTGGCCGCGGCGACCAACGCCGCTGGTCGCGGCTGGCTGGCCGAGACAACCGCCCGCATCACCACGCGACCATCCCATATCAGGGCCGCGTTCCCGGCCGCGGGTCGGCACTGCGGGCGTAGGCCGCTGCCGGAGACGGCGCCGGAACACCGTGGCTGGACCGTCGACGACGGCGCGCGCGCCCTGCTGCTGCTGGCGTTGCCCACCGAACTCGTGGTCGGCGAGCTGACCCACCTCTACCAGCACGGCGACTTCGCGGAACGCCGTGCCGTGCTGCGGGCGTTGCCGCTGCTGCCGATCGGCGCCGCCGCACTGCCGCTGGTCCAGGATGCGTTGCGCACCAACGACAGCAGGCTGATCAGTGGCGCGCTCGGCCCGTACGGCGCGGCCCACCTCGACGATCACGGCTACCGGCACGCCGTGCTCAAGTGCGTGTTCACCGGCATCCCGCTCGGCGACGTGGCCGGGCTGCCGGCCAGGGCCGACCGCGAACTGGCCCGCATGCTCGCCGACTACGCCCGCGAACGTGTCGCCGCGGGCCGCGACGTCCCGCCGGACATCCAGCCGCTGATCGACGCCTATCCCGAGGTGGGAGCACCCTGATGCGCATCTTCGACCCGCACGTCCACATGACGTCCCGTACCACGGACGACTACGCGGCGATGTACGACGCCGGCATTCGGGCGGTCGTGGAACCGGCCTTCTGGCTCGGCCAGCCGCGCACGTCGGTGGCCAGCTTCCTGGACTACTTCGACAGCCTCATCGGCTGGGAGCCGTTCCGTGCCTCCCAGTTCGGCATCCGGCACCACTGCACGATCGCGCTGAATCCGAAGGAGGCCAACGACCCGCGCTGCGCGGGCGTGCTCGACGTGCTGCCCGGCTACCTGGCCAAGGACCAGGTGGTCGCGGTGGGCGAGGTCGGCTACGACTCCATGACGCCGGACGAGGACGAGGCGTTCGCCCGCCAGCTGGAAATGGCGATCGACTACGAACTGCCGGTGCTGGTGCACACCCCGCACCGGGACAAGCTGGCCGGCACGCTGCGCACGCTGGACGTGGTCCGGGAGTCGGGCATCCCGCCGGAGCGAGTGGTGATCGACCACCTCAACGAGCTCACCGTCGAGGCCGTCCGGGACAGCGGCTGCTGGATGGCGTTCTCCGTCTACCCGATGACCAAGATGACCGAGGAGCGGATGGTCCGCATCCTGCTCGACCACGGCATCGAGCGCATGCTGGTGAACTCGGCGGCCGACTGGGGCCGCAGCGACCCGCTGAAGACCCGGCGCACCGCGGACGCCATGGTCGAAGCCGGCTTCAGCAAGTCCGAAGTGGACACCGTGGTCTGGCGCAACCCGGTCGCGTTCTACGGCCAGAGCGGCCGGCTGGCCCTGGACGAGGTGGACGTGGACGAACTGGCCACGTTCGAGGGCAACTCGATCCGCCGCGGCGGGGCGTGACACGATGCGGCTGCGGCATCCCGACGGCACAGTGGTCCACCTGGCCTACTGCACCAACGTGCACGCGGCGGAGGACGTCTCCGGCGTCATCGGCCAGTTGGCACGGTATGCCGGGCCGATCCGTCACCGTCTCGGCGTCGACCGTCTCGGCGTCGGCCTGTGGCTGGCCGTGGACGTGATCCGGGAACTGACCCCGGCCGCGGTGCGCCGGTTGCGGACCGAACTGGCCACCCGTGGGCTGGAAGTCGTGACGCTGAACGCGTTCCCGTACGCCGGCTTCCACCAGCCGGTGGTCAAGAAGGCCGTCTACCTGCCCGACTGGGCCGACCCACGGCGCCTGGACTACACGCTGGCCTGCGCCCGAGTGCTGGCCGAACTGCTGCCCGACGACGCGCTGCGGGGGAGTGTGTCGACCGTGCCGCTGGCCTGGCGCACGCCGTGGCCGGCCGACCGCGCCGCACTGGCCCACCGCGCCCTGGACACCCTCGCCACCGGCCTGGCCGACCTGTACCGCGCCACCGGCCGTCGGATCCGCGTCGGCCTGGAACCCGAGCCGGGCTGCGTCATCGAGACAACCGAACAGGCCGCCACCGAACTGGCCACAGTGGACCACGAGTGGCTCGGCGTGTGTCTGGACGCCTGCCACCTCGCGGTGGCCTTCGAGAATCCCACGGCCGCGGTCGGCAGGATCGTCAACGCCGGACTGCCCATCGTCAAGATCCAGGCGTCCAACGCCCTGCAAGCAGACGACCCGGCAACGTTGACCCGCTATGTGGAGCCAAGGTTCCTGCACCAGACAAAGACCGTTGTGGACGGAAGGCTGCTGAGCGCGGACGACCTACCCGACGCGTTGGCAGGCGCCCTGCCCACCACGACCCCGTGGCGGGTGCACTATCACGTACCCCTGCACACCCAGGCGAGCACCACGCTCACCGACACCCTCGGCGCCCTGTTCGACACGCCGCAGGCCAGAACGGACCACGTCGAGGTCGAGACCTACACGTGGTCCGTACTCCCGGACGCCGTCGACCTGGTCGAGGGGATCGCGGCCGAGTTGGCGTGGACCCGGGACCGGTTGGTAGCCATCGGACTGAAGGAGTCGGCATGACAAGGCTGGCTGTGCTCGACGTCGTCGGCCTGACCCCCAAGCTGCTGCGCCACATGCCCGCCGTGGCGGCCGTCGGCGCGGCGGGTTTCGTGGCCGGCCTCGACACGGTGCTGCCCGCCGTGACCTGCTCGGCCCAGTCCACGTTCCTGACCGGCGCCCCACCCAGCGAGCACGGCGTCGTCGGCAACGGCTGGTACTTCCGCGAACTGGGCGAGGTCCTGCTGTGGCGCCAACACAACGCCCTGGTCCACGGCGACAAGATCTGGGACGACGCCCGCCGCATCCAGCCGGACTACCGCGTGGCCAACATCTGCTGGTGGTACGCGATGGGCGCCGACGTCGACCTCACGGTCACCCCCCGCCCCATCTACTACGCGGACGGCCGCAAGGAACCGGACTGCTACACGTCGCCACCGTCCCTGCACCACGAGCTGACCACCCGCCTCGGCCCGTTCCCCCTGTTCAACTACTGGGGCCCGACCGCGAACATCGCGTCCACCCGATGGATCGCCGAAGCCACGAAGTACATTGTGGATACACATCGCCCCGACCTGACCCTCGCCTACCTGCCGCACCTCGACTACGATCTCCAGCGCTTCGGCCCCGACTCGCCGCAGGCCGTGGCCGCCGCACGTGAACTGGACGAACTGCTGGCCCCCCTGCTGGCGCACCTGCGCCGCAAGGACATCACCGTCGTGCTGCTCAGCGAGTACGGCATCACGCCGGTCAGCCGTCCGGTGGACATCAACCGGGCGGTGCGCCGCGCCGGACTGCTCGACGTGTACACACAGGACGGCATGGAGTACCTGGACCCATGGACGTCACGGGCGTTCGCCGTGGCCGACCACCAGGTGGCGCACGTGTACGTCCGGTCCACTTCGGACATCTCAGCGGTGGCCGAACTGCTCGGCGGCCTACCCGGCGTCGCCGAGGTCCTGGACGAGTCGGGCAAGGCAGAATACGACCTCGATCACGAGCGCGCGGGCGAACTGGTCGCCGTTGCCGACCCGGACGCCTGGTTCACGTACTACTACTGGCTGGACGACAGCCGAGCCCCGGATTTCGCCCAACTGGTGGACATCCACCGCAAGCCCGGCTACGACCCGGCCGAACTGTTCTTCGACCCGGCCGACCCGATGGTCAAGTTACGGGCCGGCATGGCGTTGGCCAGGAAGAAACTGGGCCTGCGCTACCGGATGGCCGTGGTGCCACTCGATCCGTCGTGCGTGCGCGGCAGCCACGGCAGGCTGCCCGACAACCCGTCGGACGGCCCGATCCTGGTGTGCTCGGATGCCACCGCCGCCCGCGGCCACGTAGCGGCCACGGACGTCAAAGGACTCCTGTTGCAACTGGCCGGCCTCGGTGTGTCCGGCCGCGCGGATGGCCGAACCGCACTGGGAGCGGAAACCAGCGGCAGAGCGGCGCCGCGGGCCGCCAGCCGGTGAACCGCGCCGGCAGCCCGCACTCGCCGAGCACCCCCGGCGCCCGACCATCCGGTTTGGCTCAGGCCTTCGCCTGGCCGATGTTGACCAGCCAGCTGATGCCGAATCGGTCCGTGCACTGACCGAACTCGTCGCCCCACATCTGCTTCTCCAGCGGGACCGACACGGTGCCGCCCGCGGACAACTTCTCCCAGTAGCGGCGCAGTTCGGCGGCGTCGTCCCCGCTCAGGCTGACCGAGATGTTCGTGCCGGGGTTGTAGTCCATCCCCTGCGGGGTGTCGGCGAGCATCAGCGTGTATCCGCTGTCGGTTTCCAGCATGCCGTGCATGATCTTGTCGGCGTCCGGCCCCGGCGTGCCGAACTCGCCGAAGGTGCTCAGCGACACGGTTCCGCCGAACACGTCGTGGTAGAACTCCATGGCCTGCCGCGCGTTGTCGGCGAAGCTGATGTACGGGTTGAGACGTGTGGCCATCAGATGCTCCCTTCGGGTCGTGACAGTGGAGCATCCTCGCAGACCAGCCCGGTTCCGACAACGCGAGATCTTGGTCGGCCCGCGGTTCCTGTTGGCGCGGAAAACCCGACCGGTCGAGAAAGTCGCTTGCACTGATTCATGTCATCAACCACGTCGACCGGGCGCGCCACAGCGGTGGACACGCGCTACCGACCGAACCGACCAGATCACTACCGCCGGCATCCTCCCTGGTGGGAGGCGACCGTCACGCACGGTGTTGCTCGCGGCGCCCCCGGCAGGACTCGAACCTGCGACCAAGAGATTAGAAGTCTCTCGCTCTGTCCGCTGAGCTACGGGGGCATGACGGGGTGCAGTACCCACGCACGTGCAGGGTAACCGCCCCGTTGACCTACATCGTTCGACGGCACGTTGATGTTTCTGGTAACAACCAGTCGAGTGATTCACACCGCATTGTCACCAACGCGGCGGGCGAAGATGGTTGTCACAGAGATACATCGCTGCCGCAAATCACCGTATCGTGCCATTCTCGACTACCGTTGCCCTGACGAGGACATACGCGGCGTAGCCCGCGCGCGGGCACTGGCTCGGGGAAGGGGCGGCCTGGTGCGGACGGCGCGGACCGCGATCTTCGTCACGTTCGCCTTCAACGGCTTGATCGTCGGCTCCTGGACGTCCCGGATACCCGCGATCTCCCGGCAGGTACACGCCGGCCCCGGCGCGATCGGGCTCGCGCTGCTGGGCACCAGCATCGGGCTGATCCTCACGGCTCCGCTCGCCGGCCGGCTGTGTGCCCGGTTCGGCGCCCGGCCGATCGTCGTGATCAGCGCGTTGGGTGTCGCGCTGGTGTTGCCGCTGATCGGGCTCGCGCCGTCGGTCGCGGTGCTCGGCGGCGTGATGTTCCTGGTCGGCGTGTTCATCGGCGCCATGGACGTCTCGATGAACATCGCCGCCGTGTCCGTCGTCCGGCACCTCGACCGCCCGCTGATGCCGACGTTCCACGCCGCGTTCAGCTTCGGTGCCCTGGCCGGCGCGCTCGTCGCGGGCTGGCTGGTGGCGTTGGGGTGGTCGCCGTTGCGGCACTTCATCGCGATGGCCGCGCTGGGCGTCGTGATCGTGCTGGCCGTGGCGAGATCCATACCCGGCGCCCGGCCGGACCGCCATGCCGCCGCCCGGCCGGTGGGAGCGTCGCCGATCCGGCGGCCCGCGCTGTGGCTGCTGGCCGCGATCATGCTCGGTTCCGCCATCGCCGAGGGCGCGAACGGCGACTGGTCCGCGTTGTTCCTGGTCCGCCAGCGGGGGATCGGCGAGTCGTCCGCGACGATCGGCTACGCCTGCTTCAGCGTCGCGATGGCCGTCGCCCGGTTGCTCGGCGAGCGCTGGGAACGCCGTTGGGGGCCGTACCGGCTGCTCGGCGTCTGTGCCGGCGTGGCCGCGATCGGCACGTTCACCGTGGTGCTCGTGCCGTGGGTGCCGGTCGACTACGCCGGGTTCGCGCTGGCCGGCATCGGTCTCGCGTTCTGCTTCCCGATCTCGATCAGCCTGGCGGGCGCGGCGGGCCGGCGAGCCGACGGCTCGGGTGGCGAGCGGGAGATCGGGTTCGTCACCACCATCGCCTACACCGGGTTCCTGGCCGGGCCGCCCTGCATCGGGGCGATCGCCCAGGCCACCAACCTGTCCGTCGGGCTGGCCGTGGTCGGGTTGATCATCACCGTGATCGTGCCGATGGTGGTGCTGTCCCGGCTGGCCGCGGCCCGCGAGGCACTGAGCCTCGTCAGGGTGACCAGCGCAGGCTGACCCCCGCTACAGCGGGCGACGGAACCCGCGGATCGCCAGCGTCGCACCGACGATCGCGAGTCCGGCACTGGTCACCAGCGCCGAGACGACGCCGGTGCCCACCGGCAGGTCGAGCGACAGCGCCCGCGAGGCGTTGATCGCGTAGGTCATCGGGTTGACGTGCGCCACCGCCTGCAACCAGCCGGGCAGGTTGCCGACCGGCACATAAGCGCTGGACGCGAACATCAACGGGAACATCAGCAGGAAGCCGACCATCTGCATGACCTCGGCGTTACGCAGCCAGGCGCCCGCCGCGATGAAGATCCAGCCGAGCCCCCAGCCCACGATCAGGCCCAACGCCCACGCCGCCGCGACGCCGGGCACACCGCCGGCAGGCGCGAAACCGAAGACCAGCGATGCGAAGATCAGCATGATGGTCAGCTGCACGCCGGTGCGCACCATGTCGGACAGGCTGCGCGCCACCAGCACCGAACCGAGCCGGATGGGCAGCGACCGGAACCGGGCCAGCACCCCGTTCTTCATGTCGTTGACCAGCCCGACGCCGCCCTGCACCGCGGCGCCCATCGCGGTGTTCACCAGGATGGCCGGCATCAGGAAGTCGATGTAGCTGGTGCCGTGCGGGAAGCCTGGTGTCCTGGCGATGCTGGAGAAGATCTGGCTGAACAGCAACAGCATCACCAGCGGTTGCAGCAGACTGAAGATGATCATGCGGGGATCGCGGACGATGGCCCGCAACGATCGGCCGGTGAGCACCATGATCTGGGTGGCGACGTTCGTGCCGCGCCAGGACGGGTGGGTGACACCGGTGGCGGCCGGATTGGCGACTGCGGTGGTCATCGGGTCTCCTCGGGTCAGGCGGCGGCGGGGGAGTGGGCGAGGCTGAGGTAGACGTCATCCAGGGTGGGTTCGGTCAGCGCCAGTTCGCCGACCTCGATGTCCTCCTGGTCCAGCGCCCGGACCACGACGGCCAGCTCCGCGGAGCGGTCCACCGGGATGATCACGGCGTGCCGCTCGTCGTCCAGCGCGGGCTGCAGCCCGACCGCGGCCAGTGCGGCCACCGCGGCACCGGCGTCGCTCGGCCGTGACAGCGTCACCACGACGGTCCGCTGGCCCACCTGCGACTTGAGTTCGGCCGCGGTGCCGGACGCGACGACCCGACCCTGCGAGAGCACGGTGATCGAGTCGGTCAGCCGGTCGGCCTCGTCCAGGTACTGGGTGGTCAGCAGCACGGTGGTGCCGTCGCCGACCAGCGTCTCGACGATCTCCCACATGCCGATCCGGCTGGCCGGATCCAGCCCGGTGGTCGGCTCGTCGAGGAAGATCACGTCCGGCCGGCCGACGAGGCTCGCGGCCAGGTCCAGCCGCCTGCGCATGCCGCCGGAGTACGTCTTCGCCACCCGGCGGCCCGCGTCGGTCAGGCCGAAGATCTCCAGCAGTTCGTTGCCCCTGGTCACGGCCTCCCGTCGGGTGGCACCCAGCAGTCGGGCGATCAGCACGAGATTGTCGAGCCCACCGAGCTGCTCGTCGACCGCGGCGAACTGCCCGGTCAGGCCGATCCGCCCACGCACGTGGTGCGCCTGGCCGACCACGTCGAATCCGGCCACCGTGGCCGAGCCACTGGTCGGCGGCAACAGCGTGGTCAGCACGTTGACCAGCGTGGTCTTGCCGGCGCCGTTGTGGCCGAGCAGCCCCAGCACGGTGCCGCGCGGCACCGCGACGCTCACGTCGTCCAGCGCGGTCACCGAACCAAAGGTCTTGCTGACCCGGTCCGCCTCGATCATCAGCTCCGTCATGGCGTGTCGTTCCCCCTTCGTAGGATTCCGTGCAGGAACAGGTCGACGAGTTCGTCCAGGTCGGCCCCGCTCTCGCCGAGCCCCTCGGCCTGCAGTCGGTTGCTGAACACGAAGCCGAGCAGCAGCCGCGCGGCCAGATCCGGCGCGACCCGCATCGTGTCCGGATCGAACAGCCCGGCGATCGCGGCGGAGATGCGCAGCATCGCCTTGGGCGCGCCGCTGTCGTGCTCGTGGCGCGGCTCGTCACCGCGCGGATCGATCCCGGCACTGCGCAGCGCGACAACCACCGACCAGACCCGGTTCTGGTAGCCCGACACCGCATGCACGCCCGCGATGAGCCGCTCGGCCAGCGGCAGCCCCCGGTCGACCGCCTCGATCTGAGCCACCTCGGCCTCGGATTCCAACGTGGCGCGCAGGCAGGCCACGAACAGCGCCTGCTTGTCACGGAAGGCCCGGAACAGGGTGCCCTCGGCGATCCCGGCGGCAGCCGCGATCTCGCTGGTCGTCACGTTCCCTTCGTGCTCGACCAGCAACGGCACGGCCACCGCGAGGATGGCCGCCCGACGCTCGTCCGCGCTCATCGCGGGCGCCCGCCCGGACCGCCCACCATGGGCCTCGCGCCGCTCGACGCGCTGCTCCTCCAGCAATCGGCGAACGCGGTCCCGCCGGTTCTCGATCGCGTCCGCCAGCAGCCGCTCCGCGGGCATCTCGGGTGTCACGACGACGAGTGTATGAGTGAGTCCTCACTCATGTCAATGAGTGAGGACTCACTCAGGCCGGCACCTCGAGATGCGCGACCGTGCCGCCCTCCGGCCGTCGCTCCAGCCACGCCCGCCCGCCGTGCGACTGCACCACCTGCCGCACGATGGCCAGCCCCAGGCCGGAACCCGGCAGCGCCCTGGCGTCGTCGGTCCGGTGGAAGCGCTCGAACACCCGCTCCAGGTCCGCCGCCGGCACGCCGGGGCCACGGTCGGCCACCGTGATCGAGGCCCGGTGCGCGATCCGCTGGACGTCCACGAACACCGGCTCGTTCTGCGGGCTCCACTTGGCCGCGTTGTCCAGCAGGTTGAGCACCGCCCGCTCCAGGCTGGCCCGCTTGCCGAACATCGGCACCGACTGCTCGGTCAGCGTGAACGGCACCTCCGGGGTCCTGGCGCGCGCCCGGATCACCGCCGACCGCACCACCTCGGCCAGGTCCAGTTCCGTGATCTCCTCGCCGTAGCCCGGATCGCGGGCCACGTCCACGACCTCCTCGATCAACGAGTCCAACTCGCGCATCTGGGCCTCGATGTCGGTCAGCAGCCGATGCCGATCGGCGCCCGACAGTTGGCGTTCCGGGTTGCGCTCGGCCCGCAGCAGCAGGTTCACGTTGGTGCGCAGGCTGGTCAGCGGGGTCGCCAGCTCGTGGCTGGCGTCGTCCACCAGTTGCCGCTGCGCCTCCCGGGACATGCCGAGCGCCGTCAGCATCTGGTTCATGCTGGCCGCCACGCTCGCCACCTCCGCGGTCTCCCGTCGGGCGATCGGCACCCCGGCGTGCAGGTCCTGCGTTGTCGCGACGTGTGCGGCCGCCACGGCGACGCGGTGCACCGGCTGCAGCCCGGCCACGGTCAGCCCGTAGCCCAGCGCCGCCGCCACCACGATGGCCACGGCGTCCGCGCCGATCAGCAGCACCGCGAAGTGGGTCAGCGTGTTGTCCTCGTCGGTCAGGTCGGCGGCCAGTTGCACCGCGTCCCCGCGCACCGAGTGCTTCGTGACCATCATGTAGTGCACCCGGTCGACGTACACGTCGCGATAGACCTGCGACGAGTCCCCGAGCGCGACACCGACATCCGACGACGTCACGGGCAGCGACACGGACTGGAACACCGGTCGCCTGCTGCGCCCGTTGGGTTCCACGACCCCGAACAGCGTGCTCACGTCCGGCCGCACCCAGGCCGGCGGCGACGCCAGCTTCGTCGGATCGTGGTACAGGGCCAGGTTCTGCGCCTGCTGGCCCAGATCGGCGGCCACCTCGTCGCGCAGTTGCAGGCGCAGCAGCAGCCACGCGGCCACCGACACGCCGAGCACCGCGACCGCCACCGCAGCCGCGGTCAGGATGGTCAGCCGCTTGCGCAGCGTCGGGCGTCTCACGGCGGTCCGTTCATACCCGGCTCGGCCTCCCGCAGCACATAGCCGACGCCACGCACGGTGTGCACCAGCCGCGGTTCGCCGTCGGCCTCCAGTTTCCGGCGCAGGTAACCGATGTAGACGTCCAGGCTGTTCGAGCGGGTGCCGAAGTCGTACCCCCAGACCTCGGTGAACAGCACCGACCGGGTCACCACCCGGGTGGCGCTGCGCAGCAGCACGGCGAGCAGTTCGAACTCGGTCCTGGTCAGGTCGACCATCCGGCCGTTGCGGGTGACCGCCCGGTTCGCCGGGTCGAGTTGGAGATCGGCGAAGGTCAACGGGTCATGGTCCACCGGATCGATCGGGTCTGCCCTTCGCAGCAGCGCCCGCACCCTGGCCAGCAGTTCCTCCAACGCGAACGGCTTGGCCAGGTAGTCGTCCGCCCCGGCGTCCAGCCCGGCGACCCGGTCGCCCACGTTGCGCCGCGCGGTGAGCATCAGCACCGGCACCCGGTCGCCGGTGATCCGCAGCCGCCGGCAGGTCTCCAGCCCGTCGAGGCCCGGCATCATCACGTCCAGCACGACCACGTCCGGCCGCCTGGCCAGCACCGCGTCCAGGGCGGTGTGGCCGTCGCAGGCCATCTCGACCTGGTAGCCCTCGAACCGCAGGCTGCGGCCGATCGACTCGCGAACCGCGGGTTCGTCATCCACTACCAGTACTCGCACCTCACCATCCTCACCTGTCGACGCTCGGACCGGCCCACGCCCTACCACAACGGTCCGACATTTCGCGCCGATTGGGTGATTCCGACCGCAAGTTGTGGATGGCGACCTACTTGTCCACAACTCGCCGCCGGCCGCCCCGCAACCCAACCACCTGCGGCAATGTGGACCTCGTCAGCTTCAAGACCAACTCTCAGCACATTGACAGGCTGAGCAACCGAAGGAGGACCCGATGCACAACGTGTTGGTCGGCAATCTCTGCCAGGACCCGGTTCTCCGACAGCCCTTCCGGGGCAGTCGGCCGTACGCCAAGTTCACCGTCGCCGTGAACACCCAACGCCGGATCGGCGACGAGTACGTGGATCGGCCGACCGTATTCCACCGGGTGGTCTGTTTCGGCCAGTTGGCCGAGAACGTCAGCAACAGCCTACGCAAGGGAATGGAGGTGCTCGCCGTGGGCGAGTGGGTGGACGACAGCTACTCCGACGATCAGGGCAAACGCCACATCCACGTGGCAATGGAGGCAAGAACACTCGGCCCGACCCTGCGCTGGGCGACCGTACAGGTGAACCGCACCGAACGCCGCTCCGACACGGCCACGACCGACGTGTTCGCCACCGACCGGACCCGACAATCCGCCCCCGACCCGACGCCACAGTCCGCCACCCGAACCGCCGACCCGGCCGCCGTGCCGGTCCCGGACACCCCGGCCGCCGGACCCGCCGTCATTCGCGGCCTACCCACCGGCGTGCCGGACGCGGACGCCGTCGGCGGCGTGCGCCGACGAAAGAAGGTAGAACCGGAGCCGGCCATATCACCAGCGGGTTGAACAGGGAAAGTAGTCGATCGTTCACTCACAGGAGTATCAGGCACAACGAGGGAAGGCGGGAAAGCCGCTGTTCAGAAGCGATTCGAGGTAACCGAAGTACGGGCCCCCCGGTCACGCATCTACGATCGCGCCCATGGCCGAGTTCATCTACACCATGAAGAAGGTGCGCAAGGCGCACGGGGACAAGGTCATCCTGGATGACGTCACCATCCAGTTCTACCCCGGTGCCAAGATCGGCGTCGTCGGCCCGAACGGAGCCGGCAAGTCGAGCGTGCTCAAGATCATGGCCGGCCTCGACCAGCCCAACAACGGTGAGGCGTACATCTCGCCCGGATACAGCGTCGGCATCCTCCAGCAGGAACCCGAGCTCAATGAGGACAAAACCGTCCTCGGGAACGTGGAGGAAGGCGTCGGCGAAATCAAGTTGAAGCTCAACCGCTACAACGAGATTGCCGAGAAGATGGCCGTCGACTATTCCGACGAGTTGCTGGCGGAGATGGGTCAACTCCAGGAAGACCTGGACCACGACGACGCCTGGGACCTCGACTCACAGTTGGAACAGGCAATGGACGCGTTGCGGTGCCCACCGCCGGATGCCGAGGTGCGCACGCTGTCCGGTGGCGAACGCCGTCGGGTGGCGCTGTGCAAGCTGTTGCTGAGCAAGCCCGACCTGTTGCTGCTGGACGAACCGACCAACCACCTGGACGCGGAAAGCGTGCAGTGGCTCGAACAACACCTGGCCAGTTATGCCGGCGCCGTCCTCGCGGTCACCCACGACCGGTACTTCCTGGACAACGTCGCGCAGTGGATCCTCGAGCTCGACCGCGGCCGCGCCTACCCGTACGAGGGCAACTACTCCACCTACCTGGAGAAGAAGGCCGAACGGCTGGCCGTGCAGGGCAAGAAGGACCAGAAGCTGCAGAAGCGGCTGCGGGACGAACTGGCCTGGGTGCGGTCCAACCCGAAGGCACGGCAGGCCAAGTCGAAGTCCCGGCTCGAACGCTACGAGGAAATGGCCAACGAGGCCGAGCGCACCCGCAAGCTCGACTTCGAGGAGATCCAGATCCCGCCGGGCCCGCGACTGGGCAGCGTGGTGGTCGAGGTGTCCAACCTGCGCAAGGGCTTCGGCGACCGGGTCCTGATCGACAATCTGTCGTTCAGCTTGCCGCGCAACGGAATTGTCGGTGTGATCGGTCCGAACGGGGTCGGCAAGACCACGCTGTTCAAGACGATCGTCGGTCTCGAACAGCCGGACGCCGGCACGGTGCGGATCGGCGACACCGTCAAGTTGTCCTACGTCGACCAGGCACGGGCCGGCATCGACGCGAAGAAGAACGTCTGGGAGGTGGTGTCGGAAGGGCTGGACTACATCAAGGTCGGCAACGTCGAGATGCCGTCGAGGGCGTACGTCAGCGCGTTCGGTTTCAAGGGGCCCGACCAGCAGAAGCCGGCAGGCGTGCTGTCCGGTGGTGAGCGCAACCGGCTGAACCTGGCGATGACCCTCAAACAGGGTGGCAACCTGATCCTGCTGGACGAACCGACCAACGACCTGGACGTGGAAACGCTGGGCTCACTGGAGAACGCGCTCGAACAGTTCCCAGGGTGCGCCGTGGTGATCTCCCACGACCGGTGGTTCCTGGACCGCGTGGTCACCCACATCCTGGCCTGGGAGGGCACCGACGAGGACCCGTCCGCGTGGTACTGGTTCGAGGGCAACTTCGAGGGCTACGAGCGCAACAAGGTCGAGCGGCTCGGCTTGGAGGCCGCCCGCCCGCACCGGGTCACGTATCGCAAGCTGACACGGGGCTGAGCGGAGCACCCGTGGCGTCCTGGGGTGAGACGCGGCCGGACACCGCGGCGGACACGGTGCTGGGCCCGGCCTGGTCACTACGGTGGCGGGCACCGGAACTGGCGCTGATGCTCGCCGAACGGGCCGGCGCGGCGATCGAACCGGCCGGTGACGGCCCGGACCGGCTACGGGCCGAGGCGACCGTGGTCGTCGCGTCCTGCCGGTTGGGCCACCGGCTGGAGGTGGTCGACCGCGCGATCGACGCGATCGGCCTCGCCGAACGCCACTCGGACGACACGACCAGCGCGATGCTGCGCATCGAGCTGGCCGGGTGCGCCCGCGCGGCCGGTGTGCCGCTGGTCGGTGCCGCGGTGCTGCGTCCGGTCCTGACCGCGACGGGCATCCGTCCCGCCATGCGCGCCGACGCTCTGGTGCGGTTGACCGGCTGCCTCACCCGGACCGTCGACCCTGCCGTGCTCGACGACGCCCTTGCCGAGGCCGACCGGCTCTACGCCGAGGACCGCCAGCTCGACCCGGACAACCGGCTCGTGCTGCGTGCCCTGCTGCGTTCGGTCGCGTCCGGTGAGCAACGTAGACGCGGCGACGCGAGGGCCGCCGTGGACGCCGCACAGGAGGGCGCCGACCTGCTCGGCACCCTCAACCGACCGACCGCGGACAACGGCCAGGCAGGCGCCCGCGTTGCGCTGCGACTGGTGCACGGCCTGCTCGATCTCGGCCGGATCGACGAGGCCGGCATCGTCGCGGCCACCCAACTCCGGCAACCGGTCCGCGCGCCGGCCGCGGACGCGATCGGCTGGCTGTCGGTCGCCATGGCGGTAAGAACCCACCTGGCCACCGGCACACCGGCACCGGCCTTCGCACTGCTGCGCGAAGCGGCCGAACTGGGCCGGCGTCACCGCCTCAGCTCACTGCGCGCGGAAGCACTGACCATTCTGTCCGACGCCCACGAACGCATCGGACAACTGGCCGAGGCACTGGACTGCCTGCGCACCGCACAGGGCGTCCGGCTGCGCCGGGCGCGGGTGGTCTACTCAGCACGAACCAGCCTGGTCAGCGCCTTCGGCGAGACCACAAGCCCGGAGGAGTTCGTCCGCATGCTCGGCGTCCCGGCAGGCCGACGCGGGACCGCCGGCCGCGAACAGGCAGCGGAACTACTCAGTCGAGTAGGCATGCGCCACCCACTGACCACCCAGGTAGGACGCCGCGCCACACCGGGCGCCGACGTCACCATGGTCCTGGTCGACGTGACAGCCCCCGGCGGCGCCGATATTCCGAGCGCCATCAACGAAAACGTGCTGAGCCACGTCCTGGACCGCCTGCGCGCCGCAGCCCCCAGCGAAGCCCAGGTAGCCCGAGTGGGTGGCGCCGAACTGGTGGTCCTACTCCCCGGCGCCCCGCAGGCCCAGGCCGAACAATGGGTGGCCGACCTGCGCGGCGCCATGGCAAGCGTGGACTGGACATCGTTCACCCCCGGTCTGACGGTGGCAGTCAGGGCGGCGGTGGCCCACCAACCCGGCAGCCATGCCGCCGACCCAGTACCGGCCGCGCCCCAACCCGTTGCGCCGCAACCAGTACCAGCCGACGCATCCCAGCGCGAACCCGCCAGATCCAGTGTCTTCGAACTCCCCACCGTTCCGATAGCGCCACTGTCCAGACCCGGCCGGTCCCGCTCAGAACGATCCGGGACCGAATCAGCCGCCGGCCAGGAAGTGCTGGCAAGGGCCCTGGAACAGTGGCGCCAAACCAAGTCCACCCAGCTACCGACGCCCGCCACCCAGGAGCCGCGGTCCACCCCGCAGCCGCCCACCACCGCAGAGCAGCCGTGGTCCGCTACCCAGCTGCCTGCTTCCGCCGGGCAACAGCCTTGGTCCGGTACGCAACCGCCCGCGTCCGCCGGGCAACAACCCTGGTCTGGTACACAACCGGCCGCTTCCGCCGGGCAACAGCCGCCGTCTGCCGCCCAGCCGCTCGCTCCCGCTGCGCGGCAGCCGTGGTCCGTCGGACAGCCGTCCGCCGCCGCCGCGCGGGATTCCTGGTCCGGTTCGCAGCAACCCGCGCCTGCCGCACCGCAGCACATGCCTGCCACACAGTCACCCATGTTCACCGCGCAGCAGCATCCGGCCGCGACGCAGTCGCACGCCGCCCCCGTGGGGCAACAGCCTTGGTCCGGTACGCAACCGCCCGCACCGACGCCGGGCGCGCAGCCGCCCACCTACACCGCGCAACAACCGATGCCCGCCGGACAGCCACCGGCCCCCTTCTCCTTCTCGGCCACCCAGGCACCCAGGCAGGATGCCGGCCCCGCCGACGCCCAACCCACGCCGTCGCAGCAAGGAGCATTCCCGGCAGAACACGATCAGGCGGCCAGATTCCCGCTGTCCGCCGACCCGAGTATCCGAATCTCGGCCGCCGATATCGCCGCCGCGGGCGCCCCGACAAAGCCGGCGCCGATCGCCACCGAACCAGCACGGCAGGACGCCCCGGAACAGCCGGAACTGAGCTTGTGGGCGCCACGCCTACCACCCCCCGAGCCGCCGATGGCCTGGCCAACGGCCCCCGACACCGCACCAACCCCCAGCCAGACCGACACCACGGCGACGGAAGACCCCTACCGATCACCGTTCGTCGGTTCACCGTTCACCGACCCGATGGGCGACCCGAACGAACCATCCCGCCCCCGACACGCCGTGGCGACGGAGGAGGGCCGCTCGGTCCTGTCCAGCCTCGGCATCGCGGCCGGCGGCGCCGGCACCGGCCGCCGCAGAGCAAAAGAGGATGCACCACCCGACCTGGAGCCAGAAGCCAACCAGGACACCGACACCACGCCTCAACCCCGGACAGTCGCGTTCGACACCACACCTCAACCAGGCGCAGTCGCCTTTGACGACACGCCTCAACCCCGGACAGTCGCCTTTGACGACACGCTTCGACCCCGGACAGTCGCGTTCGACGACACGCCTCAACCCCGCATGGTCGCGTTCGACGACATCAGCTTCCCGGAGCCGCTGCCACCACCCCCGCTGCCCGAACTACCGGACATGCCATCCCTGCGCAGGACCCCGGAAACCGCATCGAGCGACTCACCGCTGCCAACAACCCAACCGCGAGAATTCCGAGCCGGGCCAACGGAGCCAAGCGGCTACCGAGAAGAATTCACCCAAGCCGAACACCGCGAGTCACCGCGATCCCTGCCCGAGCCCGTCGGCCCACCCCCAGCGGCGAGCTGGGAAACCGGGTCGCACGTGCGATCGCCGCAGGAAGCAACCCCCCAACCGGCAGAGTCCCCATTGCCGAGATGGGCTGACGCCGAACAAACCGGCCCGCACGACCAACAAGGCGGCGCCGGCTCAACGCAGCGCCGAACCGGACCGGACCGGACACCAGTTCCGACCGGTCCGGCATGGGAAACCGGCTCATGGACTGAATCGGCACACCGGGAGGGTGGGTTCCCGCCCGAGCCCGCCGGTCCGGCCGAGTGGGCGGCAGACCGCAGAGCTGGGCCAGCGGACCCGCCGGCATGGGGAGTCGGGGGGAGCGGCTCCCAGGTCGAGCCGGCGAATCCAACGCCGCCCGACCCTGCGCAGTGGACGAACGATCGCCGAGTCGGACCCGCCAACCCCGCGGCATGGGAAAGCGGTTCACAGGCCGCGCGATCGTATGCCGAGCCGTCTGGCCCCGCCGAGCCCGCGCGCCAGCGGCCGGAGCCGGCTCGCCGGACTGCCGAGCCGGAGCCGGCTCGCCCGGCGAGTTGGCGGACGGTCGAGCCGCAGGGTCCGGCGCACCCGTCACGGACGACGGAACCGACCGGCCAACCGGCCCCGTGGGAAAGCGCCGAGCCAAACCCAAGGCCCGACCAGCCGGCCGCGAATCCGCCAGGTTCCTGGGAGGCCGCGGCCACTCGTTGGCCCGGCAGCACCGAGCAGGCGCCATCGAGATACCCGGTACCGCTGCCGGCGCAGCAGGCGCCGATTTCGGATCCGCCGCCCGTCGCCGTGCCCGCACCCGCCGCGCAGGCCGAAGTCGAGGACGAGCGCACCCAACCCCTGCGCGAGCAGGAGAGCGAGCGCAAGCCGGAACCACGCACCGGCCGACGCCGTCGCTCCGTCCAACTCGCCGACCTGCTGACCGAGGCGCTGATGGCGTATCAAACCGCCCAGGACGCCAACGACGCCCGCAACGACCCGCTCGGCCCCGACACCTCCCTGCCCGGACCGACGAGCTTACCGGAGCCGCTGGCCGGCTCCCTGGGACGCGACGTGGCCACCGGCGACCGGCCAAACCAACCCGGGCGTGACACACGTCTCGGTGATTCCAAATGGCTGACCACCCGATGGGATCCGTCCAGCGACCGGCCGTAGCTTGAGCGATTCCGGACTCGATCAAGGTTCTCCGGGTCCGCGCCATCCGCCAACAGCGGGCACAGCGGGCATCTAGGGTGGGTCCGGCCAGGGCACAACGACGTGCCGTCAAAACCATGGAGTTGTCCCGATGCAAGAACAGGCAGCATGACCGGCGTAACTGACGAGAAGTCGACCAGCCCGGAAGAGATCCGCGACGACCTCGTCGACCGAGCGGCCAAGCTCGATCCCGACTACGCGGACCTGATCCGGCTCTACTACCGCTATCTACCGCCCGAGGAAGTCATCGACGACGAACCCGCCGATCTGGTCGGCGCGGTGCGGTCCAACTTTCTCCTGGCGCGACGCCGGATCGCCGGCAGGCCCGCGGTACGGGTGATCAATCCGACCTCCCGCGAGGACGGCTGGGAGCGCCCGACCAGTGTCCTTCAGGTGGTCACGGACGACATGCCGTACCTGGTCGATTCGGTGGTGTCCGAGCTCACGCGTGGCGGCATCGGGGTGCAGCGCGTGGTGCACCCGATCGTGGTGGTGCGGCGGTCCATCGACGGGGATCTGCTCCAGGTACTGCCGACCACCGATCCGGAGAACCCGCCGTCGGACAGCCTCGTCGAGTCCTGGATGTCGATCGAGATCGACCTGGTCACCGACCCGGTGCGGGCGCGTGAGCTGGAAGCCCGGCTGGTCGCGGTGTTGCACGACGTGCGCGAGGTGGTCGAGGACACCGACCGGATGGTGACCACGGCCCGCGCCCTGGCCGACCGGCTGGAGTCCGAGCCGCCGCCGCTGTCCGATCAGGAGGTCGCCGAGGGCGCGAAGCTGCTGCGCTGGCTGGCCGAACACCACTTCACGTTCCTGGGCTACCGGCAGTACGAGCTGGTCGAGGACCCGGACACGACCGGCGTGCCCGCGCTGCGCGCCATGCTGGCCAGCGGGCTCGGCGTGCTCCGCCAGGACAGCCTGGCCGCGCGGGGGCTGACTTCTGGTCCGGACGCGGCCGCGCACGCGCTGGCGCCCCAACTGCTCGTGCTCACCGAGGCGAGCGCGCCATCGACCGTGCACCGCTCCGCTTTCCCTTACTACGTCGGGGTGAAGACGTTCGACCGGATCGGCAACGTCACCGGCGAGCACCGCTTTCTCGGCGTGTTGACCAGTGCCGCGCTCTACGAGGACGTGCTGGACATCCCGGTGATCGAGCGCCGGGTCCGCGAGGTGATCCACCGCGCCGGCTTCCCGCTGGAGTCCTACTCCGGCCAGAAGATGCTGGAGGTCATCCAGAACTACCCCCGGCCGGAGCTGTTCTCCACCGACGCCCAGTCGCTCTACGAGACGACCACCGGCGTGCTCGCACTGGCCGACCGGCGCAGGCTGCGGCTGTTCCTGCGGCGTGACCCGTACCGTCGCTTCTTCTCCTGCCTCGTCTACCTGCCGCGCGACCGCTACACCACGACGACGCGCCTTGCCATGCAGGAGGTGCTGCTGGCCGAGCTCGGCGGTGTCAACCTGGAGTACAGCGCCCGGGTCGGCGAGACCGAGATCGCCAGGGTGCACTTCATGGTGCACACCGATCCGGCCGGCCAGGCCGATCCGGACTCCGCCGCGATCCAGCAGCAGCTCGCGGACGCGGTCCGCGGCTGGGACGACCTGATGGTGGAGGCTGTACTTGCCGAGTGGCGGGCCCGGCACCAGGCCGGTGGCCACCCGGTCACCTCCGAGACCGCGTCCGAGCAGGGACAGCGGTTCGCCAAGTCGTTTCCCGAGGCATACAAGGAGGACTTCTCCGCCGAGGAGGGCCTGGCCGACCTGCGCAAGCTCCAGACGCTGCCGGCCGACGGCGACCTGGACACGTCGTTCTACCTGCCGGCGGACGCCGAGCCGGGGGAGCGGCGGTTCAAGCTGTACCTGGCCGGTTCCCGCGTGACGCTGTCGCAGGTCCTGCCGGTGTTGCAGCGGATGGGCGTCGAGGTGGTCGACGAGCGGCCCTACGAGGTGCGCCGCGACGACGGCACCCAGTGCTGGATCTTCGACTTCGGCCTGCGCATCGACCCCGCGGTACTCGCGGACGTCAGCACGGACCTGGACCGCGCGCGCACCCGCTTCCAGGAGGCGTTCGCGGCCGCGTGGCGGGGCAACGCCGAGGTCGACGGCTTCAACGAGCTGGTCCTGCATGCCGGCCTCGGCTGGCGTCAGGCGATGGTGCTGCGCACCTACGCCAAGTACCTGCGCCAGGCCGACCAGCCCTACAGCCAGGACTACATCGAGAACGCCGTGCTCGGCCACACCGACGTGGCCACCGCGTTGGTCCGGTTGTTCGAGACCCGGTTCAGCCCGGTGCTGGCGGCGGACGACCGGATGGCCGGCGCGGAGGCACTGACCGCGGAGATCACCGAGCTGATCGACGAGGTCACCAGCCTCGACTCGGACCGCATCCTGCGCAGCCTGCTGACCCTGGTCAACGCGACCCTGCGGACGAACTACTTCGTCCGGGACGCGGCCGGCAGGCCGATGTCGTACCTGGCGGTGAAGCTGGACCCGCGCGAGGTGCCGTACCTGCCGGCGCCCCGGCCCCGGTTCGAGATCTTCGTGTACTCGCCCCGGTTCGAGGGCGTGCACCTGCGGTTCGGGCCGGTCGCGCGCGGTGGCCTGCGCTGGTCGGACCGGCGGGAGGACTTCCGCACCGAGGTGCTGGGCCTGGTGAAGGCGCAGGCAGTGAAGAACGCGGTGATCGTGCCGGTCGGCGCCAAAGGCGGCTTCGTGCTCAAGCGGCCGCCGTCGCCGACCGGCGATCCGGGTCTGGACCGCGAGGCGCTGCTGGCCGAGGGCATCGCGTGCTATCGGCTGTTCATCGGCGGGATGCTCGACCTGACCGACAACCTGGACGCCGGCACCGTGGTCCCGGCGAAGGACGTGGTCCGCTACGACGGCGACGACACGTACCTGGTGGTGGCGGCCGACAAGGGCACTGCCACGTTCTCCGACATCGCGAACGAGGTGGCGGGCGAGTACGGCTTCTGGCTCGGCGACGCGTTCGCCTCCGGTGGCTCCGCGGGCTACGACCACAAGGCCATGGGCATCACCGCGAAAGGCGCTTGGGAGGCCGTGAAACGGCATTTCCGCGAGCTGGGCGTGAACACCCAGACGCAGGAGATCACCGTGGCCGGTGTCGGCGACATGTCCGGGGACGTGTTCGGCAACGGCATGCTGCTGTCCGAGCACATCCGGCTGGTGGCCGCGTTCGACCACCGGCACATCTTCGTCGACCCGGACCCGGACCCGGCCACGTCGTTCGGGGAGCGGCGCAGGATGTTCGACCTGCCCCGTTCGTCGTGGGACGACTACGACCGGGCGCTGATCGGCGATGGCGGCGGGGTGTGGCCGCGCACCGCGAAGTCCGTGCCGGTGAGCGCCGCCGCCCGCAAGGCGCTCGGCCTGGACGACACGGTGACCAAGTGCTCACCGGCGGAGCTGATGAAGGCCATCCTGCTGGCGCCGGTGGACCTGTTGTGGAACGGCGGCATCGGCACCTACGTGAAGGCCGCCACGGAGAGCCACGCCGAGGTCGGCGACAAGGCCAACGACGCGATCCGGGTGAACGGCGGCGAACTGCGCGCACGGGTGGTCGGCGAGGGCGGCAATCTCGGCCTCACCCAGCGCGGCCGGATCGAGTTCGCCAGGGCGGGCGGCAAGGTCAACACCGACGCGATGGACAACTCCGCCGGCGTCGACTGCTCCGACCACGAGGTCAACATCAAGGTACTGCTGGACCACCTGGTGGCCGAAGCCAGGCTGGATCATGGACAGCGCAACGAGTTGCTGGTCGAGATGACCGACCAGGTCGGCGAACTGGTGCTCGCCGACAACTACGACCAGAACGCGGTACTGGGCGTCAGCAGGGCGCACGCGGCGGCGATGCTGACCGTGCACGCCCGACTGGTGGCCGATCTCGAGCGACACAGCGGTCTGGACCGCAAGCTGGAGGCGTTGCCGGGCGCCACGGACTTCCGCATGCTGGAGAAGGCAGGCGACGGCCTGACCTCGCCGGAGCTGGCCACGCTGCTCGCGCACGTGAAGCTGGCGTTGAAGGACGAGGTACTGGCCAGCGACCTGCCCGACCTGGACGCGT
>DASXXM010000698.1:0-5050 GCA_036503065.1 Pseudonocardiaceae bacterium | reverse complement strand
CGGCATGGCCGCCGTGGCGAGCTACGTGCACTCGCTCGGCGAGAAGTTCGGCATGTACCTGACGCCGGGCATCCCGGTCGCCGCCTACCAGCAGAACACCCCGATCGAGGGCACCAGCTTCCACGCGCGGGACATCGTCTCGAATACGACGAGCTTCGAGACCAACTACAACTTCGGCAACGGCTCGATGTACTTCATCGACTACAACCGCAATCCCGTTGCGGCACAAGCGTTCCTGAACTCGTGGGCGAACCTGCTCGCGTCGTGGGGTGTCGACTACCTGAAGCTGGACGGCGTTGGCGACGGCGACATCGCGGACATCCAGCACTGGTCACGGGCATTGACCCTGAGTAGCAGGCCGATCCACTTCGAGCTGTCCAACTCGCTGGACGTGCACAACGGTGCCGTGTGGCGGCAGTACGCGAACGGCTGGCGGATCGAGGGTGACGTGGAGTGCTACTGCTCGTCCACTTCGTACCCGTTGACCGACTGGAACAACGTGGCCGCCCGGTTCACCGACGACCCGGCGTGGACGCGGTTCGCCGGTGCCGGCGGCTGGAACGACCTGGACTCGGTCGAGGTGGGCAATGGCGGCAACGACGGGCTGACCGTCGACGAGCGGCAGACCCAGCTCACGCTGTGGGCGATGGCGAACGCGCCGCTCGTGCTGGGCGTCGACCTGACCCATCTGGACGCCACGGACCTCGGCCTGCTCACCAACGACGAGGTGCTCGCCGTCGACCAGCACGGGCACCCCGGGCATCCGGTCGACCAGACCAGCCAGCAGCAGGTGTGGGTGGCAGCCAACGGCGACGGCAGCTACACCGTCGCGTTGTTCAATCTTGGTGGATCTGCCGCGACCGTCACCGCGAACTGGACCGACGTCGGCTTCGCCGGCTCGGCGGCGGTGCGGGACCTGTGGAGCCACACGGACGTTGGCACGTCGAGCGGCTCGTTCTCGGCCACGCTCAACGCGCACGCCTCCCGCCTGCTGCGGGTCACACCGGCGGGCGGTTTCCATTACACGGCAATGCACTACGGCATCGTGAACACGGCGAGCGGCCAGTTCCTCGACGTGACCGGCGGCGCGGGCGCGGGTGTGGTGCAGGCAGCCGGGACGGGTGCCGCGGACCAGCAGTGGCAGCTCGTGTCGACCGGGGACGGCTACTACAAGGTCGTCAACGTCGCAAGTGGACAGGTGTTGAACATTCCGAACGGGTCAACAACCGTTGGCACGCAGCTAATCCAGTGGCCGGACGACAACGGCATCAACGCGCAGTGGCAGGTCAGCGGCGGCTACACCCTGACCGGCCGCTCCGACGGCCTCGCCGTGGACGTGTCAGGTGCGAAGGTGGTGCAGCAGACCACGTCCAGCGCCGCAGGCCAGCAGTGGAAACTCGTGCCGGAGCCGGACCCGAACACGCCGTACAAACTGGTCAACGGCGTGAGTGGCGGCCGGATGGACGTCAACGGCGACTCGACCGCGGACGCCGCGACCGTGTTGCAGTGGCAGGACAACGGAGGCACGGACCAGCAGTGGTTCGTGCGCGCGGCGGGCGGCGGCTTCGACACGATCACGAACGTCAGGAGCGGCAAGCTGCTCAACATCCCCGGCCCGACCACGAACGCCGGCACCCAACTGATCCAGTACCACGACGACGGGAACACCAACAGCCGTTGGCAACTCGCGGACGCCGGGCCCGACCAGGTGCGGATCGTCAGCCAGTACGACGGCCAGGTGGCCGACGACACCAACGGCTCGCTGTCCGACGGTGCCGCCGTGATCCAGTTCCCCGCCAACGGTGGACCCAACCAGAACTGGACCCTCGTGCCCGCCTCATAACGGGTGGCCACTGTGGAACCGGCTCTCAGGACAGCTCGGCCAACAGGAGGCCGCTGCGCGGTTTGGGCGTGAAGTAGGTGCTCTTGCGGGGCATCCGGCGGCCCTGGTCGTGCACGTCGAGCACGTCCGCGTAGGGCACCGGCGCCAGCAACAGCACGGCGTCGGCCCCGGCGACCATCGCCGTCTCCGCGGCCAGCCCTGTCTCCGCGAGCAGTCCTGTCTCGGCTGACAGTCCTACCTTGGCGGGCAGGGCAGTCCTGGCCGGCAGGGCCGTCCTCGCGGGTAGGGCGCGGACCAGCGGGCCGGCCGGATCGATGCCCAGCGCGGCGCCGATCAACAGGTGTTCCACCACGCCGTGGTCGACTCTGGGCAACGGCTCGCCAGGCGCCGGGTCGGGTAGGCGGACCAGTAGCGCCCGGCCGCCGGCCAGCACGACGACAGTGCCCGGCCGGTCCGGTGCGACAACCGGCGGATCGGCCTCGCGGACGGCGAGACCGATCCGGCGCCACGCGGCGGCCAGGTCGTCCGCGCCGAGTCCGGTGCCGACCAACAGCCGGTGGATCGCACCGACCCGCAGGCCGGGGCCGCCGGTGACCAGGGCCAGCAACGGCGACCGCGCGGCAGCCGATGCCGCCACCCGGTGGTTGCCGTCCGCGACCAGCAGCGGATGCCGCCCCGCCAAGGTGATCAGGTCGTCCTGGTCGGTGCCGGGGCCGAGCAGCCAGAGCTGATGGCGGCGGCCGGCCGAGTCGGTGAGGGACACTGCCGGGGCGGCCTGGCGGTCGATCACCTGGCGCAGCGCCGCGGTCAGGTCCGCTCCCCCGGTCACCGGTACCAGCATCGCGGCACTGGTCGCGCAGCCGAGGCCGGCGAGCACCGCGGCCCGTTCGGCGACCACGTCCGGGTAGACCTGTTCGGCCTGGCGGACGCGGGCCAGGCCGTCGGCGTCCACCGCGGCCGGGTCGACCAGGCACAGCATGCCCAGCGCCGTGCCGTCCGGCCCGCTGGCCAGGTAGGGCGCGACGACGTCGGTGACCTGGCGATACGCCGAGCGTCGCACGCGTGCCAACATCCGTTGGGCCGCGGGCAGGACGTCGGCGACCGAGAGCCCGGCGGACAGGGCAGCGGGTGTGTGATTCGGGTGCTGCACGGCCAGCAGCGTGTCGCCGGCCGCTGCCGGGTCGGCCAGCGCGGCGATCACCTGGTCGGTCTCTGCGAACTCGTCCACGTCCGGCCCGGGCACCCGGCCGGTGACCACCCACCCGGTCCGGATCGGTCGTACCGCTCTGGTCATAACAGGGAATCATCCGCCGATGGGTCACCGGATGAGTCGCGCACCGCCGTTGACCAGGTTCGGGCTCGGCTACATGCCGACTGCGGCGAACAGTGCGCCGGTCTCCTGGCGGTTGAGCCGACGGAACGAGCCTGGCCGCTGGTTGCCCAGCCGGACCTCGCCGACCGCGGTGCGCACCAGGCGGTGCACCGGGAAGCCGACCTCGGCCAGCAGACGCCGGACGATGTGCTTACGGCCCTCGTGCACGACGACCTCGACGAGCGCCTGGCCGGGCACGGTGTCGACCAGGCGGAAGCTGTCCACCCTGGCCGGGCCGTCGGCCAGCTCGATCCCGGCGCGCAAGCGCTTGCCAAGGTCACGGGGGATGGTGCCCATCACGTCGGCCAGGTACGTCTTGGGGACGTGGTAGGACGGGTGGGTCAGCCGGTGGGCGAGTTCGCCGTCGTTGGTGAACAGCAGCAGGCCCTCGGTCTCCGCGTCCAGCCGGCCGACGTGGAACAGGCGCGGGCCGCTGGACGCGACCTTGCTGCGCACGTAGTCGCCGACGCACGGGCGGCCCTGGTCGTCGGACATCGTGGTGTGCACGTCGATCGGCTTGTTGAACGCCAGGTAGACCAGGTCGTCGCGAAGCACGATGCGGGTGCCGTCCACGTGCACGACGGCGGTGTCCGGGTCGATCCGGCGGCCCATCTCGGTCACCACGTCACCATCGACGCTGACCCGGCCCTCGGCGATCAACTCCTCGGCGGCGCGACGCGACGCGACGCCCGCCTGGGCGAGCACCTTCTGCAGCCGAATTCCATCCGGCAGAGCGTTTTTCCCATGGGCTTTTTCCTCATGGGCATTTTCCCCACGGGCCCGGTCAGACATCGTCGATCGCATCCACTTCTGGCAGGAGGGGAGCGATCGCGGGCAGGTCCTCCAGTGAGGACAGCCCCAACCGCTCCAGGAACAGTTCCGTGGTTCGGTACAGGATGCCGCCGGTCTCCGAGTCGGTGCCGGTCTCCGCTATCAGGCCACGTGCCACCAGCGTACGGATGACGCCGTCCACGTTCACACCGCGTACCGCCGCCACCCGGGACCTGGTCACCGGCTGGCGGTAGGCGATCACCGCGAGGGTTTCCAACGCGGCCCTGGTCAGCTTGGCACGCTGGCCGTCCAGCAGGAGTTTCTCCACGTAGGGCGCGTACCTGTCCCTGGTGACGAACCGCCAGCCGTCACCGACGCGGCGCAGGTCGATGCCGCTGCCGCGCTCGGTGAGGCCGGCGGCCAGCCGGTGCAGCGCGTCGGTGATCCTGGCGACGGACTGGTCGAGGGCGGTGGCCAGCAGTTCCTCGCCGGCCGGGACGTCGACGACCAGCAGCAGCGCCTCCAGCGCGTTCGCCAATTCGGTGTCGTCGGCCAGCGGCGGCAGGTCCGACTCCTCGACCGCCTCGCCCTCGCCGTCGGCCTCGGCCTGCTCCGCACTGATCTGAGAGCGATGCTCTGAATCGAGAGCAGTGCTCTCAACACTGCCCTCGTCGTGGAGCAGTGCTCTCGAATTAGAGCAGGTGATCTCATCTGAGAGCACTGCTCTCGGATCAGTGCTCTCGTTGGAGAGCGCATCCGCCGGCTCAGGCTCCAGGACGATGTCCGCGACCGCACCGGCCTCGCTAATCGCACCGGCCTCGCCGATCGAGCCGGTCGGGGTGGCCGGGGTGGCCGGGCCGATCGGGGTGGCCGGGGTGGCCGGGCCGGTTGGCGTGGTCGGGCCGGTCGGGCCGGTCGGCGTGTCGGATTCGGGTTCTGTCATGGCTTCGGGTTCTGGGGTGGTCACCCGTACTCCTCGTCCTCACCGGTGTCGGTGACGGCTCGCTCCGCCGCCTCCTGCTCGGACCCGCCAACCCACCGCACGTGCAGGTCGCCCAGCGGGT
>DASXXM010000697.1:0-21788 GCA_036503065.1 Pseudonocardiaceae bacterium | reverse complement strand
TTGCCCTTCGGGTCGAGCTTCGGGTCGGTGCTGCCCATCCTGAAGCCGCTCTCGGTGATCACCTGCTGCCACGGCTTGCTCTTGAGGTCGGCGACGAACTTGCTGTTCGGGTTGTAGCCGATCAGCAGCGGCGCGGTGCCGAACGTGGCGTACCAGTCCTCCCAGCCGCCGTTGGCCGCGCCCATCAGGCCCTTGTTCGCGTCGGTGCTGGCGCTGATGAACACGTCGGCCTGCTTGACCTTGCCCTTGATCTCGGTGACGAGCTGGGTCGAGCCGGCGCCGGTGCCCTCGTACTGGGCGCCGGTCGCGGTCGCGAAGGCCGGGCCGACGTCGTGTTCCATCATGTTGGCCAGCGAACCGGCGTAGAGGATCTGCACCTTGCCGCTGGCGGTGATCGACGCGGTGGTGGGCGGCGCGGCCGTGGTGCCACCGGCACCGCTGCTTCCGCCGCAGCCGGCGAGCAGCAACGCGCTCGCGGCCAGACCGACGACCAGTTTCCTCACGAGCGTCCTCCTGGGATCTCCACCACGACATGGGTGGACTTGACGACGGCGATGGCCAACACGCCCGGTGCGAGGCCGAGTTCCCGGACGGCCTCCGCGCTCATCAGCGAGACCACCCGGTGTGGGCCGCACTGCAGTTCCACCTGGGCCATGACCTTGTCCGCGATCACCTCGGTGACCAGCCCGACGAACTGGTTGCGCGCCGAGCGGCCCACATCGGACGGATCGGCGATCTCCACGGCCTGCGCCTTGGCGAACTTGGCCAGGTCGGCGCCGTCGACGGCCTTGCGGCCCGCGGCGTCGACACCGGCCGGCAACAGCCCGGCATCCACCCAGCGTCGGACGGTGTCGTCACTGACCCCGAGCAGGCGGGCGGCCTCCGAGAAGCGAAATTGCGGCACGGCGAGGACGATAGCTCCGCGGGCGCGGCAGTGTCATCGGCGCACCCGGCGCCGTGAGTGGATTGTGGCCTGATCATCGTACGAACGGGACGGAACCGGCCGATGACCGACGGTCAACCCGCGGCGCCGCGGCTCGCCGCGAGGCGGTCCGCCTCGGCACGCAGGGTCGCGACCATGCTGGCGACCCACCGCTCGATGGCCACCAGTTCGGCCTCGGTGTAGTCGGCGATCGTGCGGTCCAGCGCGGACCAGAGGCCGTCGTAGGCGTCGCCGTAGCGGGTGAGGCTGCCCTTGGACACCTCGACGAGCACCTTGCGCCGGTCGTGCGGATCGCGCACCCGCCGGACGAAGCCGGCCCGTTCCAGCCGGTCGATCACGCCGGTGACCGCGCCGGTCGACAGGCCGGACTCCTCGGCGATCTGGCCCGCGGTGAGGGGCCGTTCGGCCTGCACGGCCAGGTCGAGGCACTTGTGGTCGGTCGCGGAGAGCCCGACGTGCTCAGCGATCTGGGCGTGGAACAACACGGTGGCCTGGCTCAGCTGGCGGCCCAGCGTGGCGAACCGTTCGATCAACACATCCTTGGGCGTTTCCGCCGTCGGGCCGGACTCAGCGCTGGCCATGGCCGCCTACTCTCTTAGTCATACCATCATCTTATCAACTAAGAGACTTAATGGCTGGTTCGCTTCCTCATGGAGACATGATAGCCACCTGTCGTGGTGCCATGCGCGCACAGAATATTGACGATGGCGAACTCCGCAAATACGGCCCGTAGCGGATCTTGGCTACGCGCCTGCGGAACCCGTTTGACGTGCGGTTCTTTTGCCGCGACCGGTCGGGTGGCTGCGGCTCGCGGCACGACTACCCTCGATCAGGTGACGGCAGTTGAGCTCGGCATGCCCGCGGTTCCCGGTGTCGGCCGGGACGAGAACGGCTGGCCGCGGCCCGAGTCACCACTGTTGATCGACCGGTTCGGCCGGGTCGCGACCGACCTGCGGGTCTCGCTGACGGACAAGTGCAACCTGCGCTGTACTTACTGTATGCCGGCCGACGGACTGGACTGGCTGCCCGGCCGGGAACTGCTGACCGACGCGGAACTGGTCCGGCTGATCCGGATCGCCGTCACGAGCCTCGGCATCACCAACGTTCGGTTCACCGGCGGCGAGCCGCTGCTGCGGCGCGGCCTGGTCGAGGTGCTCCGCCAAGTGTCCACAATGGCCCCTCGGCCCCGGATGTCCATGACCACCAACGGGATTGGCCTCGCCCAGCGTGCCGAAGCACTCGCCGGCGCCGGGCTGGACCGGGTGAACGTCTCACTGGACACGCTGCGGCCGGACGTGTTCACGACCATCACCCGGCGCGACCGGCTGGCCAACGTGCTGGCCGGGCTGGCCGCGGCGCGCGACGCCGGGCTGCGTCCGGTGAAGGTCAACTCGGTGCTGCTGCGCGGGATCAACGACGACGAGGCCGTCGACCTGCTGCGCTACTGCGTCGAGCACGGCTACCACCTGCGGTTCATCGAGCAGATGCCGCTCGACCCGCAGCACGGCTGGAACCGCGCCGACCTGGTCACCGCGGACGAGATCCTTGCCATGCTGCGCAAGGGTTTCACGCTCACGCCCAGTGCGACGCCGCGCGGCTCGGCGCCGGCGGAACGCTGGCTGGTGGACGGCGGGCCGGCCGAGGTGGGCGTGATCGGCTCGGTCACCCGGCCGTTCTGCGAGGACTGCGACCGGGCCCGGCTGACCGCGGACGGCCAGCTGCGCAACTGCCTGTTCAGCCAGACCGAGACCGACCTGCGCGGCCCCCTGCGCGCCGGCGCGGACGACACCGAGCTCGCCGAGCTGTGGCGGGCCGGGATGTGGGCCAAGCTGGCCGGCCACCGGATCAACGAGGCGGGGTTCGCCCAGCCGATCCGGCCGATGAGCGCGATCGGCGGATGAGTCCGGCGCACCGAGCAACGAACGGCCCTACAGCGAGCGACCCAGCGGTGAGGATGATCTGCCGGTGACCACCACACGCACCAGCACGGTGCTGATCCGCTATTTCGCCGGGGCCAGGGCCGCCGCGGGCGTGGCCGAGGAACACGTCGAGCTGGCGTCGGCCTCGTCGGTCGCGGACGCGCTGGCCGTGGTGTTGCGACGGCGTGGCGCGGAGCTGGCGCGCGTGCTGCCGTCGTGCAGTGTGCTGTTGGACGGGGTCGCGGTGCACGACCATGCCGCCGTGGTGCCCGACGGCGCCGAGTTGGACGTCCTGCCGCCCTTTGCGGGTGGCTGACAATCCACCCGAACAGGACATCTCGTTTCGCGTCGGACCGTGTTTCGGCCCTGGCAAACGGGTGAGCCACGCCTCAAAAAGTGCTCACGTTCAGTGATCGACGCGAGGGTTGGTTTCGGAAGCGTAACGGTCACTGACCAGTTGAAACAACAAACTGCATCTTCGTTGCCTGGCGTCAAGGTGACTACCGTCACAGCTTGATTAATTTCCGATCTCGGATTCGCTTACGTACGGTCGCTAGTCGCGGCTGGACCCGACCAGTCGCGGCACGACCGCACGACCCAGGCAACCGAGCGCCGAACCCTGTCCGACGGGTGTCTGGGACCAAACCCCGAGCGAGAGTCAACCGCCGGACAGGGACGAAGACGGATCGTCTCGCGACGAAGCCGTCAGCGTGCGCTCCATCAGCAGGCGCGGTGGGCGAGAGGGCTCATGTCTTCCAACCAAGGGGCTTCCATCCGAGGCAAGCACCGCAAGCAGTCCCGCGTCCTCCGTGGCGCGGCCAAGGTCGCCCTCGCGGGCGTGGTGATCAGCGTGCCGCTGGGGATCGCGGCCACGCCGGCCAACGCGTCGAGCGTGAACTGGGACGCGATCGCCAAGTGCGAGAGCGGCGGCAACTGGGCCATCAACACCGGCAACGGCTTCTACGGCGGCCTGCAGTTCACGCTGGGCACCTGGCACGCCAACGGCGGGCAGGGCATGCCGCAGAACGCGTCGAGGGAGCAGCAGATCGCGGTGGCCGAGCGTGTCCTGGCCACCCAGGGCATCCACGCGTGGCCGCAGTGCGGCTGGCACGGCGGATCGTCCGGCGGCGGCACGGCAGTCGCCGCACCGGCCCAGCACCGCACGGTGACCGTGCCGAAGGCGCCCGCGGCCACGCCGCCGAAGCAGGTGCAGAGCACCACCGCGAGCGCGCCGCAGAGCGCGCCGAACGGCGACTACACCGTCGTCGCGGGCGACACCCTGTCCGGCATCGCCGCGAAGCAGGGCGTGCAGGGTGGTTGGAACACCCTGTGGAACGAGAACAAGGGCGTCGTGGCGAACCCGAACCTGATCTTCCCTGGTCAGAGTCTCGTCACGAAGTGAGCCATCCGGCGACCGTCGAGTCGTCGAGATGAACCGTGGGCCCCACCGCACCTCCCCCGATCGCGGTGGGGTCCTCGGCTCTCACGGGCAGTTGACCCACTCGTCGGTCCCGTCGGTGAACGTCTGGCGCTTCCACACCGGCAGGCGACGCTTCACCTCGTCCACAACATCCGAACAGGCGGCGAAGGCCGCGGCGCGGTGTTCGGCGGCCACCGCGACGGCGAGCGCCACGTCCCCGATGGCCAGGGTGCCGATCCGGTGGCTGGCCGCGATGGCCCGCACACCGGACGGGCCGTGCCGGCGGGCCAGGTCGGCGACCACCTCGGCGACCACGTCGGCCGCGCTGGGGTGGCCGACGTACTCGAGTTCGCGCACACCCCGGCCGTGGTCGTGGTCGCGCACCACGCCGGCGAACGTGACCACGGCACCGGCGGCCGCGTTGTCGACCAGGGCGGCGTGCTCGTCCACCGACAGCGACTGCTCGGTGACGGTGGCCCGGCACACCCGCGCCGCGGGCCCGCCCGCGGACTCATGGGCCGGGCTATGGTCGTGGGCCGGGCGATGGTCGCCGCCGGACAGTTGGTCGAGGGCGTGGTCCAGCAGGTCGGCCAGGACGCGAAGACCGTCCCGGACACCGCCGGTCGAGCCGGGCAGGTTCACCACCAGGGTGCGGCCGGCCACTCCGGCCAGGCCCCTGGACAACACCGCGGTGGGCACGTTAGGCAGTCCGGCGGCGCGGATCGCGTCGGCGAGGCCGGGCACCTCGTAGTCCAGGACCGATCTGGTCGCTTCCGGGGTGCGGTCGGTCGGGCTGATGCCGGTGCCACCGGTGGTGATCACCAGTCGCGCGCCTGCCGACACCGCGTCGGCGAGGGCGGCGGCCACCGGGTCGCCATCCGGGACCACGATCGGCTCCGCCACGTCGAAACCGCGTTCGCGCAGCCAGGCCACGATCACCGGGCCGGTCCGGTCGGCGTAGACGCCCGCGGCGGCGCGATTCGACGCGGCGATCACGACGGCGGTCCGCGCGAGAGCGGTGCTCTCTTTTTCGAGAGCAGTGCTCTCCATGGTGTTCTCGTTTGTGAGCACTGCTCTCTTTTGAGAGCAGTGCTCTCGGGAATCGGTGTTCATGGCTCACGCACCCACAGTGTTCACGGCTCACGAATCCACGGTCCGGTCTTGCCGCCCTCCTTGCGCTCCACCCGAACGGCATCGAGCACCGCGGCCGGATCGACGGCCTTGATCATGTCGTGCAGGGCGAGGCCGGCGCAGGCCACCGCCGTCAGCGCCTCCATCTCCACCCCGGTCCGGTCCGTGGTGCGGACCGTCGCCACGATCGCCACTTCGGTGTCCCGCACCCGGAGGTCCACGGTGACGCCGGTGATCGCGATCGGGTGGCACAGCGGGATGAGATCGGGCGTGCGCTTGGCCGCCATGATGCCGGCGATCCGGGCCGTGGCAAGGGCATCGCCCTTGGGCAGCCCGCCTGCGCGCAGCAGGCCGATCACCTCGGGCGTGGTGCGCACCACGCCCGACGCCACGGCGGTGCGGGCGGTCGCGTCCTTGGCGGACACGTCCACCATCCGGGCCGCGCCCGCGGCGTCCAGGTGGGACAGCTCAGTCACGATTCGATGCTACGGCGCGACCGCTGCCGCCGTCGTGGCCCTGACCACCGCCTCGGCGACGGCGGGCGCGACCGCGGAGTCGAACACGCTGGGCACGATGAACGAGGCGTTGAGCCGGTCCCCGGCCACCACGTCCGCGATGGCGTCCGCGGCGGCCAGCAGCATCGCGTCGGTGATCGTGCGGGCGTGCGCGTCCAGCAGGCCGCGGAACACGCCCGGGAACGCGAGCACGTTGTTGATCTGGTTCGGGTAGTCGCTGCGCCCGGTCGCCACGATGGCCGCGTGCTTCTGCGCTTCCAGCGGGTCGATCTCCGGGTCCGGGTTGGCCAGCGCGAACACCACGGCGTTGGTCCGCATCGTGGCGACCTGGTCGGCGCCGAACAGGTTGGGTGCGGACACGCCGATGACCACGTCCGCGTCGACCAGCGCGTCGTGCAGGGTGCCGCTGACCCGCTCGGCGTTGGTGTGCACGGCCAGCCAGGCCAGGTTCGCGTCGAGGTCACCCCGGTCGGGGTGCACGATGCCGTTGACGTCGACGGCAAGGATGTCGCCCGGCGACTTGTGCAGCAGCAGTCGGATGATCGCCGAACCGGCCGCGCCTGCGCCGCACACCACGATCTTGCAGTCCTTGATGTCCTTGCCCACCACCCGCAACGCGTTGCGCAGCGCGCCGACCACCACGATCGCGGTGCCGTGCTGGTCGTCGTGGAACACCGGGATGTCCAGCTTCGCGCGCAGCCGGGCCTCGATCTCGAAACAGCGCGGCGCGGCGATGTCCTCCAGGTTGATGCCCGCGTAGACCGGTGCGATCAGCTCGACCGTGCGGATGATCTCCTCGGTGTCCTGGGTGTCCAGGCACACCGGCCAGGCGTCCACCGCGCCGAACCTCTTGAACAGCGCGGCCTTGCCCTCCATCACCGGCAGCGCGGCGGCCGGGCCGATGTTGCCCAGGCCCAGCACTGCGGAGCCGTCGGTGACCACCGCTATGGTGTTGCGCTTGATCGTCAGTCGGCGCGCGTCGGCCGGATTGGCCGCGATCGCCTGGCAGATCCGGGCCACCCCCGGCGTGTAGGCGCGGGAGAGATCGTCACGGTTGCGCAGCGCGACCTTGGGCGTGACCTCGATCTTGCCGCCGAGGTGGATCAGGAAGGTGCGGTCGGAGACCTGGCGGACGACGACGCCCGGCAACGCCTCCAGCGCGGCGGTGATGTCCTTGGCATGATCGGCCGACATGGCATTGCATGTGATGTCCACCACGATCCGGTCGGTGTGCGACTCCACCACGTCGAACGCGGTGATGACACCGCCCACCCGGCCGACCGCGGAAGTAAGGTCGCCGGCGGCGCTGGTGGACGGCGGCGCCTCCACCCGGACCGTGATCGAGTAGCCAGGACCCGGCACCGGCATGGCACGCCTCCCCGTACGCGAACGTTCCTGCGGACCCTAGTCCGTGGCCGTCCGGGGTATGCGCGCGGTCATCGATTGATGACGGTCACCGGGTGCTCGTAGGGCAGGCTCTCGGCGGGCAGCGGAAACGGCTCGTCGCCGAACGGGGACAGCGACCCCTGCCGGTCGGCAGCCAGTTCGCTGACCGGGTGCTCACGCTCGGACGCGCCGGAGGGCCACTCGGGATCGATGCGGTCCGGCTTGATCTTCCGCCTGGCCACGGCTCCTCCTGCGCACGTTCGGCACGGACGTCGATCCGCCCGCGTGTGCACAGTGTGCCGTATGGCCAGGTGTGCCGGCACGCGGCCGGTTAACCTTGGCCCACGATGGCGGGCACCTCACTGGCGGACTGGCTGCGCACCCTGGACGACGAGACGTTGTCCGCGCTGTTGCGTGCCCGGCCGGACCTGGCCACGCCGCCGCCCGCCGACACCACCGTGCTGGCCACCCGTGCCGGCACGCGGGCCTCGCTGACCAGGGCCGCGGAGGAGCTGGACGCCGGCACCCTCGCGGTACTGGACGCCCTCGTGCTCGCCGACGCCGACCAGATCGGCGTGCCACCGGCGGACGTGTACCGGCTGCTCGGGCCGGACGTGCGCCGGGCACAGGCCGACCAGGCGATCGAGCGACTGCTGGCGTTGGCCATCGCGTGGCGGCCGGCGGCCGGGTTCCTCGCCGTGCCGCAGGCCGCGCGGGAGGCGACCGGGCCCTATCCGGCCGGCCTCGGCAATCCAGCGCCCGACCTGGACGACGTGGACGAGTTGCTGGCCGCACTCGGCGAGCCGGAGCGACGACTGCTCGGCACGCTGGCCGCGGGACCGCCCATCGGCCGGACCCGTGAGGCGGCCGATCCGTTGCCGTACAACGAGTCCGACCGCACGCCCGTGCAGCGGCTGCTGGGCCTCGGGCTGCTGACGCGGCGCGACAACGAGACGGTGGAACTGCCCCGGCAGGTCGGTATCGCGCTGCGCGGCACCCGGCCGTTGGGTCATGTGCGGCTGACGCCGCCGGTGCCGGCCACGGTCGAGCACCGGCCGGACACCGCGGACGCCACCGGGGCGGGCGAGGCGGTCGAGCTGATCCGGCACCTCGCGTTGCTGTTGGACATGTGGTCCGTCGAACCGCCGCCGGTACTGCGTTCCGGTGGGCTCGGCGTGCGCGAACAGCGCCGCGTGGTGCGCGACCTGGCCGTCGGCGAGCAGCGGGCCGCGCTGCTGGCCGAACTGGCCGCGGGCGCGGACCTGGTGGCGGACGCCGAGGGCAGTACGCCGGAGTGGGTGCCGACGACCGCGGCGGACCCGTGGCTCGCCGCGACGACCGAGCAACGCTGGGCCGCGGTGGCCAACGCGTGGCTGAACCTGCCGCGCCTGCCCGCCCTGGCCGGCCTGCGCGACGAGAAGGACCGGCCGCTGGCACCGTTGAGCGACGAACTGCGCAGGCCGCTCGCGCCCCGGGACCGACGCTGGATCCTGCGCGCCCTGGCCGAACTGCCACCGGGCGTCGGCATCACCGACCCTGCCGAGTTGATCGCCCTGCTGGCCTGGCGGGCACCGCGCCGCGGCGGCCGGATGCGCGACGATCTGGTCCGCTGGACCCTGCGAGAGGCGGCCACGCTGGGCATCGTGGCGCTGGGCGGCGTGACGTCGGCAGGCCGGGCCCTGCTCACCGAGGGCCCGGCCGCCGCGGCGAAGCAGTTGGCCACCGCGTTGCCGGAGCCGATCGACCACGTGCTGGCGCAGGCCGACCTGACGGTGATCGCGCCCGGCCCGCTGCGCCAGGACCTGGCGGCGGAGATGGCACTGGTCGCGGACATCGAGTCGGCGGGCGGCGCCACGGTGTACCGGGTCAGCGAGGCTTCCGTGCGCCGCGCCCTGGACGCCGGCCGCACCGCGACGGAGCTGCACGAGCTGTTCCGCACGAGGTCCCGCACCCCGGTCCCGCAGGGCCTCGACTACCTGATCGACGACGTGGCCCGCCGCCACGGCCGCCTGCGCGGCGGCACGGCGGGTTCGTTCCTGCGCTGCGACGACGAGGCCCTGTTGGCCGAGGTACTGGCGAACACCGAGGCCCACCGCCTGGAACTGCGCCGGATCGCGCCGACCGTGCTGGTCAGCCCGCTGCCGTTGATCGACGTACTGGACGGCCTGCGCAGAGCCGGTTTCACCCCCGCAGCGGAGGGCCCGGACGGCCGGGTGCTGGACCTGCGCCCTGCCGGTCGCCGGGTGGCCGCCCGCCCGCGAGCCGACCGGCTTCCCGTGCTGCCGCCGACCCCCAGCGATTCCCAGCTCGCGTCCGTGGTCCGGCAGTTGCGGATCGGCGACCAGTCCAACTCGGCCCGCCGCGGCCGAACCGCCGCCCCGCGACCGGGCGGCGGCATGTCGGACATGACGGCAACCCTGGACGTCCTGCGCGAGGCGATCCGCGACCGCCGCGACGTGTGGCTCGGCTACGTGGACGCGCAGGGCGTCGCCAGCAACCTGTTCGTCACGGCACTGGCCGTCGGCGGCGGTGTCCTGGAAGCCCGCGACCGAGCCCACGACGAACTACGCCGCTTCACCCTGCACCGCATCACATCCGTAACCCTGGCCGACGACCCGGCATGACCGCGCTGCCCGACTGGATGACGTCGCATCCGGATGGTCTGACGGCCGCCGATTACGATGCGCTGCCCGAAGAGATCTGCCGCCGCATCGAGATCGTCGACGGAGGCGTCGTCGTGAACGTGGCTCCGTGCCGGGCACACCAGCACCTCGTGCGGCACTTCGCCACCGCGCTGGGAACGGTCTTGAACGAGCGACTCGCCGTGACCTTCAATGTGGATCTTCGACTCGTGGGCGTCCCACTGCTCAACCGCAGGCCGGATGTTGTGGTCTACGACGCGTCGCTGGCCGACGACGAGGTCCTGCGGCCCCGGCATTGTGTGCTGGTGGTCGAGGTGATGTCGCCCGGCTCCGTGACCACGGACCGATTCGACAAGCCGGCCGAGTACGCGGCCGCCGGTATCGAGCACTTCTGGCGCATCGAGATGTCCGACCACGGCCCGACCGTGTTCCGCTACCGCCTCGACCCGACCACGCGGACCTACTCCTCGGCCGGTGTCGACGACGGCACCATGGCCGTCACCGAACCGGTCGCGATGACCGTCGTTCTGGCCGATCTCCGGTAGAGACCGGCCAGAACGAGTTCGTCAGACGCGGACGGTGGTGCGTTGTTGGCGCATCGCGTGTTCGACCAGGGTGATCAGGATCTGCTTGGTCGACTCGCGGTTGCGCGCGTCGCAGGTGACCACGGGGACCGACTGGTCGATGGTGAGTGCCTCCCGGACGTCGTTCACCCGGTGGTGCAGCACCCCCTCGAATCGGTTGATGGCCACGATGTAGGGCAGCCGCCGGTCGTCGAAGAAGTCGATCGCGGCGAACGCGTCGGCCAGTCTTCGTGTGTCGACCAGGACCACCGCGCCGATCGCACCGCGCACCAGGTCGTCCCACATGAACCAGAACCTGTGCTGGCCGGGGGTACCGAACAGGTACAGGATCAGATCCGAGTCCAGCGACAACCGGCCGAAGTCCATGGCGACCGTCGTCGTGGTCTTGTTGGGTGTCGCCGAGAGATCGTCGTGACCGATGCTGGCGTCGGTCATGACCGCCTCTGTGGTCAACGGCACGATCTCCGAAACCGATCCGACCAGCGTCGTCTTGCCGACGCCGAAGCCACCCGCCACGACGATCTTCGCCGAGGTGGTTGCCTTCCGGCCGCTCGGTGCTGGTTGTGGCGCACCGCGCGAACTAGAGCCTCCGAAGACCACTGAGCACCCTTTCCAGGAAGTCCATGGACGGCCGATCACCGACGACCATCCCACTGGAGTGGATGACGACCAGCCCCATGCCGGCCATGTCACCGATCAGAACGCGGACCACGCCGAGCGGCAGCCGAAGATGCGCGGCCACTTCGGCCACCGACCTGGTGTCCATGCACATCTCGCAAATGGAGCGGTGCTCTGGCAACAGGGCATCCTCGGCGTCCCAACCGCGGTCGCTGGTGGATACCAGCGCCTCGATCGCCAGGTCGTAGTCCGAGCGGGTTCGACCGCCGGTCCGCGTGTAGGGGCGGACCAGTGATCCGGTCTCGGTGACCGGATCCGGCGGTGCTTGCTGCGGCGGCACTGCCGGCCGCTGCCAGGCTGAACTCCCCCGGTCGTGCGCGACCAGACCCGGTTCACCGAACAGATCGGCTCCGGGACCGCCGAACAGGCCGTTCCGGTAGCCGCTGATATCGAACCGGTTCGGTATGTCCGTACCGGCGTGGTCAGCGGGTTCATAAAACTCGCCGTCCGCCATCTCGCTGTGCCCTCGCTCCCCAGCACCTGGTGGGTGATCGTTCAGGACGTCCAGTACCTGATCAGGAGCCTCGCTCACCGCGATCGGCTGTGCCTGCTCACGCGTTCCGTCATCCCGGCGATCCTCGTCGTCTTCGGTGTCGTCGTCGTACAGATGAAACCCGTCCGCGGCCCAGCGCCGATAGTCGAACCGGTCACCCATTCGTTCGCCGCGGCGGTGGCCGCGATCCGGGGTCATCTCGTACTCACCGCCGGTCAGTAACGCGTGGTTCTTGGTCTGGTCATCTGCGCACCGCACCCTGCAGCTGAGCCCGCAGTTCCGGTGTCATCTGCTGGCCGACCCGTTCGACCAGCAACGTCATTTCGTAGGCGACCAGACCGATGTCGCAGTTTGGCGCGGCGAGCACGCCGAGGCAGGAACCGTCGCTGATCGACATCAGGAACAGGTAGCCCCGGTCCATCTCGACCACGGTCTGGTTCACGGCGCCTGCCTCGAAGCACCGCGCCGCCCCCTGCGTCAGGCTGACCAGCCCGGACGCCACGGCGGAGAGCTGTTCGGCGCGGTCGCGGGGCAGGCCCTGCGATCCGGCGAGCAACAGGCCGTCCGCCGAGACGACCACGGCGTGGGCAACGCCGGGCACTCGACGTACGAAGTCAGTGATGAGCCAGCCGAAACTCCCTGGCTGCTGAACGGACGCTGTCACTCCTGCTCCTCGTCGGCACGATGCGCGGATAGATGGGAAGCCTCGCCAGAATATGCCTCGATCAACGTGTGGCGACCGCGACGTAGGCCCTGCTGGAAGCTGGACATGCGACCACGAACCGCGTCCGCGGTGCGCGGTGGCAACGAGGGTGGTGCCATGGTGGCCTGCCGGCCGCGCCCGCCACCGCCGGCCGGTTGGCCGTTGTCGTCGGGTCGTGGTGCCGCGGAGCCGGGCACCAGGTGTGCCTTGGGCACCCGTTTGGGCAGGCCGGCCGTTGTGGTTTCGGAGACGGGTGCGAGCAGCGCTTCGGCGCGCTGCCAACCCTCGTCCGCCGGAGTCTGCCACGCGTCGGCGTCGCCGTTGCTGTCGGCATACGAACTGCCGTTGGTGGCGAGTCCGTTTCCGTTGGCGCCGTGCCCGTTGTCGGTCTGGGGGGCACGGTCGGACGTGCCGAAGCCGAGTTTGGCGCCGGCACGGCCGGGCACCCTGGTGGGCAGCGGGCCGACCGGGTCCTGTCGGCCGTTGGTCACCGGCTCCGCGACCGGTGGCGGCTCGGCGGCCGACACCGGTGCCACCGGTGCGGTGTCGTGCGCACCGTTGGTGGTCTCGTGTCCGCCGTTGGCGGCCGCGGCGGCGGCCGCCGCACCTGCCTCGTCGGCGCGGAACCACTGGGAGAGCACGGCTTCGTAGATCGGCAGTCGCTCGGTTGGCGCGTCCACCTCGGGGCGGGACGCGGCCGTCGTGGGGATCGGCGTCGGCCACGGCTGCTCGCCGGGGTCGATCGGCACCGCGTCCACCGCGGTATGCGCCTCCCACAGCGACGCCGCGTTGCTCGCCGTCGGTTGCGACGCCGTCGAGTGTGACTGCGTCGGGCGGTACTGCTCGGCCGTCGCGTCGGGCTCCAGGTTGCCGGACGGCTCGAAGTCGCTCGCCCAGAACGACGTGGCCGGTTCCCGGACGCCGGACTCCTCGGCCGCGCCGACCGGTGCCCGCTGGACCGTGGCCTGGTCGTCCCGGGCCGCCCTGGTGGACGCCAGACCGAAGGCGCCCGCGATGCCGGCGGCCGCGGTGGCCGCGCCGGCCAGTTGGCTGTCCACCGGGATGGGCGACGGTCCGGCAGGCGGGAACGTCTCGCCGATGGCCGGGGCGGGGGCCGGGGTGAGCTTGTCGCCGGTGCCCAGCGGCCCGCCCTGGTCATCGCCGGGCCGGTGGACGAGCTCCTCCGGGATCACGATCAGCGCCACGGTGCCGCCGTCAATGTCCTCGTTGGCGCGCAACTTCACGCGGATGTTGTGCCGGCGGGCCAGCCGCGCGACCACGTACAGACCCATCCGGCGGGTCACGCCGACGTCGATGTCCGGTGGGTTGGCCAGCCGCTCGTTGGCCAGCCGGACGTCGTCCTCGCTCATGCCGACACCGCGGTCGGTGATCTGGATGGCCAGCTCCCGCGACCGGGTCCGCGCGATCCGCACGCTGACCCTGGTGTTGGGCTCCGAGTACGAGGTCGCGTTGTCCAGCAGCTCGGCGACCAGGTGGATGAGGTCGTTGACCACGCGGCCGAGCACGGACGCGGCGGGCGGGGCACCCACGTCGATCCGGGCGTACTGCTCGACCTCGGACACCGCGGCGCCGACGAGTTCGCCGATCGGCACCGGCCGGCTCATCCGCTTGGCGAGGCCGCTGCCCGACAGCACCAGCAGCGACTCGCTGTTGCGCCGCATCCGGGTGGCCAGGTGGTCCAGTTCGAACAGGTTGGCGAGCTGGTCGGGGTCCTGCTCGTCCTTCTCCAGCCGGTCGATCAGCGCGAGCTGGCGTTCCACCAGCGCCTGGCTGCGGCGGGACAGGTTGATGAAGATCGCGTTGACGTTGTCGCGCAGCACGGCCTGTTCGGCGGCCAGTCGGACGGCCTGGCCGTGCACCACGTCGAACGACCTGGCGACCTCGCCGATCTCGTCCGCGGTGAACACCGGGACCGGTTCGACGGCCTTGTTGGACGCCTTGATCGGGTCCGGGTCGGCCAGGATTCGCTGTACCGACTGGGGCAGCTTGGTACGGGCGACCTCCAGCGCGCCGGACCGCAGCCGCCGCAGCGACTGGACCAGCGATCGGGCCACCATCAGGGTCACCAGGAACGCGATCAGCAGCGCGCCCGCGAGGATGCCGCCGTCCTGGAACGCCTGCGCCTTCGCCGCCGACCCCAGGCTGTTGGTGAGGGCCCTGAGCTCGGAGTTCAGGTTCAGCTCCGCGTCGCGCAGCAGGCCTGCGGAGCCGTCACCGGCGTCCTGCACGGTGGTCGGCTGCACGTTCGGCGCGGGGCCGAGATTCGCGTCGGCGCGGGTCTGGATCTGGGTCAGCAGTTGGGCGCGGGTGTCCACCTCGGGACCGGTCACCGTGTCCAGGTACATCTGCCGGTCGGCCAGTGACGCGCCGCTGTTGAACGAGCTGATCGACGCGCCGAACTCGGCGTTCGCCGAGTTGAGCTGGTTCTCGGTGCCGGGCAGGAACGTCCAGCCGTTCGACAGGCCGCCGTCCTGGTTCCGTACCCCGGTCACCGTCATCATCAGGATCGCGTTGGACCTGGTGAACTGCTCCTTGGCCTGGCGGAGGTTGAACAGGCCCTGCGCCAGCACGTCGACCCGCTGGTCGGGCGCGCTGGCGACGAGCAGCTGGGTGCTCTGCAGCAGCGAGTCGAGGATCTGGTTGTAGCCGCCGAGCACGTCGACCTCGGGGAACTTCGTCCCGCTCGCGAAGGCGCGCAGGGCGGTGAGGTCGCCGAGTGAGTTCAGCGCGTTGTTGACCGACGTCTGGGTGTTGGCGTCCAGGTTGGTGTCGGTCGCGGCGAGCCCGCGGAAGGACTCGATGGCCGCGTCGACCTGCGCGGTTGCCGCGCCGCCGGTCGGGCTGCCGGACGCGCCGCCGGACGTGACGAACAGCGTGGTCTGCTCGCGTTCGCGCTGGACGCTGTCCATCACGTCGGACAGCGAGCTGCCCAGCGCGAGCTGCTGGTCGATCCGGCTGTAGACGCCCGCGTTCTGCAGCTGGGTGGTCACCCGCAGCGCGCCGAGCGCGAGTGCGGTGACCAGCGGCACCAGCAGGACGATCAGCAGCTTCCAGCGCAACCGCCAGTTGCGCAGTCGCCACCGGCCCGACGGTCCCGGTCCGGCGCCGGGCCGGAACGGGACCGGGTCCAGTCCACTCCGGACGGGGGGCACCATCCCGGCGGCGCTGCTGGCGCTGCCGGAGTCGCTCATGTCGCCGTACGACCTGCGGCCGGCCTGTGGGGACGGGGGGTAGCCGTCCTGCCGCGTCTTACCTGGCACGCCTAGCACACTCCCGCGTCAACGCTACCGGACGAACCGGACAGAAAGGGGCGCGCGACCGCGGCGGCGGTCGTGGTTGGTGTTGCCGATGTCACGTTTCTGGGTAGTCCGGGTCGGACGACACCGGGCACACGGGGGGAAGTTACCGCTGCCAGGACCGGAAAGTCTGTTTCGCTCCATGCGTCGACAACCGTGTCGGCAGTCGTCGCGGCGCGAACGGCCCCGCTCATCTGGTCACTCCCTCACCTGGTCACCTCTCCGCGACGACCTTCGTAGCCCAGGTAGCTCCGACGCCCCCAACTCGCGCGCACAAGAAGGTATCGAATGTCACCTGCAATGTCAGCCCACAGGGCTAAAACCACGGCGAGTGGACACGTTCAGTGCCAGTCGACCGCAAGAGCATGGCATCTTCACCCCGTGGAAGCCACTCCCGGTTCAGGCCAACGTGGTTTGACTCACGCTCCGCTACTGATCACGGGGTCGGTTCTTACTCGGACATCCGAACTCTCGGTATCGAACCGACCACCCGCCGGATACACGCACCCGGCGCTATCCGGCCGTGATCCGCGTCCGCGCCGCGCGGTGGCGCACGCCGTCAACCGGTCGTTTGCGGCGGTGATCCCATCTTCACCCGGCTGACGAACTCCGCCATCGGCACGGAAATTTACGAAGCCGTCACCATCTGAAAAGAATTCTAGTGAGATGATCATGGAACGAACTGTGAATCCAGCCGGCACGCGGTCGCGCAGGTCCAGCACGCTTCGTGACGGGTGTCGGACGCGCTTGGTGGATCACTATCCACCGAACAGCCGATCGAATTGGACCAAGAGGTCTACTTGTGTACTGATGGTAGGCTCCTGGACCCGTTGGGTGTCATCAATCAGGAGGCCTGAGTAGCACGAAACGTTGACAGTTGACGGTTCGGCGTCAGGTGCGTGAGTGTTACCGACAGCGACACGGCAGGACAAACCTAACGGCGAGGACCAGGGTTCATGGCACTGCGAGGAAACACACTCGCGCACTCCTTCGGCACCGCGGCGACGGAATACGACCGGCTGCGTTCGGGGCCGCCCGCAGTCGCCGTCGACTGGTTGGTCGGTGACGGAATCACCAATGCGGTCGAACTCGGCGCGGGCACCGGGAAATTTTCCAAAATGCTCGCCGAGCGCATCCCGGAACTGTATCCGATCGAGCCGGACGTGCGTATGCGCGACGTTTTCGCGAAGTCGTCCCCCGGATTGTCCGCACTCGCCGGCAGCGCGGAAGAAATCCCACTCCAGGACGCTTCCGTCGACGCCGTACTCGCCGCCGACGCCTGGCATTGGTTCGATCCGGCGACCGCCTGCCGGGAGATCACCCGGGTGCTGCGCCCCGGTGGCCTGCTGGCCGTGTCCTGGACGCTGAGGGACAAGTCGGTGCCCTGGATGGCCGAGCTGTTCGCCGTGGTCAACGAGTACGACCACCCGAACCCGCCGGGTGTCTTCGCGTTGCCGGAGAACACCGCTTTCGCCCCGCCGGAGCGACGCGTCTTCCAGTGGACGCGGCCGATGAGCCCCGCTGACCTGGTCGCATTGCTCGGCACCTACAGCGTGGTCCTCGTGATGTCCGAAGCCGAGCGGGCCCGGCTCTACGACACCTCGCACGAATACATCGCCAAGCACCCGCAGCTCGCCGGCCGGGAACTGATCGACGTGCCGTTTCAGGCGGTGTGCTGGCGAACCCAACTGACCCATGGCAACGATGCCCCCGATCGCGGCGGAGCAGGTCCGGACCAATGTCACACAATTGTCCAGACCTGATCCGAACCGTCCGGTTTTCGGTATCCACTCCCCGACCGGACGAGCTCGCTCGCACCACGCATCACTCTGAGTAACACGGCAACCATCCACGGCAACGCACCCCCGCAAAGGACACATGACCATGGCGCTACGCCCCAGTGCCGCCGCGACCCCCGTCCCGGCCACGGCCGGCGAACACGGCACACGCAGACTGCGCCTGCTCGGCGCGGCCGCGCTCGCCCTGCCGGTACTGCTGCTCGTATCCAGTTGCAGCCTGCTGAACGGCTCGAGCAGCTCGTCCAGCAGCGGCAGCACGACATCGGCAGGCCCGGTCGAGCACCCCAACCTGACGGTCGGCGCGCTCGCGGTGACCGACTCCGTCCCGCTGGAGATCGCCCTGCAGAAGGGCTACTTCAGGCAGGAGGGCCTCAACGTCAAGATCAAGATCATCGTATCAGGCACCCAGGCCGTGCCCGAGGTCAACGCCGGCACCGAGGACATCGGCCAGAGCAACTGGGCCACACTGTTCGCGGCACAGGCGAAGCACGTGAACAACTTCAAGATCGTGGCCGACTCGTCGGAGGGCCAGTCCGGCACCATGTCGCTGACCACCTTCCCGGGCTCCGGCATCAAGACGGTCCAGGACCTGATCGGTAAGACGATCTCCACGAACGCCCAGTCCGACCTGCCGTACCTGGCGTTGAAGGCGATCCTGAAGGCCAACAGCGTGGACATCAACGCGATGAAGGTCGTCGTCGTGCACCACCCCGACACCGAGCAGGCGCTGACCAACCACACGGTGGACGCCGCCATCCAGTTGGAGCCGTTCAAGACCCTGACCGCCGAGAAGATCGGCGCCCGCCCGGTGGTCGACCTCTTCGGCGCCGGCCCCGCGGCGAACCTGCCGATCGCGGGCTTCTTCGTGACGTCGAAGTTCGCGGCGGCGAACCCGAAGACGATCGCCGCGTTCGCGCGCGCCATCGAAAAGGGTGCCGCGGACGCGACCAACCGGAAGCTGGTCGAGCAGACGATCCCGACGTTCACCACGATCGACAAGCAGACCGCGTCGCTGCTGGACCTGCCGCTGTACCCGACGTCGCTGGACGCCAAGCGGCTGCAGCGGGTGGCTGACCTGATGCAGCAGTTCGGCCTGCTGCAGAACCACCTCGACGTCTCGACCATGGTCGTCACGTCACCACCAGCGTCCTAGGTGGACGTCTCATGGGCGCGGCGGGGCGCGCCCATGAGACGACGGACCGCTGTACTCATTCACCTTTAGCGAGGACAGGATGCGCAAATCCGTCCGTGGCCTGATCGGCCTGCTGATCTTTCTGTGTTTGTGGCAGCTGGCCGATCAGCTGAAACTCATCGACCCGACGTTCGTGCCAGGCCCCATCGTGGTGGCCGGCCGAATCGGCCAACTGTTCGCCAAGGCGGAATTCCGCGTCGACTTCGTCGCCACCGTGCTCGCCTGGCTGATCGCCATCATCACCGCGACCGCGATCGCCGTGCCGCTCGGGCTGCTGCTGGGCAGCCTGCCGGTGCTGCGCAGCGCCACCAGCGCGGTGGTCGACCTGCTGCGGCCGATCCCGTCGGTCACCCTGATCCCACTGGTGCTCACGGCGTTCGGCGACGGCGCCCAGATCAAGATCATCCTGGCCACGTTCGCCTCGATCTGGCCGATCCTGTTCAACGTCATCTACGGCCTGCGCGAGGTCGACCCGCTGTTCGTGGACACCGCGCGGGCGTTTCGAACCACTCGGCTGCGTACCGCGCTCGCCATCCGGCTGCCCTATGTCACGCCGTTCGCGCTGACCGGGATCCGGATGTCCGCGGCGATCTCGCTGGTGGTGATCGTCAGCACCGAGTTCCTGAGCAACTCCGGCATCGGTTTCGGCTCGTTCGTCGTGCTCAACGGCGAGCAGTCCGGCGACATCCCGATGGTGATCGGCGGAGTCGTGGTGGCCGGCATCCTCGGCGGCCTGGTCAACGCCCTGTTGCAGGGCGCGCAGAACCGCTGGTTCTCCTGGGCCCAGGAGGGCGCGTGATGTTCGCCAACAGCAAGCTCGCCGCCTTCGTCCAGCGCTGGCTGGTGTTCGCGATCTGCGTGCTGCTCTGGCAGTGGGCCGCCACGGTCACCAACAACGTGGTGTTCCCGACGCCGCTGGCCATCGTCAGGAAGGCACAGCAGCTGTGGCTGAACGGGCCGGCGAGCCAGTTGTTCCTGGGCAGCGGGATCAACCAGGACGTGCTGCCCAGCGTCGGCAGGCTGGCAGGCGGCTGGGCGATCGCCAGCGTCGCCGGCATCGTGATCGGCATCGCGTTGGGCCTGGTGCCGGTGCTCGCCGACTACGCGAGCACCGTGCTCGCGTTCATGCGGGCCGTGCCGCCGGTGATGCTCGTGCCGGTGTTCTTCGTGCTCTTCCACATCGGCACGCCGATGCAGCTCGCCACGATCGTGTTCGGCTCGATCTGGCCGGTGCTGCTCAACTCGGTGGACGGCGCCAGGTCGGTCGACCCGATCAAGGCGGACACCGCGCGGGCCTACCAGATCGGCAGGCTGCGCTGGATCACCTCGGTCGTGCTGCCGGCGGCGTCCCCCAAGATCTTCGCCGGACTGCGCATCAACCTGGCGTTCGCCCTGATCCTGATGGTCGTGTCCGAGCTGATCGGCAGCCCCGACGGCCTCGGCTACCAGATCGCCAACTCCGAGAACACGTACGACTACGAGACGATGTGGGCCGGCATCGCGCTGGTCAGCCTGCTGGGCTTCGTACTCAACCGGCTGCTCGTCGCCGTCGAGAACCGGGCGCTGGCGTGGCACCACTCCACTCGCCTGCTGGAAGGATGACGCGGCCATGCTGGACGTGATCGAGCTGGGCCATACGTACGGAACGGGCGCCAAGGCGCATCTGGCGATCGACGAGGTGTCCTTCCGCGTCGACGCGGGCGAGATCGTCTGCGTGGTCGGCCCCTCCGGCTGCGGCAAGACGACGCTGCTCAAGTCGGTGGCGGGCCTGCACAGGGTCGCCAGGGGCCAGATCCACCTGCAGGGCCACCAGGTCCACGGGGTGCCCGGCGATCTCGCCGTGGTGTTCCAGGACTACAGCCGGTCACTGTTCCCGTGGCTGAACGTGGCGAGCAACGTGGAGTTCCCACTGCGCGGCACCTCGCTGAGCCGGGCGCAGCGCCGGGAACGGTCGGCTGAGGCACTGGCGTGGGTCGGCCTCGCGGACGTGGCCCGCAAGCATCCGTGGGAGTTGTCCGGCGGTATGCAGCAGCGGGTCGCCATCGCGCGGGCCCTGGCCTACCGGCCGGCGCTGATGCTGATGGACGAGCCGTTCGCGTCGGTGGACGCGCAGACCAGGGCCGATCTGGAGGACCTCGTGCTGCGCGTGCGGACCGAGCAGGACATGACGATCCTGCTGGTCACCCACGACATCGACGAGAGCGTCTATCTCGGCGACCGGGTGCTGGTGCTGTCCGAGTCACCGACCACGGTGGTGGACACCCTGAAGGTGGATCTGCCGAGGGAACGGGACCAGATCATCACGCGCGCGTCGACGGAGTTCGTCCGGCTGCGCAGTGAGGTGGCCCGCCAGTTGCGACGCTGACCGTTCACGAAACGTGTGAAACGTGTCGTGAGCCGTCGCCTTACGGCGCGGCGTTGACCCACCCGGTGTCCGGGTGGGTCTTCCCGTGGCAGTACCCACTGCCCGCGTGATGCGGGTCTCACGCGGGTTTCCATCGGGCTCGTTTACTGTCGCCCACCAACTGTGCCGGCCACCACGGCGCGACCTGGTCCTTGGCCTGATTCCAGGTCTTGCGTAGGCTGTAGGCAGACCAGTTGGTTGGCGGAGTCAGCTGTGCGTCCGGGATACCGTAGGAGCGTTCGGCCTCCCGCTGGCCCAGGTTGGCCTTGACCAAACCCAGTCCCCAGTTGAACGCGTAGCGCTGCGCGCCGCAGTGCGGCCGCAGCATCCCCTCCTGCTCCGGGTCGGGTCCAGGGCGAACCGGTAAGCCTGGATCATGGTGGTCATCGCCGGGACGGTACCGGTCGGCACCGACAATCCCGACAGTCGACTACAACGGCATGGTTCTACACATTTCAACACATCCCACCGACTGTTCGCACCCTCCGGACTTGGCACACTGGTGGGTGAGATACCACCTGGAGGGGAGCCCGCGTGTCCGACGGACCGCTGATCGTTCAGTCCGACAAGACCCTGCTGCTGGAGGTGGACCACCCGCTCGCGGACGAGACCCGCACCGCGATCGCCCCGTTCGCCGAGCTGGAGCGCGCCCCGGAACACGT
>DASXXM010000696.1:0-9193 GCA_036503065.1 Pseudonocardiaceae bacterium | reverse complement strand
GCCGTCGTTCACCGAACGCACCAGCTACGGGATGAAGGAGTCCAACCCGTACAACAAGCTGTTCGAGGAGCGGATCATCTTCTGCGGTGTGCAGATCGATGACGCGTCGGCCAACGACATCATGGCCCAGCTCCTGGTCCTCGAGGCGGAGGACCCGGACCGCGACATCCTGCTCTACATCAACTCGCCGGGTGGCTCGTTCACCTCGTTGATGGCGATCTACGACACGATGCAGTTCGTCCGGCCGGACATCCAGACGTACTGCCTCGGCCAGGCGGCGTCGGCGGCCGCGGTGATGCTGTCCGCGGGCACGCCCGGCAAGCGGTACGCGCTGCCCAATGCCCGCGTGCTGATCCACCAGCCGTCGACCGAGGGCGTCTACGGCCAGGTCTCCGACCTGGAGATTCAGGCCAACGAGATCCAGCGTGTCCGGCGGCTGCTCGAGTCGACCCTGGCCAGGCACACCAACAAGGACGCCGCCGAGGTCCGCAAGGACATCGAGCGGGACAAGGTGCTGACCGCGGCCGAGGCCAAGGACTACGGCATCGTGGACGAGGTACTGCCTTACCGGAAGTTGTCCGTAAGGTAGAGCGAAGGTGTTTCTGTCGCGACACGCCGAGTGGACCGGGGTTTCCCACCTCTCGGCGTGTCGAGGGCAGTCTGATGCTCCCGTTCCGGGCGGCAGGACGGGTACCGTCAAGGGCGGTGCTTGAACGGCAGTGACGTAGGACGGCATAGCTCGGCGATAGCGGTTCGGTACCAGCGGTGATGTACAACAGTAGGACATGGCAACGGCAGGGCACGTACAAGGCAGTGCGCGCGAACCCCGGCCACCGGGTCGGACCCAGTTACCAGGAGAACGAAGGCGGGTCGGGAGCAGTTCCCGGCACACCGGAGGGGACAGAGGTCAGCGACCATGGCTCGAATCGGGGATGGCGGGGACCTGCTGAAGTGCTCTTTCTGCGGGAAGAGCCAGAAGCAGGTCAAGAAGCTCATTGCCGGTCCCGGCGTGTACATCTGCGATGAGTGCATCGACCTCTGCAACGAGATCATCGAGGAGGAGCTGGCCGAGGCCGGGGACGTCAAACTCGACGAACTGCCCAAACCGGCCGAGATCCACGACTTCCTCGACCAGTACGTGATCGGCCAGGACGACGCCAAGCGCACCCTGGCCGTCGCCGTCTACAACCACTACAAGCGCATCCAGAACGGCGACCGAGGCCGCGACTCCGGCCGCGACAGCCGGGACGAGGGCGTCGAGCTCGCCAAGTCGAACATCCTGATGCTCGGCCCGACCGGCTGCGGCAAGACCTACCTCGCGCAGACACTCGCCAAAATGCTCAATGTGCCCTTCGCCATCGCGGACGCCACCGCGCTCACGGAGGCGGGCTACGTGGGTGAGGACGTCGAGAACATCCTGCTGAAGCTGATCCAGGCCGCGGACTACGACGTCAAGCGCGCCGAGACCGGCATCATCTACATCGACGAGGTCGACAAGATCGCCCGAAAGAGTGAAAACCCGTCGATCACCAGGGACGTCTCCGGTGAAGGCGTGCAGCAGGCCCTGCTGAAGATCCTGGAGGGCACCACGGCGTCGGTCCCCCCGCAGGGCGGTCGCAAGCACCCGCACCAGGAGTTCATCCAGATCGACACGACGAACGTGCTGTTCATCGTGGCAGGCGCGTTCGCCGGCCTTGACCGGATCATCCAGGAGCGCATCGGCAAGCGCGGCCTCGGCTTCGGTGCGGAGATCAGGTCCAAGGCCGAGATCGACACCACGGACTTCTTCGCCGACACGATGCCGGAAGACCTGATCAAGTTCGGCCTGATCCCGGAATTCATCGGCCGACTGCCCGTTGTGGCGAGCGTCACGAACCTGGACAAGACATCGCTGGTCCAGATCCTGACCGAGCCCCGCAACGCCCTGGTCAAGCAGTACAACCGCTTGTTCTCCATGGACGGCGTGGAACTGGAGTTCACCGAGACGGCCCTGGTGGCAATAGCCGACCAGGCGATCCTCCGTGGCACCGGCGCCCGAGGCCTGCGAGCCATCATGGAGGAGGTGCTGCTGCCGGTGATGTACGACATCCCCAGCCGCACCGACGTGGCCAAGGTGGTCATCACGGAGCAGACGGTCCGGGAGAACGTGAACCCGACCATCGTGCCCAGGCAACCCAACCGCCGCGAACGCCGCGACAAGACCGCCTAGAGACTGGGCCGGCGTTCTGGATCACCACACAAGCCGGCCCAGGCTGTCGTGTTTGTCGTGACGGCTGCCCACCGGCCGGGCATCCACTGCGCTCAGGACGCCGGGGACCTCTGGAACTGTTCGCCCAGGGGTTGACCAGCGTCGGCGCGAGCACACGTCATCACCGCTGAACACACCGACATCGATGCCGTGGCCGGCCTGGCCCAGCAGATTCGCGCCATCGTCGGCGGGCTTGATGCGATCTACTGCGCGCCCACGTTCGGCGACGGCTTCGTTTCGCGGCGGACCTCGCCCCGCAGCAGGCCCGGATGTTCATGCCCCTCGTTTCGCCGAACATGCGGAGCGCGGTCGGCCCTTCCCTGGTGTCGTTGGTCGCATGTTGACTTTTGCCGGGTTTGCTCCCGCGTGGCTTCGCTCCGCTTCGGGGGGCGACGGCAGTGACGGGCGGGAGGCGCGGTCTTGCGGGTTCGTGGGGGTGTCTTCTGCCACGTTGCCTTCTGCTGCGCTACGGGGGAGGCGAGAGTGGTCGGGGCGCGGCATGGCCCCTCACTTGAGGATTCGTGGCTGGCGGGTGGGCTGGTCTGACTGGCCGGGCTTGCGGCGTTTCGTGCCCACTCGGCGATCTCCGGTCGCCCTGGCGGGGCGGTTGTGGTTCACTGTTGATGGTCGTCTGTTTTGTGTTCGTGTTTGACCACGCTCGCAAGACGAGATGTTGCGGGCGCGTGATCTTCCTCCAGGTGAGGTTGGCGAAGGTTCCCGTCGCCGAGGCGACCCGGTCCGTCATAAGGTTGACGGTCCGTTTCCACCACCTGTCGAGGAGACAGAACATGGCACAGGGCACGGTCAAGTGGTTCAACTCGGAGAAGGGCTTCGGCTTCATCTCCCCAGACGGCGGCGGCGCTGACGTCTTCGTGCACTACTCGGAGATCCAGAGCAACGGCTTCCGCAGCCTGGAAGAGAACCAGCGCGTCGAGTTCGAGGTCGGCCAGGGCACCAAGGGCCCCCAGGCCCAGGGCGTCCGCGCCCTCTGAGCGACCCACATCCGCGTCCTGGGCCGCATCCCACATCGGGGTGCGGCCCAGCGCCTTGTCCGGGCCCATGCACGAACCGGGCGTGCGGTGTGGCAGGACAGCGTCGTCAGGGTGCGGGATTGGTCGTGTCGAGGAATGGCGACAGGGCGTCGCTGAGGTCTCCGATCCGGCGGTAGTGGACGGCGGTCATCCCGACTTGGCGGGCGGCTGTGACGTTGGCCGTGGTGTCGTCGATGAACAGGCATCGGTCGGCCGGAACCCCGACGCGTCGCGCGGCGACGAGGAACACGTGCGGATCGGGCTTCGCGACGCCGATACGGGCCGTGTTCACCACGACGTCGGCGAGGTTGGCCAGGCTCTGCCGTTCGAGGTCCTATTCCAGCCGGGTGGTCGCGTTGGACACCAGGACGACCGGGGTGACGTCGCGTGCCCGCGTGAGCAGGGCGACGACTGCCGGGTCGATGTCCGGGACGAGATCCGACCAAGCGGTGACGGCGGCGCGGGCCAGTTCCATCGATCCGCAGGCTTCGGCCAGGTCCGTGGCGATTGCTGCTCGCCATTGCTCGTCCGTGATCAGGCCGGTGATCGCCGGCTGTAGGCGGGATGGTGCGAACGCCGCCGCTGCCAGGGCGCCCACCGGCAGGCCGTGTTCGAGTTCGAGATCGTCGGCGGGCGGCCAGTGTCTGATGACGCCGTCGATGTCGCAGAGCACGGCCTTATGGGGCAGCCCAGGCAATGGTCGACTCCTGCTGCTCGCGGTCGTGGCGACGCCGATCCTTGTGGGTGCCTGTCCGTACATCCTCGGCGGGACTGGTCGGGCCGGCGGTGGTCAGTGCTCGGCGAGTTGTCGCGAGTGGGTCACCACCCGTTGGTCGCCTGCGTAGATGTTCATGGTTTCGCCGCGTAGGAAGCCGACCAGGGTCATGCCTTGTTCCCTTGCCACGTCTACGGCCAGGGATGAGGGTGCGGATACCGCGGCCAGTACCGGTACGCCGGCCATGGCTGCTTTTTGGGCCAGTTCGAAGGATGCTCGGCCGGACACCATCAGGACACAGTCGCGTAGCGGGACCCGGTCGGCCAGCAGTGCCCAGCCGAGGACCTTGTCGACCGCGTTGTGTCGGCCTACGTCCTCACGCACGGCCAGCAGGACGCCGTCGTAGGTGAACAGGCCGGCCGCGTGGATGCCGCCGGTGGTTTCGAAGACCTTCTGGTGGTCGCGCAACTGGTCCGGGAGGCTCGCCAGTACGCGGCTGGAGACCGTGCCGGCGCCTGTGCCGATGGGGAATCTGGTGGCCAGTCGTATCGCGTCCAGCGCTGCCTTGCCGCATACCCCGCATGACGACGTCGTGTAGAAGTTTCTGGTCACTGACGGGTCCGGGCCGGGCACGCCGGGCGCCAGGCGCACGTCCAGCAGGTTGTACGTGTTCATGCCGTCCACGTCGCTGCCCGCGCAGTACCGGGCCGTGAGTACGTCCTCTCGGCTGCCGATCACGCCCTCGGTCAGCAGGAAGCCGTGTGCCAGGTCCACGTCGTCGCCCGGTGTGCGCATGGTGACGGTCAGGGGGGTGCCGTTCACCCTGATTTCGAAGGGCTCCTCCACGGCCAGCGTGTCCGGGCGGTGGATGTCGCCGTCCGGGGTCAGGCGGCGGATCGGGCGACGTGCGGTTACCCGGCCCATCAGCCCGTCGCCTTTTCCAGTCGCACCACTATCGACTTCGACGTCGGCGTGTTCGACGTCTCGGCGACCGAGTCGAGCGGCACCAGTGGGTTGGCCTCCGGGAAGTACGTGGCGGCGCAGCCCAGCGCGGTCGGGTAGCCGACCAGCCGGAAGGCCTTGGCCCTGCGCTCGGTGACCGACCCGGACGGCTCGGTCCACTCGCTGACCAGGTCCACCATGTCGCCGTCGGTCAGGGCCGCCGATGCGATGTCCGACGGATGCACGAACACCACCCGGCGGCCGTCCTTGATGCCCCGGTAGCGGTCGTCAAGGCCGTAGATCGTGGTGTTGTACTGGTCGTGGCTGCGCATCGACTGGAGCAGCAGGCGGCCGGGCGGGACCTTGGGGAACCACAGGTCGTTCACTGTCAGGTTGGCTTTCCCGGTTGTCGTCGGGAAGCTGCGGGAGTCGCGGGGTGGGTGGGGGAGCACGAAACCGTTGGGCTCGCGCACCTTGGTGTTGTAGTCGGCGCAGCCGGGGACGACCGCGGCGATGTGGTCGCGGATCACGTCGTAGTCGTGCTCGAAGTCCTCCCAGCGGACCGAATGGTCCGGGCCGAGCAGGGTTCTGGCCAGCCGGGTGAGGATGGCCACCTCGGACAGCAGGTGCTCGCTGGCCGGGGTCAGCCTGCCGCGCGAGCGGTGCACCACCGACATCGAGTCCTCGACCGTGACGAACTGTGGATCGCCGTGCCGGACGTCCAGCTCGGTGCGGCCGAGCGTGGGCAGGATCAGGGCGGTCCGGCCGGGCACCACGTGGGAGCGGTTCAGTTTGGTGGACACCTGCACGGTCAGCCGGCACGAGCGCAGCGCGGCCTCGGACACCTGGGTGTCCGGTGTTGCCGACGCGAAGTTGCCGCCGACCGCGATGAACACCTTCGCCTTGCCCTCGGACATGGCGCGGAGCGCGTCGACCGTGTCGTAGCCGTGTTCGCGCGGCATCGGCAGGTCGAACTCGCGCTCCAGGTTGTCCAGGAAACGCGCGGGTGGCTTCTCCCAGATGCCCATCGTCCGGTCGCCCTGCACGTTGGAGTGGCCGCGCACCGGGCACACGCCCGCGCCGGGTTTGCCGATCATGCCGCGCAGCAACAGCGTGTTCGTGATCTCGCGGATGGTGGCCACGGCGTGCCGCTGCTGCGTCAGACCCATGGCCCAGCACACGATCACGCGCTTCGAACCGGCCATGAGGCGGCCAAGCGCGGCGACCTGCTCGCGTGGTAGCCCGGTCGCCTCGTCCACGGCCGCCCAGTCCAACTCGTCCAGGTGCTTGGCGTACTCGACGAAGCCGTGCGTGTGCGTCTCGATGAACTCCTGATCCAGCACCGTGCCCGGTGCGGCCGCCTCGGCCTTCAGCAGCAGGTGGCCCAATGCCTGGAACAGCGCCAGGTCGCCGCCGATCCGGATCTGCAGGAAATCGTCGGCGAGCGCGGTGCCCTTGCCCAGTACGCCGTTCACGTGCTGCGGGTTCTTGAACCGGAGCAGTCCGGCCTCCGGCAGGGGGTTGACCGCGACGATGTGCGCGCCGGCCTGTTTGGCCTCCTCCAGCGTGGTCAGCATGCGCGGGTGGTTGGTGCCCGGATTCTGCCCGACCACCAGGATCAGGTCGGCCTTGGTCAGGTCTTCGAGGGTGACCGAGCCCTTGCCGATGCCGATGACCTGGTTCAGCGCGGCGCCGGAGGACTCGTGGCACATGTTGGAGCAGTCCGGCAGGTTGTTCGTGCCGAACGAGCGGACCAGCAGCTGGTAGGTGAACGCGGCCTCGTTGCTGGTCCGGCCGGACGTGTAGAACACGGCCTCGTTCGGCGAGTCCAGCCCGCGCAGTTCCGCGGTGATCAGGTCGAACGCCTCTGTCCAGCCGATCGGCTGGTAGTGCGTCGCGCCGGGGCGCAGCACCATCGGTTCGGTCAGGCGACCCTGTTGGCCCAGCCAGTAGTCGGTGCGCTGGGTGAGTTCCGCGATCGGGTGCGCTGCGAAGAACTCCGGCGTGACGCGGCGCACGGTGGCCTCCTCGGCCACGGCCTTCGCGCCGTTCTCGCAGAACTCGGCCACTTTGCGGTGGCCGAGCGGGTCCGGCCAGGCACAGCCGGGACAGTCGAAGCCCTCCCGCTGGTTGAGCAGTCGGAGCGTGCGCACGGTGCGCGTGGCGCCCATCTGCGCGAGCCCGTGCTGGGCGGACACGACGACCCCGGTGACGCCGGCCGCCCAGGTTTTGGGTTCGGTGACGGTCAGCTTGGTCTCGTCGATGTCCTCGCGGGGCGGCTTCGTGGTCATATGGACATCGTGCGCTTCTTGTCGGTCTAAGTCATCCGGGCATCCACAGGCTTTCGCGGCTATCCACAGGCCCTCGATCGGGGGTGGTGGGGCGTTCGTAGAATCGTGTAGTGACCGACACCCTGCCCACCCAGCACACCCGTGACCTGCCGCCGAACTGGACACCGGCGGAGGTAGAGGGCGAGCTCTACGAGCGCTGGGTCGCCGCCGGTTACTTCACCGCGGACGCGACGAGCGACCGGCCGCCGTTCAGCATCGTGATCCCGCCGCCGAACGTCACCGGCAGCCTGCACATCGGCCACGCGTTCGAGCATTCCCTGATCGACGCGCTGATCCGCCGTCGCCGCATGCAGGGCTACGAAACGCTGTGGCTGCCCGGCATGGACCACGCCAGCATCGCCGTGCACGCGCTCGTCGAACGGGAACTCGCCGCCGAGGGCACCAGCAGGCGCGAACTGGGCCGCGAGGCGTTCGTCGAGCGCGTCTGGCAGTGGAAGCACGAGTACGGCGGCCGGATCCTCGCGCAGATGCGCAGGCTCGGCGACAGCGTCGACTGGACCCGCGAGCGCTTCACCATGGACGACGGCCTGTCCCTGGCCGTCCGCACGATCTTCAAGCGGCTGTACGACGACGGCCTGATCTACCGCGCGGAGCGGTTGGTCAACTGGTCGCCCGTCCTGCGTTCCGTGCTGTCCGACGCCGAGGTCGACCACAAGGAGGTCGACGGCGAACTGGTGTCGATGCGCTACGGCGACGGCGACACCGCGATCGTCGTGGCCACCACCCGCGTCGAGACGATGCTGGGCGACACCGCCGTGGCCGTGCACCCGGACGACGAGCGCTACCGGCACCTGGTGGGCACCGAGCTCGAACTGCCGCTCACCGGCCGCCGCATCCCGGTCGTCGCAGACGAGCACGTCGATCCGGCGTTCGGCACCGGCGCGGTGAAGGTGACCCCGGCGCACGATCAGAACGACTTCGAGATCGGCAGGCGGCACGGCCTGCCGATGCCGACGATCATGGACGAGCAGGGCCGCATCGCCGACACCGGCACCGAGTTCGACGGCATGGACCGGTTCGAGGCGCGGGTCGCGGTGCGCGAGGCCATGCGCGCGCAGGGCCGGATCGTCGCGGAGAAACGCCCCTACCCGCACTCGGTCGGCCATTCCGAGCGGTCCAAGGAGCCGGTCGAGCCGCGGTTGTCGTTGCAGTGGTTCCTGCGGGTCGGCCCGCTGGCCGAGGCGGCAGGCGACGCGGTCCGGTCCGGTGCGGTGGCGATCAACCCGCCGGACATGGCCAAGCGCTACTTCGACTGGGTCGACAACCTGCACGACTGGTGCATCTCCCGGCAACTGTGGTGGGGGCACCGGATTCCGGTCTGGTACGGGCCGGGCGGCGAGGCCGTGTGCCTTGGGCCGTCCGAGGAACCGCCGGCCGGCTGGCGGCAGGACGACGACGTGCTGGACACGTGGTTCTCGTCAGGCCTGTGGCCGTTCTCCACGATGGGCTGGCCGGACGAAACCACGGATCTGGCCAAGTTCTATCCGACCAGCGTGCTGGTCACCGGCTACGACATCCTGTTCTTCTGGGTCGTCCGGATGATGATGTTCGGCTTGTACGCGATGGACGGCGCGCCACCGTTCCACACCGTCGCGCTGCACGGCATGGTGCGTGACGCGAGCGGCAGGAAGATGTCCAAGTCGGCCGGCAACGTCGTCGACCCCCTCAGGTGGATCGACGAGTACGGCGCGGACGCGCTGCGGTTCACCCTGGTGCGCGGCGCGAATCCGGGCACCGACGTGCCGATCAGTGAGGAGTGGGTGGACGGCTCACGCCGGTTCGGCACGAAACTGTGGAACGCCACCAGGTTCGCCATGGCCAACGGCGCCACGGCGGACGTGCCGGTGCCGCCGCGCGACGAGCTGACCGACGCGGACCGGTGGATCCTGGCCGGCACGGACCAGCT
>DASXXM010000695.1:0-3142 GCA_036503065.1 Pseudonocardiaceae bacterium | reverse complement strand
GATCGAGCTGGACGACGGCCGCTCCGTGCGGCTGACGGTCGCCGAACCGGATCGCCCGGCGCGCGGCGGACTCGTGGTGCTGCACGAGGCGCGGGGAGTCACCGACGTGGTGCGCGGCCTGGCGGCCAGCCTGGCCGACGAGGGGTGGCTCGCGGTGGCACCGCACCTCTACGGCGCCCAGAACGCCGACGAGGTGGTGGACGTGGACTCCGAGCTCAGCAGGCTCTCCGGCGACTCCGTGCTCGCCGACACGGACGCCGCCGCCATCTGGCTGGCCGAACGCGGTGTGGCCGCGGACCGGACCGGGGTGATCGGGTTCGATCTCGGCGGGGCGGTCGCCATGGTGGTCGCGTCCAGCAGGGCCGTCGGCGCCGCGGTCAGCGTGGCGGGCGTCGGCATCCTGGCACCGCTCGCCGACGGCCTGCCGGCCCTCGTCGACGTGGCAGGCGAGCTGACCTGCCCGTGGCTGGGCATCTACGGCGACGACGACGCGGCCATCCCGGTCGCGGAGGTGGAGAAGCTGCGCGACGCCGCCGCCACGGCGGAGGTGGCGACCGACGTGGTCCGGTTCGCCGGCACGGACAACCGGTTCGACACCGACCAGCAGGCGGGCGCCGAAGCGTGGCACCGCACGCTGAACTGGTTCGACCTGCACCTGCGCTAACCACCGGCCAGGTCGATCGGCTAGGAATGTGCCATGACCGACGCACCAGAAGTGCTCTGGCGGCCCGACCTCGACCAGGTGGCCACCACCAGGATCGCCGGGTTCCGCGACTGGCTGCGCGCCGAACGGGGCATCGATCTGGCCGACTACGACGCGCTGTGGCGCTGGTCGGTCACTGACCTGCCGGCGTTCTGGACCGCCGTGGCCGACCACCTCGGCGTCCGGTTCCACGACCGCGCCGACGAGGTGCTGGCGTCGGAGGAGATGCCCGGCGCCCGCTGGTTCCCCGGCGCGACGCTGAACTACGCGGAGCACGCGCTCACCGGCCCCGCTGATGCGGACCCGGCGGTGGTGTTCCACCGCGAGGACGGCGTCACGTCCCGCCTGACCTACGGCGAGCTGCGCGCCCAGGTCGCCGCTGCCAGGGCCGCACTGGTGGACCTCGGCGTGCGACGTGGCGACCGGGTGGCGGCGCTGGTGCCCAACTCGCCGGACACCGTGGTGGCGTTCCTGGCCGCGGCCAGCCTCGGCGCCACGTGGTCGTCGTGCTCCCCGGACTTCGGCGTGCGCGCGGTCTTCGACCGGTTCACCCAGATCGAACCCACGGTGCTGATCGCCGTCGACGGCTACGTATACAACGGAAAACGCTTCGACATCCGGCCCACAGTGCGCCGCCTGCACGCGGAGATACCGAGCCTGAAGGCAACGGTCCTGGTCGACTATCTGGGTACCGGCACCAGCTCCTTCCTGAACTGGGCGGACCTGCTGGCGGCACATGCCGGCGCGCCGCCGGCGTTCGACCCGGTCCCGTTCGACCATCCGCTGTGGGTGCTGTACTCGTCGGGCACCACCGGGCTGCCCAAGGGCATCGTGCAGGGCCACGGCGGCATCGTGCTGGAGCACCTGAAGGCGTTGGCGCTGCACTGTGACCTGGGGCCGGGGGAGACGTTCTTCTGGTTCACCACCACCGGCTGGATGATGTGGAACTTCCTGGTCTCGGGCCTGCTGGTCGGCGCGACCGTGGTCCTGTTCGACGGCAGCCCCGGCCACCCGTCGCTCGCGTCGCTGTGGCAACTGGCCGAGCAGGAGCGGATCACGTACTTCGGCACGTCGGCGCCCTATGTCCAGTCGTGCCTGAAGGAGGGCCTGCGCCCGGTCGACCGGTTCGACCTGTCCGCGTTGCGTGCGGTCGGCTCGACGGGCGCGCCGCTGTCGCCGGAGGGCTTCCGTTGGCTGGCGGACGCGGTCGGCTCGCACCTCCAGATCTGCAGCGTGTCCGGCGGCACCGACCTCTGCACCGCGTTCGTCGGTTCGGCACCGGACGTCCCGGTGTGGCTGGGCGAGCTGTCCTGCCGCGCGCTCGGTGCCGCCGTGGCCGCGTACGACGAGGCGGGCAACCCGGTGGTCGATGAGGTCGGCGAACTGGTGATCACCAGGCCGATGCCGTCCATGCCGGTCTACTTCTGGAACGACGAGGACGGCAGCCGCCTACGCGAGGCCTACTTCGAGATGTACCCGGGAATCTGGCGCCACGGCGACTGGATCCGCATCACCGACCGCGGTTCGGCGGTGATCTACGGCCGCAGCGACTCCACCCTGAACCGCGGCGGCGTACGGATGGGCACCGCTGAGTTCTACCGAGTAGTGGAAAACGTCGACGAGGTAGTGGACTCCCTGGTCATCGACACGTCCAGCGCGACACGAACGGACGGCGAACTGCTCTGTTTCGTGGTACTCGCACCGGGCGCCGACCTGGCCGCCGTAGAGCCCCGGCTACGAGCGGACCTGCGCCAACAGCTGTCCCCGAGACACGTACCGAACCGCTTCGTAGCGATAGCGGCGGTCCCGAGAACCCTGAACGGCAAGAAGTGCGAGGTCCCGGTCAAGAAGATCCTGGCCGGAGTCCCCCCGGACAAGGCCATCAGCCGCGACGCCCTACGCGACCCGGCAGCCCTGGCCCCGTTCCTGGCCATGGCGGAAAACCCCAGCCAGCCGGCATGATCGGAACCTGCTTTGCCCCGCCGCCGACCCCCTGTGTAGGCTACTCGCCGAGTGCCAACGGCTCCGGGAGGCTTCGCCTAGTCTGGTCTATGGCGCCGCACTGCTAATGCGGTTGGGGGCACAACCCCCTCCCGGGTTCAAATCCCGGAGCCTCCGCTAGACGCCCGGCCCAGCCGGACGACAACTGAACATGCGCCCGTAGCTCAACGGATAGAGCATCTGACTACGGATCAGAAGGTTGGGAGTTCGAATCTCTCCGGGCGCGCCTCTGAAAGCGTAGCAGCATCTCGCTGAGCTGCGGTTATTGAGTGTCCCGTATGGATCGCAGAGCCGTGGTGCTCTTGTTGATCTTGGCTGGGTGCCCGATGGGTGCCCGGACGTTCGGTGATCAGTCCACTGGGGACGGAATTTCAGGATTTCGCGGACGGTCGGTGGAGTTGCTTTGGTTATGCCGAAATGCGTGGTGGGCGCGTCTTC
>DASXXM010000694.1:0-2442 GCA_036503065.1 Pseudonocardiaceae bacterium | reverse complement strand
GGTCGTCACAGCTCACTCCGTATCGCCCACAGGTCCGGAAAGGCCGGCGCGATGGTCGTGCGGAGGTAGGCGGCGCCGGACGAGCCGCCCGTGCCGGACTTGTCACCGATGGTGCGCTCCACCATCTTCACGTGCCGGTATCGCCATTCCTGCACGCCTTCGTCCAGGTCCACCAGCCGCTCGGCCACCTGCGCCGGGTTGCCGTCGTCGGTATACACCGCCAACAGCACCTCCCGCACCCCGGCAACGGGCACTGCGGGCTCCCGGAAGTCCCTGGCCACCGCGGCGGCCGGCAACGGATAGCCGGCCTTGGCCAGATACGCGAGGAACGAGTCGAACAGCGAGGGCCGCGACATCGCGTCGGCGATCCGGGCGCGCTCCGCGCTGCCCACCGGGTAGTGCTCGAACACCCGCGCGTCCCGGCGGCCCAGTACCGCCTCCAGCTCACGGAACTGCGCGGACTGGAAGCCGCTCGACGCGTCGAGTCGGGTCCGGAACGACGTGAACTGGCGCGGGGTCATGGTTTCCAGCACGTCGATCTGCGCGACGACGACCTTGAGGATGGTCAGCGACCGGCGCAGGGTGTGCAGCACCTGCGGGGTGCGGCCGTCCGCCAGCCAGCGCTGCAACGCGCGCAGTTCGTGCAGCAGTTGCTTGAACCACAGCTCGTAGACCTGGTGGATGACGATGAACAGCATCTCGTCGTGCTCGTCCGACCGGGGCCGCTGCGCGCCGAGGATCTCCTCCAGCGCCAGGTACGACCCGTAGGTCAGGGCGGGATGGGTGTCGGTCACAGCTAGACCGTCCTGTCGAAGTAGCGTCGGGCCGCTTCCGCGAGCGCCGGATACAGATCGTGGAACAGCGCGACCGCGTCCACCCGTCCGACCGGCGGCTCGACCAGGCTGGCGGGCAGTTCCGGGTCGAGCGTGGGGAACTTGCGGAACAGATGGACCAGGCGGGTGCGCAGGACCAGCGCGGCCCGGTCGTCCAATGCGGCACGGGCGGCGGGATCGGTGTAGGGGCCGAACTCGCCGACGAACGCCTGGTAACGCGCGCTCAGCCCGGACAGGTCCCACGCCCGGTTCACCACGGCGTGGAAGTCCAGCGCCACCGAGGGCCGGCCGAGCAAGACACCGACGTGGGCGGCCACGTCCAGTTCGGCCACGAGGGCCGCGACCTCGCGTTCCCGATCATGGGGTGCGATCCACGTGCCGTCCTGGAGCGAGCCGAAACCGGCGAAGCGCAGCCGTCGGACCAGCCATTCCCGCGCCTGCCTTCGGCCTTCCGGGATGGCCTGCCAGACGACCGTCCATGTCGTGACGGGCTCGATGCTCCTGCCGAACGAGAAGATCCGGCGGTCGCCGTCGGCCAGGATGGCCTGGGCGTGCTCGGACAGCACGTAGTTGACGAACCGGCCGCTGCGGTGGCGGTCGAGCAGTCCACGGTGGACCATCCGGGCCAGCGCGATCCGCGCGGCACCGGCCGAGAACCCGAACTCACCCAGCAACACGACGAGACCACCCGACCACGACCGGCGATCGCGCCGGTCCAGGTGCGCGGCCAACAGCGTCAGGACGAGGTCCTGGGGGGCGAAGTCGCTGGTGGGCTCCAGGGTGGTAGTCACTTTTACAAGTCTATACATAGCAGCTCGCTGCACTGTAAGGTTTTGAAATGAAGGTCGCCATCGGTCTTCCCACCACCACGCCCGAGGTGACTGGCGAGGTCCTGCTGGAGTGGGCGCGGCGGGCCGATGCCGGGCCGTTCAGCTCGATCGCGGTGTTGGACCGGTTGGTCTACGAGAGTGTGGATCCATTCGTGGCGCTCGGCGCGGCGGCCGCGGTCACCAGCAGGGCCCGGCTGGCCACCATGATCAGCATCGGTCCACTGCGCAGCGCCGCCGTGCTGGCCAAACAGGCGTCGTCGGTGAACCTGATCGCGGGCGGCCGGCTCACCCTCGGTCTCGGCATCGGAGCCCGGCGGGACGACTACGCGGCAGCGGGCGCGGACCACCACGACCGCGGCGCCCGGCTGTCCGAACAGCTCGCCCACCTGCGCGCACTGGAGGCAGAACCGCCACTGGAACTCCTGGTCGGCGGGGCGAGCGGCGCGGCACTGGCCAGGATGGCCCGTTACGCCGACGGTTACGCGCACGGCGGCGGCCCGCCACGGGCCTTCGCGTCCGCGGCGGCGAAGGCACGGGCTGCGTGGCACGATCTCGGCCGGCCGGGCGAGCCGGCACTGTGGGGTCAGGCCTACTTCGCGCTCGGCGACCCGGACCGGGGCACCGCCTACCTGCGCGACTACTACGCCTTCACCGGCCCGTTCGCGGAAACCGTAGCCGCGGCCAACCTGACCAGCGCCAGGGCCGTCCGCGACCTGGTCCGCGGCTACCGCGCCGAGGGCTGCGACGAACTGGTGCTGCTGCCGACGGTGTCCGATCCG
>DASXXM010000693.1:0-1903 GCA_036503065.1 Pseudonocardiaceae bacterium | reverse complement strand
GGAGTGGACACCGAACGCGGCCAGGAACGGCGCGAACGTGTCGGACGAGAACGCGCCGAGCGCATGGCGGGCGGGGCCATGGAGGCCGTGGCCGGTACTGACGAAACTGGCCGGCACGGCGGGTGTCGGTGCGGGCTGGGGGGGCGGGACGGGCAGTGGACGGCTCGGCAATCGCGGTGCGGCGTGCATCGGTGCCGTCGGCGTGGTGGTGGAAATCTTTTGCGGCGCAACGGAAGTCGTGACGTGCCGAAGGACGAACGGCGCGGCGGCCGGTGCCGCGGGCGCGGCGACGACCGGGACGCTGACGGCCTGCTGTGCGGCCGGCGCGGTGGGTGTCGTGACGACGACCGGCGCGGGCTTCGGGTCACTGCCGACGTGCGTGCCGCCGCCGGACGTGCCGGTGAGGCCGGTGGTGACCGGGGCGACGACGCCGGTGACGGTGTGCAGCGTGTCGGTGAGACCGTTGGCCAGGCCGCCGACGACGCCGGTGGTCACCGAGGAAACCGTGGTGGTGAGGGCGGAAACGGTGTCCGTGACACCGGACACGGTGCTGGACAAGGTGTTGCCGAGGCCACCGAGCAGCCCACCGAGGAGGCCGCCGCCGTCCGTGCCGGACGGCGAACTGTCCGATGGTGCGGCGCCATGCGGATTTTGCGCGGCGGCAGCGGTGCCCGCGCTCAGCGTGGAACTCAACAGCCAGGCGAACACGGCAAGACCGGCGCCGACGGCCAGGCGCAGCGCGATGCGGCGCAGCCCGCGACCGAAGCCGGGCGTCACCCGCGAACCGGCCACCGAAACCTCCACCTTCGACCGCATGGCTGACCGACCATACCCGTCGTATATGTAGCACCGCGAGGGCCATTTGCGCCGGTAAAACCGCTGATCCACCCATAAGGACGGACGACGGCGGCCATCTGGCGGATACCGAGCGGCAGCACGACCCAGGAGTGGATTCGCATTAATCCACCACAACGGGTGATTTACCGAATTGGCCTCGGCGGGTTCGCCTGGCGGCCGGCACCGTGGGTCCATGGCTGCCGAACCGTTGCGGTTGACCGAACTGCTCGACCGGATGCGCCCGTACTCGCACGGGCTGGTCCTGCACGATCCGGACGGCCCGACGGAAACCCTGGTGCATGCCGGGGAACTCGTGGCGCTGCCGGCGGCCGTGGCCCGGGCCACCGAGCGGCTCGGCTCCCGAGTGGACCGAGTGGTGGCGATGCCGGACCTGGCTCGGCTCATCCTGCGACCGGACGTGCGCCGCCGATGCGTCCAACTGGCCGACGGCCTGCCCGGTGTGGCGCCGCATCATGTGCATCTCGGCTGCCCGGTGATGTTCGGCACACCGGTCGACGTCGGCCCGGACACCGCGGCCGTGCCGGCCGCGCCGCCGGTGGAGTTGTGGCGGCCCGCGGTCACCGTGGCCCTGTTGGACACCGGGCTCGATCCGCATCCGTGGTTCGCCGGGCGGCCGTGGCTGTCGGAGTGGGGCCTGTCGCCCGAGGTGCTCGATCCGGAGTGCGTGCGGGATCGGGACCGGCAGGCCGGGCACGGCACGTTCGTTGCCGGGGTGCTGCTGCGGCACGCGCCCGGGGTGACGATCCGGCACCACCGGAGCCTGTCGTCGCTGGGGTTGACCGACGACGTCACCGTGGCCGCGGCGCTGCGGCAGGTACACCGACAGGCCGCGGCACACGGCTCGCGCATCGATGTGGTCGTGGTGACCGCAGGCTGCCATACCGCGGACGATCGATGCCCGCCGGTGCTGAGCCGGGAGATCGACCGGCAGCCGGACACCGTGGTGGTCGCGTCGGCCGGGAACAACGGCTCCGATCGGCCGTTCTGGCCTGCCGCGCTGCCGTCGGTGGTCGGGGTCGCGGCGATCGGACCGGACGGCACGCTC
>DASXXM010000692.1:0-8264 GCA_036503065.1 Pseudonocardiaceae bacterium | reverse complement strand
ATCACCGGCGAGACACCGGCGTGTTTCGAGCCGACCCTGGACTACGTGGTGGTCAAGGTGCCCCGGTTCGCGTTCGAGAAGTTCCCCGGCGCGGACCCGACGCTCACCACGACGATGAAGAGCGTCGGCGAGGCCATGGCGTTGGGCCGCAGTTTCGGCGAGGCGATGGGCAAAGCGTTGCGGTCGATGGAGACCAAGGCCGCCGGCTTCTGGACCGTGCCCGACCCCGACGACGAGACCCTGGCCACGACGTTGACCGCGCTGAAGACCGGCCACGACGGCCGGCTGTACACAGTGGACCGTGCGCTTCGGCTTGGTGCCAGCGTGGCAGAGGTTGCCGCGGCGTCCGGGATCGATCCGTGGTTCGTGGACCAGATCGCCGCGCTCGGCGAACTGCGCCACGAGGTGGCCGACGCACCGGTGTTGGACGGCGCGATGCTGCGTCGGGCCAAGCGCGCGGGGCTGTCCGACCGGCAGGTCGCGGCGCTACGGCCGGAACTGGCGGGCGAGGACGGCGTGCGCAGCCTCCGGCACCGCCTCGGCGTGCGGCCGGTGTTCAAGACGGTGGACACGTGTGCCGCCGAGTTCGCCGCACACACGCCGTACCACTACTCGGCCTACGAGTCCGATCCGGACGCCGAGTCCGAGGTGGCGCCGCAGACCGAGCGGCCGAAGGTGCTCATCCTGGGTTCCGGGCCGAACCGGATCGGTCAGGGCATCGAGTTCGACTACTCGTGCGTGCACGCGGCCACGGCGTTGCGGGCAGCAGGTTACGAGACCGTCATGGTCAACTGCAACCCCGAGACGGTGTCCACCGACTACGACACGGCCGACCGGCTGTACTTCGAGCCGCTGACGTTCGAGGACGTGCTGGAGGTGGTGCACGCCGAACAGGTGTCCGGCACGGTGGCCGGCGTGATCGTCCAACTCGGCGGGCAGACGCCGCTGGGCCTGGCCGCCCGGCTGACCAGGGCGGGGGTGCCGTTGGTCGGCACGCCCGCCAACGCGATCCACCTGGCCGAGGACCGCGGCGAGTTCGGTGAGGTCCTCCGTACCGCGGGGCTGCCCGCGCCTGCCTACGGCACGGCGACCTCGTTCGGCGCGGCCAAGCGGATCGCGGACTCGATCGGCTACCCGGTGCTGGTGCGGCCCTCGTACGTGCTCGGCGGCCGCGGCATGGAGATCATCTACGACGACACCACCCTCGCCGACTACATCGCCAGGGCCACCGAGGTCTCGCCGGAACACCCGGTGCTGGTGGACCGGTTCCTCGCCGACGCCATCGAGATCGACGTGGACGCGCTGTTCGACGGCCACGACCTGTTCCTGGGCGGTGTCATGGAGCACATCGAGGAGGCGGGTGTGCACTCCGGTGACTCCGCCTGCGTGCTGCCGCCGATCACGCTGGGCCGCACCGACCTCGAGGCGGTCCGGGTGTCCACCGAGGCGATCGCGCGCGGGATCGGCGTGCGGGGCCTGCTCAACGTGCAGTACGCGCTCAAGGACGACGTGCTGTACGTGCTGGAGGCCAACCCGAGGGCGTCGCGGACCGTGCCGTTCGTGTCCAAGGCGACCGCGATCCCGCTGGCCAAGGCGGCGGCCCGGATCATGCTCGGCGCGACCGTCGCGGAACTGCGCGCGGAGGGTCTGCTGCCGGCCGTCGGGGACGGCACCGACCTGCCGCCGGACGCGCCGGTCGCGGTGAAGGAGGCCGTGCTGCCCTTCCACCGGTTCCGCACCCCGGAGGGCCACGGCGTCGACTCGCTGCTGGGCCCGGAGATGAAGTCCACCGGCGAGGTGATGGGCATCGACTACTCGTTCGGCAAGGCGTTCGCCAAGTCGCAGACCGCGTCCTACGGCTCGCTGCCCACCAGCGGCCGGGTGTTCGTGTCGGTGGCCAACCGGGACAAGCGGGCCATGGTGTTCCCGGTCAAGCGGCTGGCCGACCTGGGCTTCGAGGTGCTCGCCACGGTGGGCACGGCCGAGGTGCTGCGCCGCAACGGCATCCCGTGCACGGTGGTGCGCAAGCACTTCGAGGGCGCGGACACCATCGTGGACACGATCCTGGCCGGCGGCGTGGACATCGTGATCAACACCCCGTACGGCAACCACGGGCCCCGGGTGGACGGCTATGAGATTCGCACGGCGGCGGTGGCGCGGGACATCCCGTGCATCACCACCATTCAGGGGGCGGCCGCGGCCGTGCACGGCGTCGAGGCACTGATCCGAGGGGATGTCGGCGTCCGTTCGTTGCAGTCATTGCACGCGGCATTGCAGAGGACAATTCATGGACAGGATTAATCCGTTCGCGAGTCGACTCATGATGGCGATCAAGGATCGCGGGCCGTTGTGTGTGGGAATCGACCCGCACCCCGCATTGCTGGCCGACTGGGGGCTGCCGGCGAACCCGGCCGGGTTGGCGCGGTTCGCGCTGACTGCGGTGGAGGCCCTGGCCGGTGAGGTGGCCGTGGTCAAGCCGCAGTCGGCCTTCTTCGAGGCGTACGGGTCTGCGGGCATCGCGGTGCTGGAACGGGTGGTCACAGCCGCGCGGGCGGCCGGCGCGCTTGTCATACTGGACGTCAAACGGGGTGACATCGGCTCGACCATGGCCGCCTACGCCGCCGCCTACCTGGCCGACGACGCGCCGCTGGCCGCGGACGCCATCACCGTGTCCCCGTATCTGGGCTTCGGCTCGCTCGCGCCCGCGTTGGATCTCGCGGACGCCACCGGCCGCGGTGTGTTCGTGCTCGCGCTCACCTCCAACCCCGAGGGCGCCGCTGTGCAGCGGGCGGACGGCGGTCGGGGTAGGTCGGTGGCCCAGGCGGTGGTCGACCATGCGGCCGAACGCAACGTGGATGCTGCGCCGTTCGGCTCAGTCGGTCTGGTGATTGGCGCCACAGTGGGTCGCCTAGAAGTCGACATTGAGAATCTCAACGGCCCGATCTTGGCCCCCGGGTTCGGCGCCCAGGGGGGTACCGTGGCCGATCTGCAGGCCCTGTTTGGGTCTCAACTGGACCGGGTGCTGCCGTCCACGTCCCGGGATGTGCTGCGACACGGCCCTGACCAGCGGTTGCTACGGGATGCCGCTCGTCGCGTACGCGACGTAGTCAATATTACTACCGTAGGGCGCTGACCTGCGGTAATGTGGTGAAGGCCGGTTACGTTGAGTGGTCTTGTGCAAAAAATATATCAGGCTATATCACAGAGGGTCTCGCCAAGATTCACGGGTGGTGGTAATCAAGCGGGGGAAGCCCTTGGTAGGACTTCCACTCGCCGCGACCATCACCGCAGTAGGGCCGCCCAACCGGGTGGTTCGAACCAGATCGAAAAAACCTCGTCGAAATCCCCGACCCACGTTGTTTTCGTTCACTGACAGTCGGTACGGTCGCGGCACCGATCCAGAATTAACCCCACCCCACGGAGGAGATCGTGGCCCTTCCCCAGCTGACCGAGGAGCAGCGGGCCGCAGCGCTGGAGAAAGCGGCTGCCGCCCGTCGCATTCGGGCCGAGCTCAAGGAGCGCCTCAAGCGCGGCGGCACGAATTTGACGGACGTTCTTAAGGCCGCCGACAACGACGAGGTCCTGGGCAAGATGAAGGTCTCCGCGTTGCTTGAGTCCTTGCCAGGAGTTGGCAAGGTGCGTGCGGCGCAGATCATGGAGCGTCTGGAGATCGCGGCGAGCCGGCGGTTGCGCGGCTTGGGCGATCGTCAGCGCAAGGCTCTGCTGACCGAATTCGGCGGCGAGTGAGTCGATTGTCTGCTCAGAGGGGTCGGCTGGTTGTCCTGGCCGGCCCCTCTGGCGTCGGTAAGAGCAGCCTCGTGCACCAACTGCGCGAGCTGTATCCGGACCTGTGGTTCAGCGTCTCCGCCACCACCCGCGCACGCCGTCCCGGCGAGGTCGACGGCCGGGACTACCACTTCGTCAGCGACGCGGAGTTCGACCGGATGATCGCCGACGGCGAGCTGCTGGAGTGGGCGGACATCCACCGCGGCACCCACCGTTCCGGCACCCCGCGTCACCCGATCGAGAAGCGGCTGGCCGACGGCCGGCCCGCGTTGCTGGAGCTGGACCTGCAGGGTGCCCGGGCGGTGCGCGCTGCCCTGCCCGAGGCGTTGCTGGTGTTCATCAGCCCGCCGAGCTGGGACGTCCTCGTGGACCGTCTCGCCGGCCGGGGCACCGAGTCGCCGGAGATCGTGGACCGCCGACTTGCCACCGCGAAGGAGGAGTTGGCGGCCCGTGACGAGTTCGACGTCGAGGTCGTCAACGACGACGTGCGACGCGCCGCGGCGGACTTGCTAACCTTGATGGTGGGCACCCGTCCCGACCAGCGCGCCTGAGACGCGCGCCGGGCTCGGAATCCCAACCCGCTCGGTTCGGTTTTGAGCCGAGTTCGACCGACCGCAGGAGCGTTGCGCGTGACCAGTCCCACCGTGATGGGCACTCAGATCGACACGCCGGAAGGCATCACCAACCCGCCGATCGACGACCTGCTCTCGCAGGTCAGCTCGAAGTATGCGCTGGTGATCTACGCCGCCAAGCGGGCACGGCAGATCAACGACTACTACGCCCAGCTGAACGAGGGCCTGCTGGAGTACGTCGGCCCGCTGGTCGAGCCGGGCCCCCGGGAGAAGCCGCTGTCCATCGCGATGCGGGAGATCCACGCCGGGCTGCTTGAGCACACCGAGGGCGAGTGACCTCGTCCGACTCATCGGACGGCCCGAGTCCTTCGGCTCGGCCGCGGATCGTCCTCGGCGTCGGTGGCGGTATCGCGGCGTACAAGGCGTGTGAGGTGCTGCGCGGGCTGACCGAGTCCGGCCACGACGTCCGCGTGGTGCCGACCGAGGCCGCGCTGCGGTTCGTCGGCGCGGCCACCTTCGAGGCGCTGTCCGGTCAGCCCGTGCACAGCGACGTGTTCGTCGACGTGCCCCAGGTGCCGCACGTGCGGCTCGGCCAGGAGGCCGACCTGGTGCTCGTCGTGCCGGCCACCGCGGACGTGCTGGCCAGGGCCGCGCACGGCGTCGCGGACGACCTGCTGACCGCGACCCTGCTGACCGCCCGCTGCCCGGTCGTGTTCGTGCCCGCGATGCACACCGAGATGTGGGAACACCCGGCGACCAGGGACAACGTGGCCCTGCTGCGGTCGCGGGGCGCCGTGGTCACCGAACCGGCCGCCGGTCGGCTCACCGGCGCGGACACCGGCAAGGGCAGGCTGGCCGATCCGGCCGAGATAGTGGACATCGCCCGGCTGCTGCTCGCCGACTCGCGCGCGCTGCCGAGGGACCTGGAAGGTGTCCGGGTGGTGGTGTCCGCGGGCGGTACCCGGGAACCCCTCGATCCCGTGCGATACCTGGGCAACCGGTCCTCCGGCAAGCAGGGCTACGCACTGGCACGGGTGGCCGTCCAGCGTGGCGCCGACGTGACGCTGGTCGCCGCGCACACCCAGGCCCTGCCCGACCCGGCAGGCGCCGAGACGGTCCGGGTCAGCACCGCGGCCGAACTGCGCGACGCAGTGCACAAGGCCGCCGCCACCGCGGACGTGGTGGTGATGGCCGCCGCGGTCGCCGACTTCCGGCCGGTCAACAGGGCCGACCACAAGATCAAGAAGACCGACCACGACCCGGATCCCGTTGCCCTGACCCGCAACGCGGACATCCTCGTCGAGTTGGTCGCGGCACGTCGTCCCGGTCAGGTCATCGTCGGTTTCGCCGCCGAGACGGGTGACTCCCGTGCGGATGTTCTTGACCACGCACGAGCAAAGTTGCGTCGAAAGGGCGCTGACCTGATCGTGGTGAACGCGGTCGGCGACGGCCGTGCGTTCGAGGTCGAGGACAACTCGGGTTGGCTCTTGGCCGCGGACGGGACCGAGACGCCGCTGCTGCTCGGGTCGAAGAGTCAACTGGCCGCCAGAGTCTGGAACAGCGTTCGGCCACTGTTGCCTCTCGGCTAGGGTGCCACGGCATACCAGTAACCTGTCTCTCTAGTCATCAGCCAGCCGGCGGTGGGGAGTAACGTGTCCGAGTCACGCAGATTGTTTACCTCGGAGTCGGTGACCGAAGGGCATCCGGACAAGATCTGCGATGCGATCAGCGACTCGATTCTGGACGCCCTGTTGGCCAAGGACCCGCGCAGCCGGGTGGCCGTCGAGACGTTGATCACCACGGGCCAGGTGCACGTGGCCGGTGAGGTCACCACCGAGGCCTACGCGGACATCCCGAGCATCGTGCGGGAGAAGATCCTCGAGATCGGCTACGACTCGTCCGCCAAGGGCTTCGACGGCAACTCCTGCGGGGTCAACGTCGCGATCGGCGCCCAGTCGGCCGACATCGCGCAGGGCGTGGACACCGCGTACGAGGCGCGCGTCGAGGCGGCCGAGGACCTCATCGCCCGGCAGGGCGCCGGTGACCAGGGCCTGATGTTCGGCTACGCCTGCACCGACACGCCGGAGCTGATGCCGCTGCCGATCGCGCTCGCGCACCGGCTCGCCCGCAGGCTGACCAAGGTCCGCAAGGACGGCGTGCTGCCCTACCTGCGGCCGGACGGCAAGACCCAGGTCACCATCGAGTACGCCGGCGACCAGCCGGTGCGGCTGGACACGGTAGTCGTGTCCACCCAGCACGCCGACGGCATCGACCTGGACCGAATGCTCGGCGTCGACGTGCGCGAACACGTCGTGCTGCCCGAACTGGCCGGCCTGAAGCTGGACACGTCGAACGTGAAGCTGCTGGTCAACCCCACCGGCCGGTTCGTCATCGGCGGCCCGATGGGCGACGCGGGCCTGACCGGCCGCAAGATCATCGTCGACACCTACGGCGGCATGGCCCGCCACGGTGGCGGCGCGTTCTCCGGCAAGGACCCGTCGAAGGTGGACCGTTCGGCCGCGTACGCGATGCGTTGGGTCGCGAAGAACGCGGTCGCGGCCGGGCTGGCCAGCCGGATCGAGGTTCAGGTCGCCTACGCGATCGGCAAGGCCGCCCCGGTCGGGTTGTTCGTCGAGACGTTCGGCACCGAGACGGTGGATCCGACGAAGATCCAGGTCGCCATCGGCGAGGTCTTCGACCTGCGCCCGGCCGCCATCATTCGGGACCTGGACCTGCTCCGCCCGATCTACGCCCCCACCGCCGCGTACGGCCACTTCGGCCGGCTCGACGTGAACCTCCCGTGGGAAAACACCGACCGCGCCGACGCCCTGCGGATCGCCGCCGGCGCCTGACCTTGCACAGCCGGAACGGGCAGCGCGCCCGCGCTGCCCGTTCCGCAGGCTGGATCGGTTGCGCAGCTCAGCCGAACACGCTGGTGTCGAGCTTGCCGGAGTAGGGCGCGGGCAGCGCGACACCAGCCCCGAACGGCACCCGGTGCACCAACTGATAGCACTCGCCCGCCGGCTCCGAGAACAGCGTGACCCACCGCTCCAAAGGATCGATCAGCAAGTAGATCGGGACGCCGGATGCGGCGTAGCCACGTACCTTGGCCACCCGGTCATTACCGGCGTTGGACCGCGACACGATCTCGGTGACCAGTTCGGCATGTTCGGCTGCCAACAACCACTCGTCCGTGTTCAGGACATCCTTGCTGATAACCAGAAGATCCGGTACGTAGCGCTCACTGGTAGCGGCCATGTCCAGTGTGATCGTGTTGGTCACTGCCAGGTTGCGGGGCAGCAATTGCCGAAGCTGGTCGTGTAGCTCGTCGTAGATCAGGCCGTGACGAGCGGCCGGCGTTGGCGACACGACGAACTGACCCCCGATGACCTCGGCTTTGTGCCCTTCCGGCGGCTCGAACGTCTCGTGTAGCGCGAGGATCTGTTCGATCGACGGATCGTGATGGTGGGGAGCTGCCACGACTGCCCTCCCTGATCTCCCTGTGTGCCCGAGTCTATCCACAACCGGTTCGGACGGCATGGTGGCCTGTCTGGTAGACACCGGGGGTGGCCAGCGGTAACACGACAAGGAGCGCGGCGGGGGGCGCAGGTGCCGGCCGCCGTGTTGCCCGTGGCTCGGGTCTGTGTCGATGTGCCGCTTGCGCACCTTGATCGGCCGTGAACCTCCCGTGGCAAAGCACCGACCGCGCCGACGCCCTGCGGATCGCAGCCCACCTGACAAACCGCAACGGGCAGCGCGCCCGCGCTGCCCGTTCTGGTTTGTCAGGTGGGCTCGGCACCGTCAGGGCGTGGCATACGAGAACATCTCCGTCGACCCAGGGCGGATGGGCGGCCTGCCGACCATCCGGGACACCAGGGTGACCGTGTCCGCGGTGCTGGGACGACT
>DASXXM010000691.1:0-5233 GCA_036503065.1 Pseudonocardiaceae bacterium | reverse complement strand
GCCTGCATTCGTGGGCCTTGCACTCCTCGGCGACGCAATCGTGCTCGTCGTCCTTGGCGTGCTTTTCGATGTACGGTTTGCCGTTGCACTTGATACGGCAACGACGTAGTTCGTTGTAGAAGGTCTCCAGCATTCGGGCGTCGACCTTGTTGGCCGGCTGCTTGCCCAATGCCGGCTTGATGTAGCGCTCGATGTAGTTCACGTATCCGGCGCGCGTGCTGTCCTCGATTTCGCTGGCGCGCATCCACTCGTCAATGGCGTATGCGAGTGGAGGTGCCGACGTGGCCGAACGCTGCTGGATGACTTGAGTGCGGAACTCGGCGAGTTTGTCGTCGGCCTTCTTGTGGGCGGCCTTGCCCTTGATTGTGGCGGCGAGGTACACGTCCTTGCCGGTCACCGGGTCTATGTCAGAGAACAGGCGTACGTGAAGGGAGTTGCCGCGCTGCCGGACGCTGCCCGTGCGGCGGCGTGCATCGCTGTCACCGTCCGTGTGCCCAGGATAACTCATGGACAGGAGCATGGACGGAGATCAACTGAGATGATCTTTATTCGGTTGTAACTGCTGGTGAGAGCTGGTGGGGCCGACGGGAGTTGAACCCGCACTGGCTGGATCCTAAGTCCAGTGCCTCTGCCGTTGGGCTACGGCCCCGAAGCCTGCTGTGCAGGCCCGGCGAGCGTACCGGGCGGGGCCGGGCGGCGATCCGGCTGCGGGTGATCTACCGTGGTCGGGCGTACGACCGGCCGGTCGACCGAGGAGGAACCAGTGGCCCGCGACCCCGACACCATCCAGCTGGAGATCGAGCAGGCGCGGGACGCCCTGGCTGCCACGCTTGACCAGCTCGGCACCAAGGCCAGTCCGCAGCGGCTGGTGGACACCGCCAAGTCGAACGTAAGCACCACGCTCAGTCAGCCGAAGGTTCGCTATCCGCTGATCGGCTTCGGTGCGCTCATCGTGCTGCTGCTGATCCGGAAGCTGTTTCGCTGACGGTCAGGAGCGGCAGCAGGATCTGGTCGACCAGGCGATCCACGAACGCGGCGTCCAGCGGGTCACCGGTCAGCATCAGGCGGTAGGTCAGTGCCGCGCCTGCCAGTTCCACTGCCATCGCCTGTGGTGCGCCCTCCGCCAGCTCGCCTCGTCCGCCTGCCCGTTCCAGGACCGCCCTGAGCACGTCGCGCTGCGAGCGTAGGAAGCTCCTGCGGAACGCGCCTGCCAGTTCCGGTTCGTGGGGGAGTTCGCCGACCAGGGCCTGTGCGGCTTTGCCGGCGGGGCCGGACAGGAACGTCGCGAACGCCAGCAGGAACTCGCGTAGGTCGCCGGCCAGTGTGCCGGTGTTGGGCGCCGGGATGCTCCTGCTGACCAACTGGTTGCACGAGTCGATCACCAGGTCCAGTTTGGAGTCCCAGCGCCGGTAGATCGTGGCCTTGCCGGCCTTCGCCGTCGCGGCTACCGCGTCCATCGTCAGGGCTCGGTAGCCGACGTCGGCCAGGACGGTCAGCGCTGCCGCCCTTAGTGCCTCGTCCCGGCTGGCGTCCCTCGGGCGGCCGCGGGGCAACGTCCGCGGTTCGTCCCCGTCACGTGCTGCTGTCACGCCATCGCCTCACAAACCACCAAAAAGACCATCGGGCTGCACATCCTATGGGCAACGCCCGACCGGCCGACCGCGCCGCCGCGGCCCGCGAGTGCGGCCCGCCGCGGCCCGTTCACCCCGCCTGATCAGTCGTTTTCAACGCCCTCGACCGTCGCGTCCGGCCACGGTGGGGTGGGTGGCTCCGCACCATTGATCACCTGATCGGTTGACACGGCCAGCCCGAGCCGGGCGTGCAGGTAGCTGGTCGTGAACGCGTACGCGTCGCCGTCCAGCAGGTGCACGACCCTGCGGTGGTCGTCGTCCGGGTCGATCTGGGCGACGAGCTGATCGGCCTGGTCCCGTGCCGCGATCAGGCCGGCGGCTTTCGCGCTGCGCGTCGGGCCCTCGCCTGCGACGGCGACCGTGACCGTCCAGTCGTCGCCGTCCGGCGTGTAGTTGACCGTGATCGGTGCGTGCATGATCCCCCTCCGGCGTCCGCTGTCCTCTCCAGGATGCCTGAATCGTCAGCCGGCTCTGGTCAGCTGCGGCTCGGTGGCCTGCTCGTCGAACAGCCGCCGCGCCAGCCGCGCCATCGCCGCCGGCAGGTCGACGGTGGCCTCGGGATTCCAGTCGGCGAGGCGTTCGGTGACCCAGTCCTGCCATGCCGCGGCGAGGGTGCCGAACTCGTCCTCGCCCAGTTCGGTGAGGTGCAGGCCGTCCGGGGCCGACCGCAGGAAGCCCGCCTCGATCGCGTGGTCGAACGCGGGCTGGAGCACCTTCGCCGGTACGTGCACCTCCTCGGCGATCCGGGCGATCGGTGCGGCGCCGTGCCGTCGTTCGACGAAGGCGACCTTGACCACACACCACGCCTCCGCCTCGTCCAGCGGCGACACCGCGAGCACGGCGCGGTGCATCTGCCGGCGTTCCCTGCGCAGCAGGTTGGCCAGTGCCCGCTCGAGGTTCTGGTCGGCGTCGGGCGACTCCGGCATGGCGAAACCGTCGCCCATGTCGGTGGCCGCGGCGCGGGCGGTGCCGCGCAGCGGGACCTCCTTGAGGAACAACGACAGTACGAACGCGGCCAACGCCACCGGCACGCCGGCCAGGAACACGACGTGCAGCGACTGGGCGTACGCGTGCACCACCGGGCCCGCGATCTGGGCGGGCAACCTGTGCAGCGCTGCCGGGCTCTGCACGGCCCGGGGATCGACACCGCCGGGCAACGGGTGGCCCGCGAGCGCCGCGGCGATGTTCTTGCCGAGCCGGCTGGCGTAGACGCTGCCGAACACCGCGACGCCGAACGAGCTGCCGATGGTCCGCAGGAACGTCACGCCGGACGTGGCCACCCCGAGATCGGCGTAGTCGACCGTGTTCTGCACGGCGATGACCAGCACCTGCATGGACAGGCCGACGCCGACGCCGAGCACGAACATGAACAGCGACATCAGCCAGAACCCGGTGTGCTCGTCGAGCATCGACAGCAGGTACAGGCCGACGACCATGCCGATCGACCCGACGATCGGGAACACCCGATACCGCCCGGTCCGGCTGACCGCGTTGCCACTGCCGATCGCCGCGATCAGCAGGCCGAGCACCATCGGCAGCATCCGGATGCCGGACATGGTCGCCGACGTGCCCTGCACGTACTGCAGATACGTCGGCAGGAACGTGATCCCGCCGAGCATGGCGAAGCCGACGATGAAGCTCAGCGGCCCGGCCACCCCGAACACGGGATTGCGGAACAGCCGGATCGGCAGCACCGGCTCTGACGCCCGCCGTTCCACGAGGACGAACAGCACGAGGGCCACGATCGAACCGGCGGCCAGCCAGATGATGGTCGGCGACAGCCACGGGTAGGTCGTGCCGCCCCAACTGGTCACCAGGGTCAGGCCGCTCGCGCCGAGGGTGATCAGGATGATGCCCAGGTAGTCCACGATCGGCTTCAGCGCGCTGCGCACGGCCGGGATGGCCGGCACGGCGACGGCGATCACGATGATCCCGATCGGGATGTTCACGTAGAACGCCCAGCGCCACGACAGGTGGTCCACGAACAGGCCGCCCAGCAGCGGACCGATGACCGTGACCACGCCGAACACCGAGCCGAGCGCGCCCTGGTAGCGGCCCCGGTCGCGCAGCGGGATCACGTCCGCGATCAGTGCGGACGAGGTGACCATCAGGCCGCCCGCGCCAAGCCCCTGCACCATCCGGAACCCGATCAGCCACGTCATGCTGTTGGCGAAGCCGCAGAAGAACGAGCCGACCAGGAACACGGTGACGCTGAGCAGGAACATCCGCTTGCGCCCGAACACGTCACCGAACTTGCCGATCAGCGCGGTGGACACGGTCTCGGCCAGCAGGTAGCCGGTGACCACCCATGACAGGTGCGCCGCACCGCCGAGGTCGCCGACGATGGTGGGCAGCGCCGTGGACACGATCGTCTGGTCGAGGGCGGCCAGCAGCATCCCCAGCGCGACCGCGCCGAACACGGCGTTCTGCCGGCTGCGGCCGACTTCGACCGGCCCGTCGTCCCGGCTGCCGCCGGTCGGCTCCGGGTCCGGTCGGGCTTTGCCGTCCGTCGTCTGGGTGATTTCGGTGGTACTGGCGGACATGCGGCGCCTCCCGCGATCGAGGCCGAGACCAACTGGTCAGGCTGGCGTTCACCTGACCCTAGGTCGCCGATCGCGCCACGGCAGCACGAGCGAGCCCGGATTTACCCCCGACCGGGTGACGACCGATCCGGCACGACGGCGGCGATGCCGAACCAGATGAGCTGCATGACCAGTTCCGCCGCGCGTTCCGGTGTGACGTCCGGGTTGCGTTCGCACCACAGCGCGAGCCGCTCGCAGCCGCCGACGATCACCTCGGCCGCCGGGGCCGTGTCCAGCGTCGACGGTTCCGGTGCGTAGAGCGCCATCATGCCGCTGATCAGGTCGGTCTGCTGCTGTCGGACGGCCTCGATCTCGCCGGCCGCGGACGGCCCGACCACCGCGGCCTCGCTGCGCAGCAGTGCCCAGGACTGCCGGTGTTCGGTGATGAAACGGAAGTACGCGATCAGGCCGCTGCGTAGCGCCTGTTCCGGCGAGCCGGCCGCGACGGCGGCCTGGGACGTGACCAGGAGGAGTTCCGCCCTCGCCTGCCGGATGCAGGCCACCAGCAGGCCTTCCTTGGAGCCGAAGTACTCGTAGAGCATCGGTTTGGAGACGCCGACGCGCTCGGCGATCTCGTCCATGGATGCGGCGACGAACCCGCGTTCCGCGAACACCTGCTCGGCGACCGACATCATCTGGCGTTCGCGTTCCGCCCTGGGCATCCGGCGCCGTCGGGTGGGCTCGGTCTGGCTGCGTATGGCCACGTCGGACAGTCTACCGGAGGTAACCTACTCATGGTAACCTACGGCTCGGTAACCCAGGACCAGTGAGGATGGCGAGATGGGCAACGACACGCGAGTGATCATCGTCGGCACCGGGTTCTCCGGTCTCGGCATGGCGATCCAGCTGGCGAAGTCCGGGATCGACGACTTCGTCGTCCTGGAGAAGGCGCAGGACGTCGGCGGCACCTGGCGGGACAACTCCTATCCGGGCTGCGCGTGTGACATCCAGTCGCACATGTACTCGTTCTCGTTCGAGCAGAACCCGAACTGGACCAGGTCCTTCCCGACGCAGCCGGAG
>DASXXM010000690.1:0-8990 GCA_036503065.1 Pseudonocardiaceae bacterium | reverse complement strand
TCCTTCGCGCGATGTCGCCGACCGGGGTTACCGGTCAGTTTGGTCGCTGCCGGCCCAAATCGCGAGACCGTGTTTCCACCGGTCTCCGCACGACAGGGAACGACACAAGGAGAAGATCAAGACCGGCCAGGTGACCTGAGCCGGTCGCAGATGCCAACCAGTAGGTCAGAACGTCCTGTTACTGGTCGTCCCGTCACGGTCGGCGCCGCCGGCCAGCACACGGGCGGCCGGGCCTCGAAATCGGGTGGTTGGGCCAGGTCAGCAACGTACCGGGCATCGGCGGTTGCTACCCCAGCACGTTGTTGCGCATCTCGTTGAGCTTGCTCAGCAGCAACTGCCGGCCGGCCGGGGCGGACACGATCCACCGCTCACCGACCCGCCCGCTGGACAACTGGGTCATCCACCGGCCCTGTTGCGTGTCCACGTACACCACCGGGTTCTCGCAGCGGCGGCGTTCGCCGGTGCGGACTCGGGCCGCGATGTACAACTCGCCGCCCCCGGTGCGCGGCTGGTCCATGGCGGTGATCAGGTCGCGGGCGTCCTCGGCCATCGACGCGCGACCGAAGATGTTGTAGGCGTCGGCCGGCAGGGGCTTGCTCGCGCCGGGCGCGTCGTGCATCCGGTCGGACACGAGCTGGCGGACCTCGTTCTCGGGCAGGTTCACCGATCGGCCGCGGGCGGCGGGGATGCTCGGCAGGTGGCCGAGCAGTGTCTCCGCCATGCCCTCGGACCTCGTCGGTCCGATGTGTACGGTCTGGCCGTCACGGACCAGCAGCACGGCATCCTGGCCGGTCGCCGCGACCAGGACCGCGAGGCTGACCTGCCGTTCGTCCTCCAGGTAGCCGATCCAGCCGTAGTACTCCATCGACGGGCGAGCCAGCAGGTTCAGCGTGTCCCGCAGGTCGGCGTGCAGATCCCGGCCGACCAGCAGGCCGCGCTGGGCCAGTTCGCCGATGGCTCGTGCCAGCGCCTCGCCCTCGGCCGCCTCGTCCCGCCAGGCCGGCACGTCGACCAGGGTGTTGTGCAGCTCGCCGAGATTCTCCCGGTGCCACACGGTGGCCAGCGTGTCCAGGGACAGCGTGACCTGTTGATACAACACGACCTACCCACCCCATTCACGACGCTGGCCGCGTGGCATTCCCACGCGGCCAGCCTGCTACACCAACGTCCTGGCTGCTACTCGCCGATGACCGGCGGCACGGTCATCTGATCCGTGCCGAAGATCGCGTCCGGATCGGCTTCCTGCAGGTACTCGGCGGTCTTGTGTTCCTCGTCCTCGTCGCCCTTGGCGCTGCGGCCGCCACCCATGGCACCGGGGCCGCCGCCCATTCCGCCGCCGAGGCCACCCGGCCGGCCGAACGCGGCCTCCTCAGCACCGGACGTGATACCCGTGCCGCTGCTGCTGCCCGAGCCGCTGGTCCCGGAACTGCCGGCGCCGCCGCTCGTGCCGGTACCGATGCCGCCGGAGCCGCCCGCGCCACCGAAACCACCGGTGCCGCCGGCACCGCCGAAGCCGCCCGAGCCGCCGAAGCCGGGTTCACCGGACGTCCATTCGCCGGTCAACGGGTTGAAGCTGCCGCGTCCGCCGGACGTGCCGTCCTCGTTCGGCGGCAGGCCGCTGCCCAACGGACCCATCCCGTTCGGGAAGTTCGGATCGGTCACCCCACCGGACGGCATCCCACCACCGAGTGGGAACTCCATGCTCGGCGGCGCGGTCGACTGGATCGTCGTCGGCGGTGGCTCCCACACCCCACCACCAGGTCCGGGCCCGCCGGACGACCCGACCGGGGTCGGTTCGCCCGGGTTGGTCCAGACCGGCCCACCACCCGCGCGCGGACCGCCGGGCGACCGGTAGGCGCTGGGCGGGGTGCTCCCGCCGGTGCCGCCGGGGCCGACCGAACCGGTGTACGACGGACCGCCGGTCGGGCCGTTGGGTCCCGGGATCACGGTGACGTCCGGGTGCGGGTTGGGCAGCGTGCCGAAGTCGGTCGGCATCGCCGCCGCGTTCACCGAACTCTGCGTGCTGTAGTTGTTGTAGACCTGCACGTTCTGCTGGCCCGCCGCGTTGTAGCTGCTGATCTGCTGGTCCAGCGGGGTGCTGACGCCGAGACCGCTGACCATCTCGTTGAGGAGGTTGTTCTGCGGCGCCGCGTTCGACATCGGGACGACGCTGTTGTACGCCGTGTGGAACGAGCCGACCTGGTTGTGCATCGCGTCGGACGCCTGGTTCAGCGCGGTGCTCGCCGAGTCGGACGAGGTCGCCAGTGGCGCGGCGCCGGAGACCGCCTGGTCGGACGCGTTGCCCGTCCAGGAGGCGTTCATCTTGTTGTTCAGGTCGGTGACCTGCTTGTTGATCTGGCTCTGCAGACCGGACTGCTGCTCGGTCATGGCACCGTTGGACGAGAAGCCGCCCGAGCCCCGGCCGCCCCTGATCCGGTGATAGATGTCCGGCGCCGAATACGTGTTGCCCATTCGTCCGTCCTTGTTCGGCCGACCCGCGCCCGTCAGGCCTGCAGGCTGCTCTGCGCGCCCGTCGCCAGGCTGGTGTTGGCACTCTCCGTGCCCAGGTACCTGTCCAGCACGCCCTGCAGGTCGGTCACGTAGCCACGGATGTAGGCCTGCATACTCTTCAGGTACGTCTCGTAGGCGGTGTTCGTGGTGTGCGCGGCGTTGGCGGCGGCGTTGCTGGCGACCTCGTTGCCGGGCGCGAGCACGGCCGAGTTGTGTGGGGCCTTGGTGCCCACGTGTTGGAGTGCGGTCTCCACGGTCTGCTGCAGCGACTGCCACTGCGCGAGCACGGACCGCAACTCGTCCGGTTGGAACGCGTACTTGCCGCCGCCCATGACCTGGACCTCGTGCGCGATCTCCTCGGCGAACTGCACTATGGCGGCGAGGCCGCTGATCCCGGTGATGGCACCGAGCTCGGGCGGCAGTTGCGGCAGTTGGTCGGCCATCGCTGGCTCCCCTCATGTTTGGTCTGTGGTGGGCCCTGAAAAACTGGCGCTTCCCCTGGGGTTCTGGCCACGCTCTCGCTGGCCAGCGCCCTGGGCCAGGGTAGCGTGTCGCGTTGCCACTGTGGAGTGAGATGACGACATCCGGTAGTTGGTTCCCATTACCCTCCGGATTTCATCGTGGCGGTCGCGTCGTCGGCGATCTGCGTGGCGACGGTGCACGGATCGGCGAAATGCGGCTGACCGCCGGGAATGGTCACGGCGATCCCGTACGAGATCACGTCGGTGGCGCCCAGATAGATGGTGCAACTACCGCCCGTGTTCTGGCTCGGCTGGGTGACCGCGGGCTGGCCGTGTACGTCCGGTAGTCGCGTGATGCTGTTCGGCCCGCCGATTTGGTACACGTTGGCCAGGCCCTCGGCATCACCGGGCTCGAACGTGGTGTTGAAACCGAGGGTGTAGACGACGTCCAACTGCGGACTCCAGTCACAGAACCCGCCGGTGGGGTCGGCGGTGACCTTGCCCGGTTGGGTGATGCCGAGTGCCTGTAGTTGGGCCGGGGTCAGCGTGCCGCACGGGTTGGCCTGGTACTTCGTGGTGTCCAGCGGTGTGGTCACCTTCGGTGCGCCGAAGTTGGCCGAACTGGTGGTGGGTGGTGCGTGGTTGGCCGGTCGGGCCGAACCGGCCGTCTGCGTCGCGCAACCGGCGAGCACCACCGTGGCGATGACCAGAGCCGACGTCGGGATCACGGGTCGCACGCGGGCACCGTATCGGATCAACCGGTCAGTCCGCCGCGAGAACGGCCAAACGCTCGGCCAGCGCCGCCTGGTGCAGCCGCCACAGCCCCGCCCCGGCCGACAGCCGGGCCACACCCCACCCGGCCGCATCCGCCGTCGACGGACCCCGTGGCCCGGAGAGGACGTTCACGGCAGCGGGCGCGAGCCCGGCGACGACCTGCTGGATCGCCGTCGGGTCGTGCAGCAGGATCGGGAAGACGCAGTCCGCGCCCGCCGCGAGATACGCCTTGCCCCGCGCCACGATCGCCTCGGCCAGCGCGGGCTCGTCCACCACGCCACCACCCGCGTGGGCCGCGACGAGCACGTCCACCCGCGCGTTGATCACCAGCGGCACGCCGGCGCGCTCGGCCGCCGCGCGGACCGACGCCAGCCACTCGGCCTGCCGGTCGACGTCGACGAGGCCGCCCTGCCGGTGGTCGCTGTCCTCCAGGTTGCACCCGACGGCGCCGGCCGCCAGCAGCCGCCCGACCAGGTCGTCGGCCGGCAGGCCGTAGCCGGCCTCCGCGTCCACGGTCACCGGCACGGACACCGCACGGCCGATCCGGGCCGCCGCGGCCAGCATCTCGTCGGCCGGGGCCTGCTGGTGGTCGGCGTAGCCGAGCGACTCGGCGACGGCCGCGCTGCTCGTGGCCACCACGGGGAACCCGGCGGCCTCGACCAGCTTGGCGGACGCGGCGTCCCAGATGTTCGGCAGCACCAAGGGCTGCCCCGGCCGATGCAGCGAACGGAGCGTGGTCGCGAGCGCGGTCAGATCCTTCATGCCGACCACCCTATGGCGAGCGTTCGCGCGTGTTGAGCGGCCGTCGCGTGGATATCCGATAGTTGTGCGACGCGCGCCACGCGACACTGGTTACTGATCGGTAACGTGGCGTACGCTCCCAAGGTCCTGGCCAGCAGACCGGAGGATTCGTGATACTTCGACTAGTGGTCGGCCTCGCGATCACCGCGATCGGCCTTGCTGTCGCCGGCCGCCGGGTGCTGTGGCTCTACCGGCTCATCTCGGCCGGTCAGCCGGCCGCCGGTCGGCTCAAGGACGTTCGCGCCCGGCTGGAGACGGAACTCGCCGAGGTCGCCGGGCAGCGCAAGCTGCTCAAGTGGTCGGTGCCCGGCCTCGCGCACTTCTTCACCATGTGGGGCTTCATCATCCTGGGGTTCACCATCGTGGAGACCTGGGGCGCGCTGTTCTCCCGTGACTTCGCGTTCTGGTGGTTCGGGCACGCCCGTTGGCTGGGTTTTCTCGAGGACTTCTTCACGGTCGCGGTGATCGTGGCGTTGATCACGTTCGCCGTGCTGCGTATTCGGCAGGCACCGGAACGCCGGCAGCGGCAGTCCCGGTTCTATGGCTCGCACACCGGTGCCGCGTGGGTCGTGCTGGGCATGATCTTCGCGGTCATGGTGACGCTGCTGATCTATCGTGGCGCGCAGTTCGACACGGGCCACTTCATGTACGGGCACAGCGGTTGGGCGTTCGCGTCGTGGTTGGTCGGGCACGCGCTCGCGCCGCTGGGTACCGGTGTCAACGCGGTGCTGGAGACCACGTTCATCCTGGTCAACATCGCGGTGATCGTCGGCTTCCTGGTGATCGTGGTGCACTCCAAGCACCTGCACATCGCGCTCGCGCCGGTCAACGTGGGCGCGAAGCGGTTGCCCGACGGACTCGGCCCGCTGCTGCCGATGGAATCCAACGGCAAGCCGATCGACTTCGAGGACCCCGGCGAGGACGACACGTTCGGCCGCGGCAAGGTCGAGGACTTCACGTGGAAGGGCATGCTCGACTTCGCCACGTGTACCGAGTGCGGCCGCTGCCAGAGCCAGTGTCCGGCGTGGAACACCGGCAAGCCGCTGTCGCCGAAGCTGGTCATCATGGACCTGCGCGACCATTTGTTCGCCAAGGCGCCGTACCTGATCGGCGGCAAGGAAACGCCCGCCGACGGCAAGATCTCTGCGGATACCCCGCATCACGGCGTGCCGGAGTCCGGTTTCGGCCGGGTGCCCGGGTCCGGCCCGGAGCAGGCGCTGCGGCCGCTGGTCGGCACGGCCGAGGAGTTCGGCGTCATCGACCCGGACGTGCTGTGGTCGTGCACCACGTGTGGCGCGTGCGTCGAGCAGTGCCCGGTGGACATCGAGCACGTCGACCACATCGTCGACATGCGCCGGTACCAGACCATGATCGAGTCGAACTTCCCGTCCGAGTTGGGCGGTATGTTCAAGAACCTGGAGAACAAAGGAAATCCGTGGGGCCAGAACGCCCGTGACCGTCTGGAGTGGACGAAGGCACTGGACTTCGACGTCCCGGTCTTCGACGGCACACTGGCCGACGACGTCGACTACCTGTTCTGGGTCGGCTGTGCGGGCGCGTTCGAGGACAAGGCGAAGAAGACCACCCAGGCGGTGGCGGAACTGCTGCACATCGCCGGTGTGAACTACGTCGTGCTCGGTCCGGACGAGACGTGCACCGGCGACCCGGCGCGGCGGGCCGGCAACGAGTTCCTGTTCCAGATGTTGGCGCAGCAGAACGTCGAGGTGCTCAACACCCTGTTCGAGGGCCGGGAGCCGGCGAAGCGCAAGATCGTCGTCACGTGCCCACACTGCTTCAACACGCTGGCCAACGAGTACCCGCAGGTCGGCGGCGAGTACGAGGTCGTGCACCACACGCAGCTGTTGAACCGCCTCGTTCGCGAACGCCGGTTGGTTCCCGTGGCCCCGGTCGCTGAGGACGTGACGTACCACGACCCGTGCTATCTGGGGCGGCACAACAAGGTCTACGAGGCCCCGCGCGAACTGGTCGGCGCATCCGGCGCCGTCCTGCGCGAGATGCCGAGGCACGCCGATCGTTCATTCTGCTGCGGCGCAGGCGGCGCCCGCATGTGGATGGAGGAGCGAATCGGCAAGCAGATCAACCTGGAACGCACCGACGAGGCGTTGGGCACCTCCCCCAACAAGATCGCCACCGCCTGCCCGTTCTGCCGGGTCATGATGACCGACGGCGTAACCCAACGCCAGAACGAAGGCGTGGCAAAGGAAACCCTACAAGTGGTGGACGTCGCCCAACTGCTGTTGACGTCGGTCAAACGCGGCGAGGCGCTCGGCTGATTATGCTGATTGAGCAACCTTCGATCGGGTGAATGCGGTCCACGCCGAAATCTGCGATTGTCGTTCTTGCAAATGCTCAGACGAGTTTTGGGAGAACGCAATGGGCGGCGCGGAGAAGCTGGTCAACGTGGTGCACAGCGGCCTGGCGTGGGACATGAAATACATACGCAACGAGCGTGCCCTGAGCCTGGACGTCGTCTGCCAGCGGCTGAAGTGGCAGCAGTCCAAGCTGTCCAGGATGGAGAACGGCCAGCAGCACATCTCCGACGCCGACCTGGCGTCGCTGCTGGTGATCTACGAGGTGCACGGCCAGGAGCGCCGACGACTCCTGCACCTGGCACAACGCCAGGACGACCCAGGCCGCTGGGAGCTGGACATGCCAACCGAGCTGGATGATGTGCCAGACAAGAAGGGGACTCTCCTGCGTCTGGAACCGGAAGCCACCGCGCTCGTTGATGCCGAGACCGTGTTGATACCCGGCCTGGCCCAGACTGCCGACTATGCCGGTGCGATGATGAATGCCGCAGGTGTGCTGCCTGAGCAGGCCAAGCGCCGGGTTGTCATAAGAATGGAGAGGCAGTCCCTGCTGTTGAAGAACGGCGCACCCAAGTTCGACATGATCGTGGATGAGGCGGCTTTGCGAAAGATCGTTGGCAGCCGGGCGATCATGGCTCGTCAGCTGCGTGCCCTGCTGGACCTTGCGGAACGCCCGAACGTGCGACTGTGGGTGGTGCCGTTTGCGGCGAGCGGGAATGTGGCTTTCTATGAACCGTTCTATTTGATGAAGTTGCCGCGCAACAAGTCGGTCGTCCTGCTGGAGAGCAAGGGCTCGCGTGTCTTCCTTGAGGATCAACAAAAGATCGACTTCTTCGACCGTCATGCCGCCAAAGTGGTGAAGGCCGCGCTCAACCCTGCGGCGTCCATCGACTTCGTTGCTAACCTGAGGAAGGAGCACGAACGGGAGTGACGCATGAGCGGTCTGACCTGGCGGAAGTCGAGCTACAGCGACGCGGGTGACGACGACGATGATGCCAGCAACTGCGTGGAGTTGGCGCTCGGTGCGGTGCGGGACAGCAAGAACCCGGCCGCGGCGGTGCTGAGCGTCGACGTCACCGCGCTCGTGGTCGCCGTCAAGGCGGGTCGGATCGGCTAGATCACGCGGTCGCCGGCTCGATCGGGTGGCAGCATCAGTTGCGTATGCCGCAATCGGAATGGATCGAGCATCATCTTCGTCATGAGCGGTTCGCTCACCTTTGCCGCCTGATCCAGGGACACCATGACCAGGGACAGGGCTGAGCAGTCCAGCGTTCGCACTGCCCGTCGTTGCCCTAGCGGCATGATCCACACAACCGGGTAGTCAAAGCGGATAAGGGTTCATAATCCAGGATAGATCGGGCATGCTTTCGGTCATGAGTACAAGTATGGTGGAGCGCGGGGAGGTGGTGGTCGTGGCCGCGTCGATGGTGCCATCCGGGTTCGACCCACTAGTCGAGCTCCGAGGACTGTGGACGACCGAGCTCGCCGAACGCTACCTGCCCATTGAGGGTTTGCCGACGGCAAAGTACGAGTGCCTGGACGGTAACCTGATCATGAGTCCTTCCGAGAACAGCGGCAACAGCTACGCAGGCCTGGAACTGGGCTCGATGCTGAGATTGGCTGCTCGCGAAGCCGGATATCGCGCGTATGGGAGCATCAGCATGCTCTTCCATAGGCAGCGGTGGATCCAGCCTGACCTGACAGTCCTGCGGCAGCCGATTAAGCGACAGGACTGGGTGCCGGCCGAACTGGTGCTCATGCCGATCGAATTCGTGTCTCCATCGAGCGTGCGCCAGGACAAGATCGACAAGCCCGCACTTTGTGCCGCGGCCGGCGTGCCCTATTACATGTGGATCGAAATCACCGACCATGAAGCGCATGTGGAACTGCTGCGGCTCGATGACTCCGGTGAGTACGTTGTCCAGGCGAAAGCGTTGACAGGTCAGGAGTTCCGTACGGACCTGCCGTTCCCGCTGTCCTTCGATCCGGCTGTGCTACTGGAGTCCTGACAACATCCGAGTACGAGCGCAAGATCGAGGACGCGAGGATTCCAGAATATGAGCTTGGAGGATCGGGTGACGGCGCTCGAAGCGCAGATGGCTGAGACGCGACG
>DASXXM010000689.1:0-11907 GCA_036503065.1 Pseudonocardiaceae bacterium | reverse complement strand
CGCGGCACCGAGAGCGTGCCGCTGCACCTGGCGGGCGACGTGCCGGAAACACAGCTCATCGGCGCGCCGGGCTGCTTCCGCGCGGCGGCCATCGAGAGCTTCATCCCGAGTGGACATATCGGCTGGGCGGCCTGCTGGCTCGGCACCGCTCGCGGTGCGCTGGCCGACACCGTGACCCTGCTGCGGTCCGCAGGCCGGCCGGCGACGGTCGATCACAGGTCGGATCTGGTGTCGGAGCGGCTGGCGCGGGTCCGGATGTCAGTGGAGCTGGTCAGTGCCTATCTCGCCCGGGTGACCGAGGAGGCGGACCGTGCGCGCGCGGACGGCGTGTCGCTGGACAATCCGTCCGCGCAGATCCACCTCAACCTGCTCAAGGTCATCGGGGCCGAGCTCACGTTCGACGCGGTCGAGCGACTGATCGGCGTGGTCGGCATGCGCCTCGGTTACCTCGAGAACACGCAGGTGCCGCTGGAGCGACACCTGCGTGACCTGAAGTCGGCCAGCCTGAACTACGCGGACGACCGGCTCCTGGTGGCCACCGGTGCGCTGTCCTGGCTGGACCGCGCGGTCCGGTTGGCCTGAGCGATCAGGACGTACGGTGCTGGCGGCGCCAGAAATAGACGCCGGCGCGCCACGCGGTGAGCAGCAGGCCGACCACGGAGATCACGATGAACACCGTGGACAGCACCGAATTGCCGCCGGTGGCGGCACCGCCGCCAAGGCCGCCGATGCCGAGCGCGGCGAACACCAGCCACAGCGGACAGGGCAGCACCATCAGCGCCGCGCCCAACCACGACCACCATCGCCGCCGCGACCGTGGCTGTGCCTGTGTCGGTGGCTGTTCAGTCATGTGGGCCTCCTCGCCCGCGCTCGGCACCCGGATGGTTCGCCAGTGACTCACCCATCGCGCCTCCCTCGGCCGCGACGGTCATCGGGACTCGTCCGGCGACGACGTTGACCAACTCCGCCAGTGAACCGGCCGTGTCCGGCGCGGGGAGGACGGCCCGCAACAGGCGCCCGACGCGGTGCAGGTGCCGGGCGGCCAACCGCTCGGCCTCGTCGCGCACACCCAGTTTCTCGAACAGCCCGATCACCCAGTCGACCTCCGTCTCGTCCAGCGGGCGCCCGCAGGCGTACAGGGCACACAACCGCGCCCGGTCCCGATCCGACGCCAGCAGGCACGCCAGAGTCGTTGGCAGGCCGAGCTTCCGTCGCGCGATATCGTTCGGCAGCTTGCCGGTCTCCCGCGGATCACCCCAGACGCCCGCGATGTCGTCCCGCATCTGGTATACCGCACCGAGCGCGCGGCCGAAACGGCCGCAGGTGCGTACGACATCGGCCGGGGCGCCGCCCAGCAGCGCGCCGAGTTCGGCGGAGCCGCCGAACAGTGCGCCGGTCTTGCCGGCGATCATGGTCAGATAACCGCGTAGGCCGCCGTCGGGACGATCCACGAAGTCCAGGTCCCGGCCCTGTCCCTCACACAACGCGAGGCAGGTGCGGTTCAGGACACGGGCGGCTTCGATCCGGACATGCGCCGCAACCTCGTGCTCGCCGTCGTCCAGTTCCAGCAGGGCGAGTTGGGCCAACGTGAACAGCCCGTCACCTACGTTGATCCCCTGTCCGACGCCCCACAGCGACCACACCGTCGGGCGGTGCCGCCGCATCGGGCTGCCGTCCTGGATGTCGTCGTGCACGAGCGAGAAGTTGTGCACCAGTTCCACCGCGGCCGCACCGGGCAGCGCGCGTTCCGGTCTGGCGCCGACGTGTTCACACACCAGGAAGGACAGGGCGGGCCGAAGGTGTTTGCCGGTGTCGGTCGTGGTGGCCGGCGTCAGGTCCGCGTCGAGCCAGCCGAGGTGGTAGGCCATCATCTGGTACATGCGGTGGTCGCGATGCCGGGTGTCGAGCCAGAACTCCAGTCGTCCGCGTAGGAGCGTCCGGTAGCCGTCCAGCTTGGTCGCGAGATCGGTCCCAGGCATGGCTCGAAGTCTGCGTGGGACCTGTCACCCCGTCGTCACTCATTCGTTGTGGCGAATGTGAGCATAGGTAGGATGGCGCTATGGCTGCGGATTCCTCGGCGGAATGGCGACTGTTGACGCTGGTCTGCGTCGCGGACGAGGGGGACGGCCGGTTCCGGGCCGCGATCGAACTGACGCGGTCGGCCCGGTTCGACGTGGACCGGCTGGTGGGGATGGCCGCGCGGCACGGGTTGGCGCCCCAGCTCGCGCACTTTCTCCAGCGGTCGGACCGGTTCGGCATCGTGCCGGCGACCAGCAGACGGCACCTGCGCGAGTCGCTGAACCGGAACCGGGAGCGGACGCGGCGCCATGTCGGCGAGGCGCTGCGCATCGCGGCGCGACTGCGGGCCGACGACCTCGCGGTCGCGGTGACCAAGGGAGTCGCGGCGCAGGCGATGCTGTACGACCAGCACGGCACCAGGTCGTTCAACGACATCGACCTGATGGTGTTGCCACGGGAGCGGGAACGGGTCGGCGCGGTACTGGCCGGACTGGGCTATCAGGAGGGCAGGGCGTACCAGCACCGGACCGGGCGGCTGGTGGACATTCCGCGCGCGGAGATCGCCGCCTACCAGCTTTATCCCGACCACCTGCCCCACCTGACCCGGTTGACCGACGACGACACGCTGCCCTACTTCGTCACCGACGTGGCGTTCAGCCTGACCTGGTACACGTCACCATGGCAGGTGTCCACCGAGGCGGCCTTGGCACGCCGGGTGGACCTGCCGGTGCAGGGGGGTGCGCTGCCCGTCATGGCACCGGCCTTCGACTTCCTTTTCCTCTGCCTGCACCTGTTTCGGGAGGGCTGGGTGGCCGCGACGGTCCGGGGGAAGGACGTGCGGTTGGCGCAGTTCGCGGACGTGTGCCGGCACTGGGAGCGGCTGGCCCGGCAGCATGTCCCCACGCTCACGGACGCCATCGGCCGGTTCGGGCTGGGAGCGCCGGTCGGCTGGGTCGTCGGGCACACCGACCAGCTTTTCGGGACGACGATCACGGCCGCGCTCGGCCTGGCCGGGTACGTCGGGGCCGACTGGCTCGGCTCGGCCTACGAACGCGCGGGGGAGTATCTGGCCTGGGACGGCCGGATGAGCGCCCGACTGGCCGAGCAGCCGTCGCCCGAGTTGATCGCGCATCCGGCGCCGGGACGGATCGCGGGCATGGTGCCGGTCCGTGAGGTCCGTTCCGGGTCCTCATAACAGTTGGCGGATCGCGGCGGCCAGGCGGGCGGCCTGGCGGTCCGGTCGCAGGTACTGCTGGCCGTATCGCCAGCCTGCCTCGGCCAGGGACTGGAGCAGGGTCGGTTCGCCCAGCGCGCGGGACACCACTTCGACGATGTCGTCGGCCCGCGGCGAGTAGAACAGGGCGACCTCACCGGATGCCCAGCGGTCCGGGTCGGGGAGCCGGAGGTGGTGGTGGATCGGTTCCGACAGCAGCGCGCGGCCACGGGCGAAGGTGTCGCTGTGGCGGGTGGTGTAGTAGCCGTAGCCGACCGGCGCCAGACTGATGCGGGTGTGGTCGAGGCTGCTCTCGTGCTGTCGCAGCAGTTCCGCCTTCAGGCCGGCGGCCGGTGGCGGCCCGCCCGGTCGCAGTGGGTTCGTGCGCCAGTAGTGCACCCTGCGCAGTTCCAGGCTCCTGGCGGGCAGCCCGTTGCGCAGCTGCTTGACCAGGTAGTCGCGGTAGGTGCGGTCACGGCTGTCCGCCGGAACGCCGTTGCGGTGCGGATACCACGCGCCGGCGAAGTACAGGTCCGTCGTCGCCGCGGCGACCGAACCCGCGGTGTCCCGGAACGGTACGACCGGTGCGTGCGGCAACGCGAGCACGTTGTCGTGCGGCACGTCGATCGGCAGTTGCGCGCCGACGAGCAGATCCGCGCCGAGCGCGAACGAGCGGACCGCGTCCGACCAGTCCGGTGACCGGTCCCAGCCGCCACGGGATGGTTCGTGCAGGTCGTCCAGGGTGTAGACGACCACGAGCGGGGTGCCCGGCGACCGGATTCGGCGCAGGTCGTCCGGGGTCTGGTGGTAGGACATCGTGATGATCGTGACCTGCGGGTCGCGGTCCACCAACTCGAAGTGGGACAGGATGTCGTTGGGGGAGAACCAGTCCGGGAACAGTGGTGGTGGGGTGTCGTGCATGGGTGACGGGCGGGTGGCGTGCCGCTCCGGCATGACCAGTGGATGGCCGGGCAGTCGCCGTACCCGGATCGGGCCGCTCATCGGACGTAGCGCTCGGTGCCGACCACGATCTGGTCGACACCGCGTTTTTCGCAGTACTTCAGCAGATCGGACATGCGGTTGATGAAACCGTGGCCGGGCCAGTTCAGCGACGTGTTGCACAGGATGCCGACCCCGCGCACGGCCGCGACCCGGGTGAGCAGCTCATGGAACCGCGGGTTCTCGGCCTGCCGCACGGTCTGCACCCGCGCGGTGCCGTCGACGTGGGTCACCGCCGGAATGAGCGGGGACGTGACGCGGCGGAAGTACAACATGTACGGGTCGTCGAAGGTTTCGTCGAACACCAGGTGCAGGTCCTCGGACCGGCAACTCGGCGCGATCGGCCGATAGCCCTCGCGTTGCTTGATCCGGTTGAGCACGTCGTGGCTGGACCGGTCGAACGGCGTGGCGAGCAGCGACCGGTTGCCCAGCGCCCGTGGTCCCAGCTCCCACGCGCCCTGTACCCACGCCGTCACCCGGCCGGCCAGGATGGCCCCGGCGATCTCGGTCAGGTCGTACGGGGCCTTGCGCCAGGCACCGGCCGGCACGACGTCGAGGTCGAAGTCGAGTCCGGTGTAGACGTTCCAGTCGATGGTGCCGTTGCCGGTGAAGAAGTGGGCCGCGTCGACGGCGGTGCCGATGGCCGAGCCGGAGTCGTTCGTGCACGGTGGCACGAACACCGAGCAGAAGTGCCCGAGATCGCGCCACCGCCGGTTCCATTCGCAGTTCAGGCCGCAACCGCCGGAGACGCGCAGCGGGAGGCCGGGCGGCAGCGACCGGCGGGCGGCGTCGGCGAAGGCATCGAACAGCCGTCGGCTCAGCAGGGCGGCCGCGTCCTTGGTGACCTGGGCCTCGACACCGGCGTTGAACAGCGGCGAGTCGACGAACTCCCACTTGGTGGCGGTGGAGATCCGCCGACCGCTGGGCGTGAGGATGCGCGCCACGCTCTGCACGACCGCCGCTGACGCGTCGCCCGCGTCACCGTAGGCGGCCAGTGCCATCAGCTTGCCGCTGCTGCCGAGGCGCGGATAACGCGGCTCGGCGAAGGACGGGTCGGCGATGTCGAACAGCAGGGCGTAGCGGTCCCCCGGCTGCTCCATGACGTTGATCTTCTCGACCACCCGCCAGTCCGCGTCCACCACGTAGAACGCGCCGAGATGGCCTTCCCACACCAGCACCGCGGTCCGCGGCGGGGTGGGCCCCGGTGCCATGCCCATCGCCATCATGATGTGCGAGCGCTCGTGCGAGGACGAGAAGTACCGCATCTCGTGGCCGAACAGCTTGGTGACGCCGGACGTCACCGCGTCCACACCCAGATAGCCCGCACCGATCTCCGCGCGGCCCGCGCCCTTCAGCCAGCCGCCGACGGCCAGCACGTCCGGCGGCCGGTCCGCGATGGCCATCAGTTCGAGCAGGCGCAGCCCGGTCAGCTCGCCGTAGCGAGGCAGCGAGTCCTTCTCCTGCTCGATGTTGTGCACCAGCCGGTGGTCGGCCAGCAACGCGATCGAGCCGTCGTGGCCGGGTTTCACCGCGGCGATCAGCATGACGCGCCCCCGTTCCGCGACCACACGAAGTAGTACTGATCCACCGACGGCCGTTCGGCCACGAGATCGAGGCCCGCTGCGGTGATCATGCCGGCGAAGTCGGCGGCGCCGGAGAACAGACCGTTCTCCTGGAGCACGATCGAGCCGCCGGGTGCGAGGAAGTCGCGGATGCCCGCGTAGAACCGGCGGTGCGCGCTCCAGTCCTGGTCCACGTACAGGATCTCCGGGCCCCACCGTGGAAACAGCCGCCCGCCCGGCGTGTGCGGCGGGTTGGCGACGACGAGGTCGAACCGGTGCGACGGGAGGCCGTCGAGACCGTCGGACTCGACGACGTCGACGCGCTCGGCCAGGTCGTTGTGCCGGACCGTCTGCCGGGCCATCCGGACCGCCGCCGGATTGACGTCGGCCAGTGTCAGCCGATCGCACAGGCCGGCGGCCAGCAGCGCAAGGCCGATGAACCCTGGCCCGGCGCACCATTCCAACGCGTGCCCGACCGGCCCGATCTCGTCCCGCACGAAGCGGACCACGTCCTGGCCGAACGTCCGCCCGCCGCCGTCGAGGTGAGGCAGGTAGAGCACCGTGAGTTCGTCGTAGGCGACATGCCGTAGGGGTGTCACGGGTTGCCTCTCTCAGGTACCGGTGAGTCGGGCCACGAGCGGTTGTGCCGTGGTCATGGCGTCGGCGGGTACGACGATCCGGCTCACGTCCGACTCGGCCCGCCAGCGCCGCAGCCGATCCGCGACCTCGTCCACGTCGCCGACGAGCGCCAACGGCGTGTCCTGCAACGCGTCCACGGACACGCCCCAGTGCGCCGCGATCTCGGTCGCGGCGTCGGCCGGCCCGATGAGTCCGGACGGGATCTGGATCAGCAGTTCGATGTCCCGGCCTGCCTCGCGGGCCCAGTCGGCCCGTTGGCGGAACGCCGAGAGGTGCGCGGCCGACAGGTACGCGGTGGGTTCGAACCGGCCGGCGGGTTGGGGCACGTCCAGGGCCACGGCCCTGGCGCGGCGGCCGGCGAAGCGCAGGATGTCGGCGGAGCCGCCGCCGATCAGCAGCGGCAGCGACCGTTGCACCGGCGTCGGCAGGCATCGGGCGCCGTCGATGTCGAAGAATTCGCCGTGGTGGGTCAGTTCCTCACCGCGCCACAGGGTTTCCAGGATGGTCACGTATTCGGTGAGGCGGCGGACCCGGCCGGCCGGGCCGAGCCGGTCGATTCCGGTGCGCTCGAAGTCGGTCCGCTGCCAGCCCGCGCCGAGGCCGACCTCCAGTCGGCCGTCGGTGAGTACGTCGAGGGTGGCCAGTGCCTTGGCCAGCACCACGGGATGGCGGGTGGCGCAGTTGAGCACGAGCGTGCCGATGCGTAGGCCGGGGACCGCGGCCGCCGCGTCGGCCAGCCCGAGCAGCGGGTCGAACTGGCCGCCGAGATGGTCGGGCAGGTGCACGGACCGATAGCCGAGGTCGTAGGCCCGCTGTGCCTGCTCGCGCCACTCCTTCACGTCGGTGGCGCCGTAGAGTTGGACGCCGAACTCGAACGGTCTCATCGGCCCGCCCTTCGTTCCAGCCAGGCCAGCCGGCGCAGCCGGGTGGGGCTGGGCCCGGGATTGTTGACGAACGCCGACCAGATCGCCGAGTGCATCACCCGTGCCGCCTCGAACGCGGCCAGCGTGGGATCGGTGGGCTCGACGCCGTAGCCGGCCACGGCGCGGTCGTGGAAGTACCGGTCCTGCGCCACGGTCGCGGGGGCCGTCAGGCAGGCCAGGTCCCACCAGGTGGCGCCGACGTAGGTGTCCTCGAAATCGCACCACACGTGGTCGGCTCCGCTGCGCAGCATGTTCCACGGCGCCGGGTCGCCGTGCAGCGCCTGCGCGGGCCGGTCCCAGGTGCGCACGACGTCGAACAGCGGGCCGGCCAGCGATTCCAGCAGCGCTCGTTCCCCGGCCAGGAACTGCCGGGACGGCGTGCGGGCCAGCACCCGGTCGCATTCGGCGCACGGGTCGAACGGCGGATGTGCCCAGACGTGGTCGGCCAGAGCGCGATGGCATGCGCGCAGGCACCGTCCGGTGGTCGTCGGATCGACCGGATCGTCGGTCACCGTGATGTGGTCCCAGAACGTGACGAGGTGGCCGCGGTGCCGGTGCGGTCCGGGCGGAATCGCGGTGGCCGGCCGTACCGCGGGCACTCCCGCGCGCCGGAGGTGCCCGGCCACGGCGACCTCACGGGCGAACCAGTCCGGTGTGCGCCGGAAGCCGCGCCGCTGCCAGGCCACCTTCGCCACCAGCATCGCGGGGCGCAGCAGGACGCTCACGTTGCTGCCGTGCCGCAGTACCACCGTGTCCGACACCGACGCGCCGAGCGTGCGGGCCAGATCCACCGCGGCGTCGACGGGCGAGATGACGCCCGCTGTCGTGGTCATGGCACGGCGACCCGTCGGTCGGCCAGGTTGATCACCGCGCGGGTGCGGACCGAGTCGTAGGCGGCCAGGATGACCGCCAGCGCGGTCGCGCCGTCCTCGTGGGTGGACAGCGGGCGGGCACCGGTGGCCAGGCAGTCGGCGAAGTGCTCGACCGCGGCCTCGATGTCGTTGCCCTTGGCGAATTCCGTGACGACCGGTTGGCCGCCGGGACGCCGGTGGGTCAGGCGGGTTCTGGTGGCGCGCAACGTGCCCAGCTCGCCGGCGACCGCGAAGTGCTCGTCGCTGTCGTACGCCCAGCTGGTCGCGACATGGCCTTGCACACCGTTGTCGAAGCGCACCAGAAGCTGTGCCGAGTCCTCGCCCTCCAGGAAGCTCATGCGGTGCCGGCTGGTCATGGCCAGCACGTCCGTCGGTCGGCCACCGGCCAGGGCCAGCACGAGATACACGGGGTGGTAGCCGGTGTCGATGAGTTCGCCGCCGCCGCACGCGGCCACACTGGTCCGCCAGCCCAGGTCGGCGGCGTCGGCGGGGTTGCGGAAGCAGTCGCTGGCGCGGACCTCGTAGCGCGTGCCGAGTTCGCCTCGGCGCAGCAGCTCCCGGACGTGCGTCAGCACGGGGGAGTACAGGCGATTGTGCATGCACATGACCGTGACACCGCTCGCCGCCACCTCGGTGGCGATCGTGGCCGCGTCCGCTGCCGTGGTGCACAGCGGTTTCTCGCACAGCACGTGTTTTCCGGCACGTACCGCGGCGAGCACCGCCGGGGCGTGCAGCTGATGCGGCAGGCAGATGTCGACGGCGTCGATTTCGGCGTCGGACAACATCCGGGAATAGTCGACGTACACGTCGGCCGCGCAATTCCGGGCCAGTTCCTCGGCCCGGCCGGGCAGTACGTCGGCGACCGCGGACAGGCGAATGCGCGGCTGGAGTTTCCGGTAGGCAGCGGCATGCCGGGTGGCGATGCCCCCCGCGCCGACCAGGCCGACATGAATCGGCTGCATAGCATGTCCCCCAAGCCAAGGAATGGCGCTCGCAGTGCGGACGACTATGTGCGAACAGGCCGACTAAACCATTCGCCTAGCCGAATGTCAACGGCTCCGTGTGTTGCCACGCGGCCAGATCGAGCGGATCCGCGGGTGCGGTGCGGCACAGCACGTACCGGTGCGGCGCGATCACGGCCTGCCCGGCCTTCGCCGCGCGCAACGCGTACTCGCGCAGTGTTCTTTCCCAACCATCCCGCTCAGGTGCTTCCTGAGCGGGTGGCGGGTCGTCCACCGCCACGTAGGCGACGAGCGAATCCGTTTCGACCGCGACGAAAGCGGCCGTGACCCCCGGACAGTCACCGATGGCGGCGGCGGTCTCGGTCAGGCGCACCCAGCAGTGGTCCACCAACGCCCAGTCCGGCCCGAACACGGGCCGGTGCAGGTCGCAATGGGTGGCCAGATCGGACAGCCGCAGGTCGGGACCTGCCATGCCGGCCAGCAACAGCGACTCCATGGCCCGCACCAGGTCGGCCATGTCCTTCGGGGACACCGCATCGCCGTCGGCCAACAGTTCCAGTTCCGTCACGGTGGGCCCAGGTCGGACCGACAGCAGCACCACACCGCGCGCACAGCTGCCACCGACCGACAGGACGTCCACTTGACTGTCCACAGTGGACAACAACGGCACCGGTCCTGGATCGGTGCGGGCCGGTGCTCCCTCGACGTACCGCTTGAAGTTCAGGCCGGCCGGTTGCGAGAACACGATGCCGCGCCGCTGCGCCATCGACCGTTCGAGGGCCTTCATCGCCGCGAAGTCGTAGTGGCCGTGCCGATAGGCCACGAGTACCGCGGCACCGGCCCGGTCGATCAGTTCCGCGAACGACGGGTTGCCGAGCAGGTCCACGTTGACCACGGTGTACTGGGCGAGGCACGCGACCAGATCCCTGGTCCGGCTCGTCCTCCGGTTGGTCGACATGGTCATCACGACCGACCGGTCACGACCGGTCACCATGCCCAGCACGGCACCGAGCGCGGCCAGCACCAAGGTCGACTCGACGATCCGGTAGTGCGCGGACAGCCAGGACAGGGCCGTGGCCATGGCCGGTGACCGCAACACGGCGATGTGCTGGCCGGACGGGTCGACACCGGCGGCGGGCAGGACCCGGTCGGGCAGCACCATGAGTTGCCGTTCCCAATAGGCCAGCGCCGCCGCGTTCGCCCGCTGTCCGTGTTCGGACCGCTCCTGCTCGGCCTGGTCGAGTGGTTGCCAGGCAACCGGCGGCAGGTCCGGCGCGGTGCCGGCGAGCGCGGCACGGACCAGCGCGTCGAACTCGCGGCGCAGCACACCCCAACTCCACCCGTCCACGACCACGTGGTGCGTGGCCACGAGCAGGTGCACGGGCCGGCCGTCGACCGACACGAGTGCCGCACGGATCAGGCCGTCCTCGGCCAGATCGAACGCGATCCGCTTGAGTTCGGCGCTCGCCCGCGCGATCTCGGATTCCGGGTCCAGCGCCGGCACCGCCGTCAGCGGAACCGGTCGGGCCGGGTGCACCACCTGGTATGCCTCGCCGTCGTCGGCCTGGTGGAACGTGGTCCGCAGGGTCTCATGGCGGTCGACCAGCATGCCCAGCGCGGCCGACACCATGGCCGCCGTGGCCCTCGCGGGCACGTCGAAGCCCTGCACCACCGTGTGGCCGCTGCGGTGGTCGGCCGGGCTGGCCAGGTAGCCGAGCCACAGGAGCTGTTGTCCCCAGGTCAGCGGGCCGCGCCGCAGTCGCGCGGTCAGGGTTGCGGGCCGATCTCGAGGGCTGCCATCGGCCGGTTGAGGTCGAGGTAGCGCATCCAGTTGGGCTTGCTGGACGGTGCCGTGTTGGCCCCCTTCTCGATCGCGGCGAACAGGTGGTGCACGTGCACGCCGGCCACGTTCTGGTCCAAATAGGACGGCTGGTAGTCCGTTGGCCAGAGGAACTCCTGGTGTTGCAGGCCGTCACACAGGGTCTTGAGGAAGCCGGTCGTCGTTCTGGGGTCGTCGCGGTCGTCCGGGACGCCGCCGAACGCGGGCCAGTAGGCGGACTGGAGATCGTCGATCAGGTACAGGCCGCCGTCGTTCAAGCGCGGGAACAGGAACCGGAACGCGGTCAGGACATGCTCGTTCACGTGGCTGCCGTCGTCGATCACGATGTCCAGCGGGCCGGTCCCGGCCACGACGTCGGACAGGAAACGCACGTCGCTCTGGTCGCCCTGGAAGACACCGATGCGCTGCTCCGCGACGTCGTGCTTGTCGTACAGGTCGATGCCGTAGATCCGGGCGCGGGGGAAGTAGTCCCGCCACATGCGCAACGACTGGCCCCCGGGTGCGACGTGATGGCCGCCGATGCCGATCTCCAGGATCGTGAGCCGCTGGTCGCGCAGCGGCGCCAGATAGCGTTCGTAGTCCGTTGACTGCCAGTGCGCGCCCCACTTGCAGGAGCCGTGGCGGGCGGCCAGTTCGTCCAGGCCGGGGCGTTCCGCGAAGCCGGCGGCCAGGGTTTTGGCCACGGGCTGGTCGTCCTGGCCGAAGATCGCGGCGCCGAGGTCCCGCCGGCCGCCGAAGGTGGCGCGGAACAGGTCGACGAATTCGGCCGCGCCATGGTGTAGCCGGAGTTGAGCAGCGGCCGGGGCGATCAGCTCGACCGCGCGGCCCGCCGGTCGCAGGAGCACATGGTGGGTGGATTCGTGGTGGGGCAGCGCCAG
>DASXXM010000688.1:0-13983 GCA_036503065.1 Pseudonocardiaceae bacterium | reverse complement strand
GCGCCACGGTCTGGTAATAGGTGTTGACGTGCAGCGCCAGCAGGCCGTTGGCGATGAACTCCAGCAGGATCGCGCCGGCCGCGATGCCGATGATCCGGCCCTCGCCGCCGAACAGGGACATGCCGCCGACGACGGCCGCCGCGATGGCGCTCAACTCCCAGCCGGGGCCGACCGAGGGGTCCGCGACGTTCATCCGGCCGATCACCAGGACGCCGACGACACCGGCGAGTACGGCACTGGCCACGTAGGCGGACGTGATCCGGCGGGCGACCGGGATGCCGGCCAGCCGCGCGGCCTCCTTGTTGCCGCCCACCGCGTAGATCTGGCGGCCCACGTAGGTACGTTCCAGGGCGAACCAGGCGATGATCACCGCCCCGATGAAGAACAGCGCGGGCACCGGGACCGGTCCGAGGTAGAACTGGCTCAGGTTGCTGAACAGGGGGCTGATGTTGTTGATCGGCGTGCCGGTGGTGAGCGCCAGCGACATGCCTTGCGCGACCGTGAACGTGACCAGGGTGATGACGAACGGCGGCACGTTCAGCCGGGTCACCATCGCGCCGTGCCACAGGCCCACCGCCGCGCAGATGAGCAGTGTGACGAGGATGGCCAGCGGCGCGGGCATCCCGTGGTTGACGTTGAACCAGGCGGTCAGGATGCCCGCCAGACCCGCGAGCGCGCCGACGGACAGGTCGATACCGCCGGTGAGGATGACGATGGACTCGCCGACCGACAGGATGCCGACCTGGGCCAGGTCGCGGCCCATCACCTGGAGGTTGCCGGTCGCGGCGTAGGTCGGCGCGTTCACCGCTATGAGGGCGAACACCGCCACGCAGGCGATGATCACGCCCGCCTCGGGGGATTCGGCGAGTCTGCGCGCCAGCCGGACGGTGGCCGGCCGGTGCGGCGGCGTCGTCGTCTCGGGGGTCAGGGTGCTGTGCGCGGTCATCACGCGGCTCCGTTCCTTGGCAGGGGTGCTACGTCCGGGGTCGTGCCGGCGGCCGCCCGCATGATGCGTTCCTTGGTGGCCTCGGCGCGGTCGACCACCGCCACCAACCGGCCGTGGTTCAGCACGGCGATGCGGTGGCGGATCCACAGCAGTTCCTCAAGCTCGGACGAGGCCACCAGCACGGCCATCCCGCCGGTGGCGGCACGGTCGATGAGTTCGTAGATCTCGGCCTTGGCGCCGACGTCCACGCCACGGGTCGGCTCGTCCAGCAGCAACAGCCGCGGCCGGGTGGCGAAGGCCCGGCCGAAGATCGCGCGTTGCTGGTTGCCGCCGGACAACGAGCTGATCGGCTGGTCCACCGAGCGCATGCGGACGTTCGTGCTCGCGGCGATCCGCTCGGCCTCGATGCGCTCGCGCCGGGGGCCGAGCAGTCCGTGGCTGCTGATCCGCTTCAGGATCGGGATGGTGACGTTGGTGCGGATCGGCGCGAACCCCACGATGGACTGCTCCTTGCGGTCCTCGGGGATCAGCGCGATGCTCGCGGCCACGCCGTCACCGGGTCCGCGCGGCGCATACGGCTTGCCGCCCAGACGCATCGAGCCGCCGGTGGCGGGCTGCGCGCCCGCGACCGTGTGGATCAGCCTGCTCCGCCCGGAGCCCATCAGCCCGGCCACGCCCAGGATCTCTCCCGCGCGCACCGTCAGATCGACCGGGCCGAGGCCGTCGGCGGTCAGGCCGTCGAGTTCGAGCAACAACGGGCTGTCCTCGTGGCCGGCCCGGTGCTCGCGGCGCACGACCTCGCCGCCGACCATCTCGCGGATCAACCGCTCCTCGGATGCCGCGGCGGGTGTCAGGTCCGCGACCAGCCTTCCGTTGCGCAGCACCAGGATTCGGTCACTGACCTGGCGCACCTCGGCCAGCCGGTGCCCGATGAACAGCACAGTGCCGCCGCGGTCGGCCAACTGCCGCGCCAGGCCCATCACCTGGGCGGCCTCCAGCGGTCCGAGTGACGACGTCGGCTCGTCCAGGATCAGCAGGCTGGGCTCGTGGCCCCAGGCCTTGGCGATCTCGATCATCTGGCGGGTGGGCACCGGCAGGGTGCGCACCTGACGGGTGACCGGGATCGCGCCCGGCGGCAGGCCGATCTCGGTCAGCATCGCGGCGGCCTCGGCGTGCTGCGCGGCCCGGTCCACCAGCACCCTGCGGCGCGATGCGCGCGGCCGGCGGCCCAGCAACAGGTTCTCCGCCACGGAGAGTTGGCCGACCAGTGGGAACTCCTGGGAGACCAGCGCGACGCCCAGCGCCCCGGCCGCCTCGGTCGAGCCGGGGATCAGGGCCCTGCCGCCGATCTCGATCTCGCCGCCGTCGCGGTGCACCGAGCCGGCCAGCGTGCCCATCAGGGTCGACTTGCCCGCGCCGTTCTCGCCGACCACGCCGACGACCTGCCCGGCGTACAGGTCGAGTGCCGGCAGATCGAGCACGCGCACCGGACCGTAGGACTTGTGCACCCCCCGCAGCCGCGCGGCAACCGCGCGGCCCGGGGTGTCACCGGCAGCGGCCGTCATCGTCAGCCGATACCCAACTGCGACTGGAGGGCCTGGTAGTCGGGCAGGTCCGACCTGGTCACCAGCCCCACGCCGGAACTGAGGGTGGAGCCGTCGGAATCCAGGTACGGCTTGACGATCGCCATCGTCGCGTCCTTGCCGAGCACCTTCTCGGCGGCCAGGATAAATGCGCCGGTGTAGCCCTGCTGGTAGGGCATCTGCACGACGGTGCCGGAGATCACGCCGGACCGGATGAACCCTAGGGTCTGGGCGTCCGAGTCGTCGGACACGATCCGCACCGAGGAGGTCTTACCGGCCGCCGTCACGGCCTGGGCGAGCGCGGGGCCGTCGTAGGAGTAGACGCCGTACAGGCCGTTGATGTCCGGGTTGTTGGCCAGGATGGTCTCGGCGTCCGAGGTCGCGGTGCTGGCCGAGAGGTTGTCGTTGACCTTCTGCGCGACCGTGATGCTGGTGCCTTTCAACGCGTCCTCGAAGCCCTGGATGCGCTGCGTGGCGTTGGCGGCGGTCAACGAGCCGACCAGGATCGCCACCTTGCCCTTGCCGCCGAGCACCTGCTTCATCGCGGTACCGGCCTGCATGCCGGCGGTGTAGTTCGGGGTGCCCAGATACAGCGACGCGGCGTCGGTACCGGGCAGTGGTGAGTCGACGGCGAGCACGCTGACGCCGTGCGCGACGTCGGTGTGGATGGTGCCGGCGGCGGATGTCGGGTCGATCGCGGACAGGGAGTAGCCGGTGATGCCCTGCGACCGTAACGTCTCCAACTCCGAACTCTGCTCGGTCAGCTTGCCGTTGGGCGGCGCGAAGTACGTGCACCTGCCCCCGGCGATGCCCAGATCGGCACAGCCCTTCACAAAGCCGACCTGGCCGGCCTTCCAGTAGTCGGCGGCCACGTTCACCACCATCGCGATGTTGACCGCGGACAGGTCCTTGCCGGCCAGCGCGGACTTGAGCGCCGCGTCGAGCTTCGCGAGACTGGCCTGGTTGAAGGTGACCGAGCCGGAGAGGGCGACCTGCGTGGCGGGATTGGCGCCCGCGGCGGGGGTGCTACCGCCGGGACTCTTGGAACAGGCCGTGGTGATCAGCGCGAGCAGCGTGATCGCGCAGACGGCGACGGTGCGGGACTTGGTGTTGCGAATCATCGTTGATCGCCCTTCTGAAAGGTTCGGCTTGGCTACAAGCCCTGCGCCAGGCGGTGGTACGCCTGGTTCCAGCGCAGTTCCCTGGTGAACTGGCGGACCGTGGTGTCCGCGTCGATGACCAGGAGTTCGACCGAGAGCATCTCGGCCAGGTCGTTCAGTTCCTCGGTGCCCACCGCCGCCGACAGCACGGTGTGGTGCGGGGCGCCCGCGGTCAGCCACGCCTCGGTGGACGTGCGCAGGTTCGGCCGCGGCGCCCAGACCGCGCGGGCGACCGGCAGCCGGGGCAGGGGTTGCGGTGGCGGGACGATGTCGATCTCGTTGGCCACCAGGCGGAAGCGCTCGCCGAGGTCGGCGAGGCCGACGACCACGGCCGGGCCGGGTGTCGCGTCGAAGACCAGCCGCACGGGGTCCTCGCGCGCGCCGATCGTCAGCGGGTGGATCTCGCACGACGGCGTGTCAACGGCGATGGAGGGGCAGACCTCCAGCATGTGCGCGCCGAGGATGACCTCGCGGCCGGGTTCCAGGTCGTAGGTGTAGTCCTCCATGAACGAGTTGCCGCCGGGCCGGCCCGCGCCCATGACCTTGAGCGTGCGCAGCAGCGCCGCGGTCTTCCAGTCCCCCTCCCCGCCGAAGCCGTAGCCATCGGCCATCAGCCGCTGCACGGCCAGACCGGGTAGCTGGCGCAGCCCGCCGAGGTCCTCGAAGTTGGTGGTGAACGCGCCGAAACCCCCGCCGGCAAGGAAGTCGCGCAGCCCGAGTTCGATACGGGCGGCGTAGCGCAGCGCCGCGTGGCGCTCGCCGCCGGCACGCAGCCCGGCGGCCACGCGGTAGGTGTCCTCGTATTCCTTGACCAGGTCGGTGATCCGGGTCTCGGCGATCGAGTCCACGACGGCGACCAGGTCGTTGACGCCGTAGGTGTTCACGGAGACGCCGAAGCGCAGCTGCGCCTCGACCTTGTCCCCCTCGGTCACCGCGACGTCCCGCATGTTGTCGCCGAATCGGGCCAGCCGCAGGTCGCGCAGTTCGGCCAGGCCACGCGCGGCACGACTCCAGGCCCCGACGCGCTGCGCCACCGACGGGTCGCGCACGTGCCCGGCCACGGTCTTGCGTGGCACGCCGAGTCTGGTTTGGACGAACCCGAACTCGCGGTCGCCGTGCGCGGCCTGGTTGAGGTTCATGAAGTCCATGTCGATGGTGGCCCACGGCAGCGCGGCGTTGGCCTGGGTATGTAGGTGCAGCAGGGGTTTGCGCAGCGCGGCGAGCCCGGGTATCCACATCTTGGCCGGCGAGAAGGTGTGCATCCAGGCGACCAGTCCGACACAGCGGTCATCGGCGTTCGCGTCCAGGCAGATTCGACGGATCGCGGCCGCGTCGGTCAGCACCGGCCGCCAGGCCACCCGTACCGGGTCGCCGGGCTGGGCGGCCAGCTTGTCGGCCAGCGCGTCGGCGATGGCGCGGGACTGCTCGGCGACCTGGTGCAGGGTCCGCTCGCCGTAGAGGTGCTGGCTGCCGGTGAGGAACCAGATCTCGGGCGCGGTCATTCGGGCGCTCCGTCCGCGGCCCGCTGCCCGTAGACGTGGGTGTAGCGGTGGTGCAGGGCGTCGATGTCGTCGGGCCGGATCGGGATCGGCTCGCCGTAGGCGCGGGCCAGGTGCACCGTGCGGGCGACGTCCTCGGTCATGACCGCCGCCTTGACCGCCGCGCGGGCGTCCGCGCCGATCGTGAAGACCCCGTGGTTGCGCATGAGCACGGCGGGCGAGCGGCGACCGGCCAGCGTCTCGACGATCCCCTTGCCGATCGCATCGTCGCCGATCAGCGCGAACGGCCCGACCGGGATCTCGCCGCCGAACTCGTCGGCCATCGCCGTGATCACACAGGGGATCGCCTCGCCACGCGCCGACCACGCCGTGGCATAGGTCGAATGCGTGTGGACCACACCGCCGACATCGGGGCGGTGCCGGTAGACGTAGGCGTGCGAGCCGGCGTCGCTGGAGGGCTGGTACTCCCCCTCGACGACGTTGCCGTCCAGGTCGCACAGCACCATCGACTCGGGCGTCAACGCCGCGTAGTCCACGCCGCTGGGCTTGATCACCATCAGCTCGGCGCACGGCACGCGCGCCGAGATGTTGCCGGCGGTCCACGCGACCAGGCCGTTGGCCGGTAACAGCGCGTGCAGGTCGCAGAGCTGCCGGCGCAGGGGCGTGATCGCGGCGCGCAGGGTCGGCCCGATCTCGTCCGAACGGATGGTCACGAGGCCTCCCGGTCGATGTTCGCGCTAACATCGCGCGCGGCGGCACCGAGCGCGTCCAGTCGGATCTCCCGCAGCCGGTGCAGGACCTCGTTCGCGCCCAGCCCGAAATAGTCGTGCAGGCGCAGGTACTCGGCGTAGAGCACGTCGTACGCCGCGGCCCGCTGCCGATCCGGGGTGTACACGACGCGGTGGACCTTGCCCATCGCGCGCGCCGCCGCCGGCACGTCCGGATGTGCCCCCGCGGCGACGGCGGCGTGTATCGCGGCACCGAGTGCCGGCCCCTGTGCCGAGCCGATCAGGCTCAGCGGCCGTCGGGTGATGTCGGCGTACAGCCGCATCAGAAAACTGTTCCGGACCAGACCGCCCGCGACGATCAACTCATGGACCGGCACGCCGCTGCGCTCGAACGTGTCGATGATGACCCGGGTGCCGAACGCGGTCGCCTCCAGCAGCACGCGGTACACCTCGTGCGGCTTGGTGCCCAGCGTCAGGCCGACGAGCACGCCGGACAGGTGGTGGTCCACCAGCACAGAGCGGTTGCCGCTGAGCCAGTCCAGGGCGATCAGCCCGTGCCCGCCGACCGGTTGGGCAGCGGCCCGCTCGCTGAGCAGATCGTGCACGGAGATGCCCCGCGCCGCTGCTTCCTCGTGTGCCTGCGCCGGCGTGGCGTTGTCGGTGAACCAGGCGAAGATGTCACCGACGCCGCTCTGCCCGGCCTCGTAACCCCACAGGCCGCCGACGATCCCGCCGTCGACGACACCGCACATGCCGGGGATGTTGGCCAGCCGCTCGCCGCTCATCACGTGGCAGGTGGAGGTGCCCATGATGGCGACCATCTGTCCCGGCTCGATGGCGCGCGCCGCCGGCGCGGTCACGTGCGCGTCGACGTTCCCGACGCACACCGCGATGCCCGCCGGCAGGCCGGTCCAGACGGCCGCGCGGGCAGTGAGGCCGCCTGCGCGGGTGCCCAGCGGTGCCACGCCGGGCCGGCCGGGGGCCAGGTCCAGCTTGGCATCGAAGTCCACGAAACCCGGGTGCAGCGCGGCGAGGAACGCGCGCGACGGGCGCACGCCGTCCTGCAGCACACCCTTGTACCCGGCGGTGCAGGCGTTGCGGGTCTCGACGCCGCAGAGCTGCCAGGTGATCCAGTCCGCCGCCTCGATCCACCGCGCGGCACGCGCGTAGATCTCGGGATCCTCCACCAGCAGTTGCAGGCCCTTGGCGTACTCCCACTCGGCGGAGATCTTGCCGCCGTAGCGGGCGATCCACGGCTCGCCCCGCTGGTGCGCCAGGTGGTTGATCCGGTCGGCCTGCGGCTGCGCGGCGTGGTGTCGCCACAGCTTGGCATAGGCGTGTGGCCGGTCGCGGTATTCGTCCAGTTCGGACAGTGGCGTACCGTCGGCCAGGGTCGGCAGCACGGTGCAGGCGGTGGCGTCGATGCCGATCCCGATCACCCGCGCCGGATCGACCCCGGCGTCCGCCAGCGCCGCCGGCACGGCCCGGCGCAGCACCTCGCGGTAGTCCTGCGGGTCCTGGAGCGCCCAGTCGGGCGGAAGCACCACACCACCGGCGGGCAGCGCCTCGTCCAGCACGCCGTGCGCGTAGTCGTGCACCGCCGTGCCCAGCTCCGCACCATCGGCGACCCGGACGACGAGCGCGCGGCCGGACAGCGTGCCGAAGTCGACGCCGACCACGTACTGGTCGTCGTTCTGGTGAGCGCTAACATCCATGGCCGGCTCTCTCCACGACTGGGTTGGGACGGTTGTCAGCGCGGCGGTCTGGCCACGGAGGCGCGCACCACCAGGCTCGGCTCGATCGACACCCGGGGAATGGCGGACGGCCGGCTCGGGACACCATGTCGGTCGATCAGGCCGATCAGACTGCCGAGCGCACGGCGGCCGAGTTCGTCGAAGTCCTGCCGCACCGTGGTCAGTGGCGGTCCGAAGTACTCGGCCTCCGGAATGTCGTCGAATCCCACGACGCTCACGTCCTCGGGAATCCGGCGCCCCGCCTGCTGCAGCGCGCGCAGCAACCCGAGCGCCATATGGTCGTTGGCGCAGAAGACCGCGGTGACCGACAGGTCGCGCGCGAGCCGCAGGCCGTGCTCGAAACCGGTCCGGGCCGACCAGTCACCGCCGGTCAGCGGTTCGGGCACCGGCGCGCCCCGCGCATGGAGGGCACTTCGCCAACCTGCCTCGCGCTCCTGGGCGTCCAGCCAGGTGGCGGGGCCGGCCAGGTGATGCACGGTGCGGTGGCCCAGATCGAGCAGATAGGCCGTGGCGCGCTGTGCCCCGGACTCGTTGTCCATCGCGACCGAGGCGAGGGAGGCGTGCGTGCCACAGCCGACCGCGACCAGCGGCACGTCGGAGGGCACATTGGCCAGCGCCCCGACCGCCGTGGTCTGCGGGGCGATCACGATGATGCCCTCGACGGCCTGGTCCCGCAGCCGTTCCACGGCGTCGAGCACGGAACGCCGGTCCAGCGCGGCGAGCGCCGCGACGGTGACGAAGTAGTCGTGCTGCTTCGCGGCCTGCTCGATGCCGTAGAGCATCGAGGCGGGACCGTAGAGTGTTGTGTTGAACCCGATGACGCCGAGCGTCCCGGTGCGCCGGGTCACCAGCGTACGGGCGGCCACATTGGGCCGGTACCCGAGTTCGCGGATGGCCGCGAGCACCCGGTCCCGGGTGTCCGACCGCACGTTGGGGTGGTCGTTGAGCACCCGCGACACCGTCTGGTGGAAGACCCCGGCGGCCCTGGCGACGTCGGTCATGACCGGTGCGCGGTCATCGTTGACGTTGCCCATGGCCGGGTGCCTCCCTCGCGAATCACGCCGCTGTGCGGTGACGATTGTTAGCGCGAACACTGCCGCCCGTCAAGACGGCGGCGACGGGCCGGTCCGGGAACCCCGTTCCCGGACCGGCCCGCGACCGCGCGACGCGGACCTGCGTCAGCGCGTCGGGACGGCCGTAGGTTCGCGATGCCGAGCGCTCACCATTGATCAGCCGGCCGGTCGTATCTCGACGGCCGCCAGTCCCCATCGATCGGTTGTCGGACCGGAATCGGCGATGGTGACGGTCGTGTTCGGTTGGGTGGGCGTTGTCGTGTCCTGTGCCCAGAACGAGTCACCGGCGTTGGTGTCGATGAACTGGTGCACGATCGCCTGTCCGCCGGCCGCGACCGGCACGGTGTCGTTGGTCCAGTCGTGTCCGGCGGCCCAGATCAGGGAGCCGCACGTGCTCGGCGTCAGCGTGACCGTCGGCGCGCCGCTGGTCGCGGCGTTCGTGGCGACGGTGCCGACCGTCGAACCCGCGCCATGGAACGCCGACACCGTGATGGAACCGTCGAACGACCTGTTGTTCAACGTGGCCGAGATCGTCACCGCGCTGAGCGGTGCCGTGGCAAACGCCCGCCACACCTCGGACGTGCCCAGTGTCGCATTGGTCCGCCCAGCAAGTGTCCATTGTAGACCACCGCCGGTCACGGAGGTGATGGTCTGCGTGGGGTTCAGCGGACCGTCGGCCTCGACGAACGCCAGCAGCAGTTCGTTGCCGCCCGCCGTCGTGATCGCCGGCGAGGTGAACTTGCTCGCCGGCGTCTGCTGGTCGGCCGACACTGTGGTGTCCAACGTCGGGGCTGTGCGCGGGCAGCCCACGACCGTGATCGAGATCGTGGCGACGTTCGACTGGGCAGACCCGTCGGCTGCCGTGAACGTCAACGAGTCCGGCCCGAGATAGCCGACGGCGGGCGTGTAGGTGAGGTTGGGTGCCGTGCCGGACAACGTGCCATGTGTCGGCGGACTCGACACCGCGTAGGTCAACGGGTCGCCGTTCGAGTCGCTGGCCTGCAGCGTGATCGGGGTCGGCGTGTTCTGCTCCGCACTGGCTGACGCGCTGTCCGCCAGCGGCGCCGGGTTCATGACGTTGATCGAGATCGTGGCGACGTTCGAGTCGAACTGGCCGTCGGCCGCCATGAACGTCAAGGAGTCCGGCCCGACGTAGCCGGCCGCGGCCGTGTAGGTGAGGTTGGGCGCCGTACCGGACAACGTGCCATGTGTCGGCTGACTCAGCACCGTGTAGGTCAACGGGTCGCCGTTCGACTCGCTGGCCTGCAACGTGATGGGGATTGGCGTGTTCAGCACCACGTTGTCCGACGCGCTGTCCGCCACCGGCACGGGGTTCGAGGTGACGGTGATCGAGATGGTGGCGGCGTTCGAGTAGACCACCGGCCCGTTGATCACGTAGAACTGGAACGAGTCCGGCCCGAGGTAGCCGGTAGTGGGCGTGTAGGTGAGGATGGGTGCCGTGCCGGACAACGTGCCGTGCGCCGGCGAATTCAGCAAGATGTAATGCCCCGAGTTCAACGGATTGCCGGTGGAGTCGCTGGCCTGCAGCGTGATCGGGGTCGGCGTGTTCAACTGCACGTTGGCCGACGCGCTGTCCGCCGTCGGCAAGATGTTCGGGCCGGTCCACATCTGCGCGGCCGTCGCCTGCTCGGTGCTGCCGTTCAGTGTCGTGCTGGCGTAGATCGTGTCGGCGCCAGGGCCGAAGTTTCGATAGGTGTACGTGACGTTCCCGTTCGCATCCGTCGTACAGCTCGCCGGCATGCAGGTGCCCGGCCCTGCGGGTCTGATGTCGTCGACGCCGCCGACCGCGAACGCGACCGACTGCCCGGCCACCGGTGTGCCCTGGTGCGTGACGGTCGCCGTCACGGGTTGCGTCCCGCGCTCGGGACTGGAACTCGACGTCGGTGTCAGCGTAATGTCCGGCCCTGCGGTCACCACGCCCTGGCCCGCCGCCAGGACGTACGCCTCACCACACGCGTTGGCGCTCGTGGTCTGGTCGATGCCGCACGTCGGACTCGTCGTCGTGTCCGTCGCGATCGCCAGCGGGTGGAAGTCCGGCGGATACGTCGGGAACGACATGGTCGCCGAGCAGCCCCAGCCCTGCAGGTCGCTGTCCGGTTGGGTCGCGTACGGCGAGGGGACCAGGCCGGCCTGTGCGACGGTCGCGCCGCACGGCGGGTTCGCGTTGCTGGTGAAACCGGTGCCCGCGCGGCTCAACTGGTTCAGCACTGCCACGTCGCCACCGTTGTCGTGGCAGGACGTGTCGAAGTAGAGGCCGGTCGCGTCGTACGCCGCACCGGCGTACTGCATCATGCGCTCCATCAATCTGCCCGAACCGGACAGCAGCGGATCGATCGGCTCCGGCGGGGACAGGTTCGGGCCCGGCGGGCCGCTCGGTTGCGCCGCGCCGCCGCCGTGCAGCAGGGCGGATTCCGGGTCCGTGCCGAGCACGACCCGGTTGCCCGCGGACCCGTTGGCACCCGCCATGGCGCGCACGGCAGGTGCCCAGACGGTCGCGTTGCTGGTGACCGACGTCGGTGTCGTGCCGCAGCCCGGGTCACCGACGATCAAGAGCTGATAGGAGGAGAACTGCCCCGGGGTCATCGAGTCCCACGTCGAACCGCTCACCACGGTCGGGGTGAAGCCGGCCTTCTCGGCGATGTACGCCTCTACCGAGATCGGTTGGCCGTTCGCGTCGGTCAGGCCGCCGCCGGTGGTGACGGAATCGGCGTTGATCAGTGCCGTACCGGGGACGTAGTGCCACTCGTCCGCGACGGCGGCCGGCGCGACGGCGAAGCCGAGCAGGCTCAACGCCGCGATCACGACCAGTGTCAGCGCGACACGCGGCGATCTTCGATGCCCTGTCATTGATGTCCTCCTGGAGAGCCGGTTCACGAAAACCCAGACATGCCGCTACATCGCGTTGCGCCCGACATATGTTTCAGGATGACGACATTCGCTCATCAGCAAACGGGTGATTCTCGTCGCGTCACATTGTGCGTTTCGATTCTCATCGCGATCAAGAAACAAACAGTATGACCACTGAACGCGGCGACATTCGGAAACCGGCTCTTGAACGCTGCTAGGGCCTCGTGGATTGCGCCACGCACTGTTCCATGGAGTGAGGGACGACTGTCGGCGTGACAAGACCTGCCCTGCCGTGCGACCCTGACCCCGACAACACTCATCACAGTTCGTCAGCGCCCGGTCGGTCGGTGGAGCGCGCTGGCGTGCTCGCTCGATCGCGAGCACGGCCGGCCCGGCTTCAACAGCGCCTGCCCGTGTTCGGGACCGAGTCCGTCCCGAAAGGACTCCCCCATGACCACCGACCCATTCGGAACCGAGGGCCACTACGTCCCCGATCCCGACCGCGACACCGCAGCGATCGTCGATGGCTTCTTCAAGCACATCACGGCGACGCTGCGGGAACACTCGCTTCCCGCCGACCTCCTCGCCGCGATGCGGGCCCGGCACCAACAGCTGGAACTCGCGAACGCCCACCTGATCGTCGACGAACCGGCCCGTTACAACCTCCGGATGACCGTGGCCCTGGTGGCCGCCTACCAGTTCCTGCTGCCACGACTGGGCCGCGACAACGCCGTCGCCGCGGTGCAGGCCGCGTTCATCGAGCCGCTCGGCGACACCGTCCGCGAAGGCACTCGGATGATGTTGGACAACGAGCCCGACCCGTTCACGGCCATGGTCGAGCTGTCGAAGTCCCGCGAGCAGTACGGCTTCGGCAAGGGGTTCACCTTCCACCGGACCACCGACGACGACCACTACCTGCTCGACGTCCACCGCTGCTTCTACCACGACGTGCTGGTCGCCAACTCCGCTCCCGAGCTGACCCCGGCGATGTGCGCGTTCGACGGGAACTGGATCGAAGCCATCGACCCGGACAAGCACGGCATCCGTTTCGACCGAGCCACCACGATCGGTCTGGGCGGCACCCACTGCCCGTTCCACTTCCACCGCACCGACGCGACCGCAACAGACGCCAACTGAGTCAACCCCGTGGGGTGCCTGACCATCACAACCGGGCTCAGGCACCCCACGGGGTCCGACATGCCCGAAGTCCAGGCGGACGCGCAGTCGCTGTGATCTCCACCGTCCGCCGAACACCCTCGACCAGTTCGTTGCCGGTCTGCTGGAAGCCGACGGAACGACATGCGGAACGCGGCGGCCGCCGACCGGTCACCGGCACGCAGGTGCCCTCCTGCGATCTTGTCGTCGCGATCAGCAGCCAGGCCGGCAACTTCACCGGCAGATCCGTGGACTGGTCCGGCGGCAGCCACACCGGCACCGATGCGAGCACAACCACCAGGACACCCACCGCCTCACCTTGGCGTATTGACAATGGTTTCATCCTCGATCAACTCGGCGTCGACAAGTCCGCCAGAAAATTCGGTCTTCACTGAAGTCACAGTGACAAACCTCTGTGCCTCGTCCTGTTGTCGTCAGCTGTGGACGGTTATCGCGTGCAGGCCCTGGTCGGCGACTTGCTACCAGTACGGCACGCGCTGACGTTCATCCGCAATCCGGTCATCGTTCGAAGAACGCTGTCCCGAACGGATCGATTCGGTACGGTCGGTGGCTGCGGACACTGTGGCTGAATGGCAGCGGAGGTGGCGGGTGGTCGACGAGCGTGTGCCGGACTGGGATTGCGACGTGACCCCAGGCGAGATGCGGATTCGGACGATTTCCGTCCCGGTGGACAATCCGGCCCTCGCCCGCGCGATCGCCGCCCAGTTCCTGACCGGCTGCGGCCCCGCACCACAGGAATTCCACCGTGAACCCACGACACCGGCATTCACCGAGCAGCGGCTGCTGCACTGGCGCAAGATCACCGATCCGGCAGCCGGCGCGTCCCAGCCACCGTCCGGAGTGGACGTTCGAGCGCTGCTGCCCGCCGGACCGGAGTTCGACGAACTGTGCAGGCGGCTCGCTGCGGCGGGGGTGCCCTACCGGCAGATCCGGTACTGGCTGGAGACCGAGACCGTCAGCACCATCGGCGAGCACGGCGAACTGTCCACGCTCCGCGCGGTGCCCGAGGTGTCGGCGCTGGTAGACCCGGCGCACCCACGCAGCATCTGGACCGACGGCTGGTCGGCTGCGGCAGCGCGGGACGCGTTCGAAATGGAGTGGGACGCGCACGCGCAACCCCACGAGACCGACTGGGACCGTGTCCCCACCAGCGAGTGGATACCGGCCGACTGGCTGCCCTACCTGCCCTATCCCAC
>DASXXM010000687.1:0-9814 GCA_036503065.1 Pseudonocardiaceae bacterium | reverse complement strand
TTGAGCGAGTTCATCGCCCCCTGGAACACGATCGACGTCTCCGCCCAGCGGAACTCGCGCAACTGGTCCGGGGTGAGCTTCATGATGTCCATCGGCTCGCCGTCGGGCCGGTAGTACAGCACCGAACCGCTGCGGATCACGCCCGGCGGCGGCAGCAGCCGGGTCAGGCCGTACGCGAGCGTCGACTTGCCGCTGCCGCTCTCCCCGGCAAGGCCGAGCACCTCGCCCCGGTGCAGGGTGAGGCTCACGTCGCTCACCGCGTGCACGGCGGTGTCGCCGAGACCGTAGTCGACGTTGAGGTTCCTGATCTCCAGAACGGGCTCGCCGATCACGAACGCGCCTCCCTCGGTTGCTGGACACCGGGTTCGTCGAGACCCAACACCGGGGTGAAGCCGACGCGCATCCGGACCACGTGCCCGGCGGCGGTGCGCACCTTGCTACGGCCGGTGCCGCGCAGCCGCGGGTTGATGAACTCGTCGATGCCGAAGTTCAACAGCGCCAACGCGGTGCCCAGCACGGCGATGGCGAGGCCGGCCGGCACGAACCACCACCACGCGCCCTGCGCCAACGCCTGTTGGCTCTGCGCCCAGAACAGGATCGTGCCCCAGTTCCAGGTCGACGCGCCGGAGACGCCGATGAAGGACAGGGTGATCTCGGACAGCACCGCGAACACCACCGTGCCGACGAAGTTGGACGCGATGACGGCGGTCAGGTTGGGCAACACCTCGAAGCCCACGATCCGCCAGGTCTTCTCGCCGGTCGCGCGGGCCGCCTCGACGTAGTCACGGCTGCGCAACGACAGCGTCTGCGCTCTGAGCACCCTGGCCCCGTACGCCCATGACGTGAAGCCGATCACCATGGCGACGAGGGTGTCGCCCGCGTTGGGCAGGGTGGACGTGATGATGATGATCAACGGCAGCGCCGGGATCACCAGGAACACGTTGGACAGCACGGAAAGGCCGTCGTCCGCCGTGCCACCGAGGTAGCCCGCGGTCACGCCGATCACGATCGCGAGCGCGGTGGCCACCAGGCCGGCCAGGAACCCGACGTACACGACGCTGCGCGCGCCGACCAGTACCTGGCTGAAGATGTCCCGGCCGAGGTGGTCGGTGCCGAACCAGTGCGCGCCGGACGGCGGTGCCACCAGGTCGTTGCCGCGCTTGTCCGGGTCGTAGGGCGCGATCCACGGGCCGATGATCGCCAGCAGCACGAAGAAGCCGATGACGGCGAGGCCGACCGCCGCCTTCACGTTGGCGATGAACCGGAAGTTCCTGCGGCGGGCCGGCAGGTTGCCGGTGCCGCCGATCGGACCGTCCGGAACGATCGTGTCCAGATTTGTCGCGGGCGTCGCCACGGTGTCAGCCCTCCTTGCGGGTGCGCGGGTCGAGGAGCAGGTACGCGATGTCGGCCAGGAAGTTCGCGGCCAGCACCGACAGCGTGATGATCAGGAAGATGCCCTGCATCAGCGGGTAGTCCTGCGAGCCGACCGCCTGGAACAGCTCGTATCCCACGCCCGGATAGGAGAACACGATCTCCACCAGCAGCGTGCCGCCGACGATGAAGCCGAGCGAGAGCGCGAAACCGGACACGTTGGGCAGCAACGCGTTGCGGGCCGCATAGTTCACCATCACCCGGCGCTCGGACAGGCCCTTGGCGTGCGCGACGGTGATGTAGTCCTCCGAGGTGACCGTCACCATCATGTTGCGCATGGCGAGGATCCAGCCGCTCATCGAGGAGACCAGGATCGTCGCGGCCGGCAGGATGCTGTGCTGGATCGCGCTGCCGATGAACCCGCCGGTGAAACTGGGCACCACGCCGGGGTCGAAACCGCCCGACGGCGGGAAGAAGCTGCCGGGCCCGGTGAACAGCTCGATCGCGATCAGGCCGAGCCAGAAGTAGGGCACCGACGAGAAGAACGTGGTGACCGGCAGCAGGGCGTCCGCCCACGAGCCGCGCCGCCAGCCGGCGAAGACCCCGAGGCTGGTGCCCAGCGCGAAGCTGACCAGCGTGGTGACGCCGACCAGCGCCAGGGTCCACGGCAGGCTCTGCGCGATGACCGTGGACACCGGCGTCGGGAAGAACGTGAACGACAGGCCGAGGTCGCCGTGCACCAGCTGCGCCCAGTAGTGACCGTACTGCTCGAAGATGCTCTGGTGCTTGTCCAGTCCGAACAGGACGTACAGCGAGGCGATCGCCTTCGTGCTCATCTGTCCCTGGTTCTTCGCGATCAGCGCGAGCACCGGGTCACCGGGGATCAGCCGGGGGATGAAGAAGTTGATCGTGACGGCGGCCCACGCGGTGAAGAGGTAGAACGCGACGCGACGCAGGAGATAGGTCATCGGCCGCCCTCCGGGAACAGACCCTCCACACCGTGGTTGGCCGCGTCGAGGTCCCGCATGTCGTACAGCCAGCAGGCGGCCCAGTGGTTCGTGCCGTCGTCGAGGTCGAAGCGCGGCGGCAGGTCCGTGGTGCACCGCGGCATCACGTGCGGGCAGCGGGGGTGGAACCGGCAGCCGCTCGGCGGGGCGATCAGGCTCGGCGGTTCGCCGCCGGAGCCGTCCGCCGCGTTCGCCGCGGCCTTGGCCGAGCCGTCGATCCGGTCCGGGTCCGGTGCCGACTCGATCAGCAGTCGGGTGTACGGGTGGGCCGGGTGCTGGGTGACGGTCTCGCTGTCCCCGCCCTCCACCATCCGGCCCGCGTACATCACCAGCGTGTCGTCGGCGAAGTAGCGGGCCGACGCGATGTCGTGGGTGATGTAGAGGATGGCCAGGTGGAGTCGTTCCTTCAGGTCCCGCAACAGGTTCAGCACACCGAGCCGGATGGAGACGTCCAACATGGACACCGGCTCGTCGGCAAGCAGCGCCTCCGGGTTGGCGGCCAGGGCCCTGGCGATGGCCACCCGCTGCCGCTGCCCGCCGGACAGCTCGTGCGGGAACTTCGCCAGGTACTGCTCGGGGGGCCTGAGCTGCACCCTGGTGAGCAGTTCGTGCAGCGCGTCCCGCAGTTCGGCATCGCCCTTGCCCGCTCGGCCGTGCACCCGCAGCGCCCTGGTGAGGTGGTAGCGGACGGTGTGCGTGGGATTGAGGGAGGCGAACGGGTCCTGGAAGATCATCTGGACCTGACGGCAGTAGGCGCGGAACTTCCGGCCGCCGCGCACCGTGACCGACTTGCCGTGCAGCCGGATGTCGCCGCCGGTACGGGGATACAACTGCGCCATCAGCCGTGCCACCGTCGACTTGCCGGAGCCGGACTCACCGACCAGCGCCGTGACCTGGCCGCGGCGCAACACCAGGTTGACGTCGTCGACCGCGTGCACGCTGCGCGTGGTACGGGTGAGCACCTCGCGCCCGCGCCTGCGGATCACGAAGTGCTTCGTCAGACCTTCCGCCTCCAACACCACCTCGGTCGGCGGCGCAGAAGGATTAGTGCCGAGAGCCATGCCCGGGACTCCTGTCCTGTCGTTCCCCGAAACGATTGTGCGGTACGGAGAGCCGGACGTGACCCCGCTCGGACGGTGCGCGCCGTCCGAGCGAGGAGACCGGCTGTAATTTTCAGGGAGCCGGGGTCAGGTGCAGGACGATGTCCAGCGCGTTGGGCTGGGTCGGCTGTGCCGGCCCGTACGGGTTGGCGGCACTCGGCCAGCCCACCCAGCGCTTGGTGCTGTACGCGCCACCGGCGCCGGCCGCGCCGGTCGGGATCACCGGCATCTGGGTCACCATGATCTGCTCCAGCGTGTTCAGCGCCGCGGTACGCGAGGTGTCGTCACTGGCGTTGGCATACTGCGCCAGCGCCGTGGTGGCGTCCGGGCTCTGGAAACGGCCGTAGTTGCCGGACACGCCGCCGGTGCCGACCGGCTTGAAGATCGCGCCGTCCATGATGTTCTCGTACTCGTCGTACGGGGTGGCGCCGCCGTTGGTCCAGTGCATCACGGCGTCGAAGTTGCCCGTGTCGACGTTCTTGGTCCAGACGTCCTGGTTTGCCTTGTCGATGCTGGCGTTGATGCCGATCTGGGACACGTTGTCCTTGATGATCGCCAGGTCGGTCTGGTAGTCCGACCAGCCGGACGGGTCGGACAGGGTGAACGCGACCGGCTTGCCGCTCGGGTCCATCAGGGTGTTGCCGCTGTAGGTGAACCCGTTGTCGGTCAGGAGCTTCTTCGCCCCGGCCACGTCGATGCTCACGTTGGTGTTCCGGTACTGCTGCGAGATGAACGGCGTGCCCGCCGGGGTCGGGATACCGGTGATGTTGGTGACCACCGGCTGGAAGTAGCTGGCCTCACCCTGGACGAAGATGTCCTGGCGGTTGATCACCATGCTGATCGCGCGCCGCAGGATCGGGTTGTTCAGCGGGGCCTTGGTCGTGTTGAACCACAGGCCGTGCACGCCGAGCGTCGCCGGCTGCCAGATCTGGTAGTGCGCCGGGTCCTTGCTGGTGTAGACCGCCTTGACGTTGGGGATGAAGACGTAGCTCCACTCGGCCGCGCCGGTCGCCAGCGCCGTGGTCTGCGCGTTGTTGTCGTTGTAGGAGGTGTAGCGCAGTTCCTGCACCTTGGGCAGCGCCTGCCAGTAGCTGCTGCGGACGTGCAGCACGACGGTCTGCGAGGTGAACGACTTCAGCGTGTAGGGGCCGGTGCCGATCGGGTTCTGCACGGTGTCCGTCGTCGGGTCACTCATGGTGGACCAGATGTGCTTGGGCACGATGAAGACGTTGGTGAGCGCCTTGTACTGGTTCACGAACTGCGAGGAACTGAAGGTCACCGTGACGTCGTTGCCGTTGACCGTGGCGTCGGTGATCGGCAGCGAGTTGGTGTTCAGTGCCGCGTACTTCTTGAGCAGCAGGTAGGTGAAGGCGACGTCGTCCGGGGTCATCGACTGGCCGTCGGACCACTTCACGTTCTGCCGGATGGTCAGGTCGAGCGTGGAGAAGTTGTTGGACCACTTCCATGCGGTGGCCAGCCAGGGCTTGCCGGGGTCGGTCGGCTTGACCATGTTCATCATGACCAGGGGCTCGTAGATCTGGTACTTGTAGCCCAGCGACGAGCTGGCCGACGAGCTGACGTACGGATTGTTGTTGTCCGTCTGCGGCCCGTTCGGCATGCCGATGTTCAGCACGCCGCCCGGGTTCGACGATGCGGTCGTTGACCCGCCGCTACTGCACGCGGCGAGCATGGCGACCGCCAGCGCACCGCTGAGTGCGAGGGCGACGCGGTGGTTGACGCGCATGGATCCTCCTTCATGTCCCTGCTCTGTCATGTCTCTGCGTGACGTTCGATGTCACTGCATGACGGTGCAAAAAGTGGAGCTGCTGTCCGGTCCTGAGAGCGCTCTCAGTAATTTATTGGGGCCGATCGTACGCCTGGCCGGTTCGCGGGCAAGGGCCACAGATATCAATCCGCAATCGACTCATGACGACGATGTGGAAGCCCGAACGATCAGGCTGGTGGGGATCACGTTGGGGGTGTCGGGTAGTGGGGTGCCCGCGAAGAAGCTCATCAGCATGCGGGCCGCGGTCTCTCCCATCTGGCGCAACGGTTGGTGCACCGTGGTCAGCGGCGGATCGGTGTGCGCGGCGAGCGGGATGTCGTCGAAGCCGACAACCGCGACATCTCGCGGCACGTCGAGCCCGGCTTCGTGCGACGCCTTGATCGCGCCCGCCGCGGACAGGTCGTTGTGCGCGAACACGGCGTCGAACGGCACGCCGTCGGCGATCGCGTCGCGCACCGCGAACCGGCCGCACTCGAAGGTGAAGTCGCCCTGTGCCACCAGCTCCGGTGTCAGCGGGAAGCCGGCGGCCGCGAACGTGTCACCGAAACCGGACAGGCGCTGCTGGGTGCAGCCGAAGTTGTCCATCCCGGTGATCACGAGCGGGCGGCGCCGCCCGAGGCTGAGCAGGTGTCGGGCGGCCTGGGCGCCACCGGTGTGGTTGGTGGTGGTCACCGAGGGGAACAGCGGTTGGTTGCCACGATCGTCGATCAACACGATGGGCAGCCCGTGGTGGTGCAGTTCCGCGATGTAGTCGAGGGTGCCTTCCGGTTCGATCACCAGCAGCCCGTCGAACGACTTCGCCGAGACCTGCGATGCGAACTGGCGCATCGACTCCTCGCCGCGATTGCAAGTGAACAGCAGCAGCCCGTACCGGTTGGCCTCAATGACGTCGACGGCGCCCTGGAGCACCTCGCCCATCCACGGCCAGGTCAGCGAGGGCACCAGCATGCCCACGATCCGGGTCCGACCCCGAGCCAGGCCGACCGCGCGTGCGCTGGGCACGTAGCCCAGCTCGTCGATCACCCTGCGGACCCTGGCCGCGGTGGCCTCGCCCAGTTCGCCCTTGCCGTTGAGCACCCTGGAAACGGTTGTCTTGCTGACGCCCGCCTTGGCCGCGACGTCGGCGATGGTGATCGGCACGGTCCCCCCTAATGACTGTAGCGAGCCGGCAAGAGTCCATTTCGGGCTGCTGCGGTGTGTTGCGGTACCGGTTGCGGAAGCGGTTCCGCCGCCGAGTCAACCGGAGTGAGTTCGGTCACGTCAATCACGGACAGGTAACAAAGTTAGCCTAAATTTAAGACGTTAACTAGCAGTAGTCGGTCCTGGTCGCCGGCTCGTTCGGCGCCGTGACCAGCAAATTTGTGTAATTCCGCTGGTGACCGGCGATGTCGGTGGGTAACCCCGGGTAACAGCGCGGACCGTATCGGTCGGCGCACCCAAGCACGGCATTGCGGACGGTTCGGGTGCGCCGGCACCGGTGATCGGGAGGGCTCCCGGCCGTGAGCGGTCATCATGTGCCTGCCGTGTCCGGTTGGTGGTGCACAATTTTGCTGCCGCCCGGGTACCGGTGGAGGTGCTGGGCTGTCCTGTGGGGGCCGTATGTCTGATTCGTCGTCCGTGCTGGTGCCGGGGCGTCACCAGCACGTGTTCTGGTTCGCGTTGCTGCTGGCCACGGCCGTGACGCTGGCGAGCGCGTCGGTCGCGATCGGTGCCTATCAGGGCGCCGGTGATCCGGCGACCGTGCTGCGGGCGTACTTCTCGGCCGTGGCGTCCGGTGACGCGGCAGGCGCGCTGGGCTACGGCGAGCTCCCGACCGGCCGCCACGATCTGCTCACCGCCGACGTGCTCGCCGCCCAGAACGCGGTCGCGCAGATCAGCGACGTGAGTGTGCTGCGCGCCCAGCACGTCGGCACCGACGGCGCCACGGTCGACATCGGCTACACGCTGGACTTCCCGTCCGGCCCGATCATCGTGCTCGACAGCGTGCCGATGGTCCGGCGGGGACACGACTGGCGACTGGTGCTGGCCGCCGTGCGGGAGCAGGTCGATCCCGGCACCGGGAGCACGCTGGCCACCTTCGCCGGCTCCGTGGTGCCAACCGGCGACTACGCGATGTTCCCCGGCGCGGTGCCGATCACGTACCACACGGCCAACCTGGAGCCGGATTCCTCCTCGCGGGTCGTGCGGTTCGCCGGCACCGGCGACATGCAGGTGAACGCCGAGGTCAGCGCGGCGGGCCGCAGGGCGATCGCACCCGCCGTGCAGGCGGCGCTCGTCGCGTGCCTGGCCGGCCGGGGCGCTCCGCAGCCGCTGTGCCCGGTGCCCGATCCGTCGACGGCGGTGCCCGGTTCGCTGCGCGGCCGGACGACCGGCAGGCCGGGGGACGGGTTGCAACTGATCGTGACGTCGTCGGACGGGGCGATCGACATCAGCGAGGAGGCGACCGTGAGCGGCACGTACCAGTCGTTGGACGTGAACAATCTGGCCGGCGCGGTCACCGTCAAGTCGGTCGGGCTGCGGGCGCACACCTTCGCCACCGCACCGGGCAAGATCGTGTGGGCCACGTCGTGAGGGCCATCGCGATCGCCATCGCCGCGCTGTTGCTGTGCGGCCTCGCCGCGACACCGGCCGCCGCCGCGCCCGGCCCGCCCGACCATCCCGAGTGGTGGTTCGACTCGTGGAACGTGCCCGGCCTGTGGGCGGAAGGCGCACGCGGCCAGGGCATCGTCATCGGTGAGATCGACACCGGCGTGAACGGCGGCCTGCCGGAACTGGCCGGCAACGTGGCGGCCGGCACCGACTTCGGCAGCTTCGGCGGCGACGGCCGCACCGACCGCGACACCGACGACTTCGGACACGGCACCGCGATGGCGTCGCTGATGGTGGCGCACGACGGCCAGGACAACATCCTCGGCATCGCGCCGGACGCGCGGATTCTGCCGATCGCGGTCCCGATCACCGGCACCACCGACGATGCCGGCGACAACGCGGGTGACCTGTTGCTGAAGGCCATCCGCTGGGCGGCCGACCACGGCGCGAAGATCATCTCCATGTCTCTGGGCAGCCCCCGCGACCCGGGCATCAACCGGTCCTGCCCGGCGCTGCAGCAGAGCACCATCGACTACGCCCTGTCCAAGGGCGCGATCGTGGTCGCGTCCGGCGGCAACTCCGGTGACGCCGGCAGCCCGGTCGAGGAGCCCGGCGTGTGCCTCGGGGTGGTGTCCGTCGGCGCGGTGGACTCGTCCGGCGCGGTCCCCGTCTGGTCGTCCAAACACCCGTACCTGACGGTGACCGCGCCCGGCGTGAACGTGCCGAGCATCGGACAGATACCGGGCCAGGCGTTCTTCGGTGACGGCACCAGCCAGGCCGCCGCGATCACGTCCGCCGGCCTCGCGGTGATCTGGTCGAAGTACCCGCAGTTGACGGCCCGCCAGGTGGTGGCCCGGCTACTGGCCACTGTGGACGGCAAGCAGGCCACCCGCGACTCGTCGGTCGGCTACGGCCGGATCAACATCGGCGCCGCGGTGAACGCCAACGTGCCCGCCGACGCGCCGAACCCCGTGTTCGCGGCGGCCGACCCGTTCCGGGCACAGGACGCCGCGGTCGCGGCGGCGCCCGCGGCGCCCAAGGTGCGGCCGGCCACGACCCGGACCACGTTGCCCGGCGATTTCGCCGTCGGTCCGGCACCGAATCCGCTGACCTCCGGACCAGGGCTCGCCGGGTTGACCGGCGCGGCGCTCGGGTTGGCGTGTTTGGCTTTCCTGATCGTCGGGGCGACACGCCGTCGTCGGGCCCGGATCGGGTCGCTCGTTTTCGATCCACCGACCGTGCCGCTGATGTTGCCGGTCGCGATACCCGGACCAGGAGACGTGTCCGAACAGGGGGACGAGTGATGGTGGACCGGGCCGGGCGGCGGTTGATCTCCAGCGGGTTCGCCATGGAGGACGCCGTCGGGTACTCGCGGGCCGTTGCCGACGGGGACTGGGTGCACGTGTCGGGCTGTACCGGGTTCGACTACCGGACCATGGCCATCTCGACCGACGTGCGGGAGCAGGCCGCGCAGGCGCTGGACAACGTCGAGGCCGCACTCGCCGAAGCGGGCGCCGGCATCGCCGACGTGGTCCGCGTTCGCTACCTGCTGCCCGACCGGGCCGACTTCGAGCCCTGTTGGCCGGTGTTGCGGCAACGGTTCGGCGACGTCCGTCCGGCCGCGACCATGTTGGTGTGCGGGCTGGCCGACGAACGGATGTTGATCGAGATCGAGGTCACGGCCCACCGGACCTGACTGTGACATTGGCGTGCTCCGCACGCGGGGGTCCGGCCGCTTTATCGCGGCGTCTTCGTCCCCTCCGCTGGGCTTCGCCGCCGCTCCGGGGACGAAGACGCCGCGGCGGACCGGACCAGACGCCTCGCTCCGCTCGATTCAATGGTGGTTCCGTTGCTGGACCTGACTGTGACATTGGCGTGCTCCGCACGCGGGGGTCCGGCCGCTTTATCGCGGCGTCTTCACCCCCTCCGCTGGGCTTCGCCGCCGCTCCGGGGTGCTGTGC
>DASXXM010000686.1:0-1543 GCA_036503065.1 Pseudonocardiaceae bacterium | reverse complement strand
CGCTGTGCCTCGTCGTACAGCCGGGCGTTGTCCACCGCGATCCCGGCCGCCCCAGCCAACGCCTGCACCACGACCTCGTCATCCTCGGTGAAACCGTGCCCGCCCGTCTTCTCGGTCAGATACAGCCGGCCGAACACCTGCTCCCGGACCCGGATCGGCACCCCGAGGAACGTCCGCATCGGTGGGTGGTGGGCGGGGAATCCGATCGAGGCGGCATGCGCGGCCAGGTCGTCCAGGCGCAGCGGCTTGCCCTCCTCGATGACCACGCCCAGCACGCCGCCGCCGGTGGGCAACGGACCGATCAGTTCGGCCATGGTGTCGTCGATGCCCTCGTAGATGAACTGCGTGAGGGTGCCGTCCTCACCGAGTACCCCCAGCGCGCCGTAGTGGGCGTCGACCAGGTCGATCGCGGCCCGCACGATCTGCCGCAACGTGCTGTCCAGCTCCAGGCCGGACGAGACCGCCAGCACCGCTTCCAGTAGCCCGTCCATCCGGTCGCGGGTCCTGACGATCTCCTCGATCCGCTCCTGAACCTGCCCCAGCAACTCCCGCAGCCGCAGCTGGGAGAGGGTCTCGGTCAGCCGCGGCACACCTGCGTCCCGGCCGGCGCCGGGCTTGTCATCCTGCACACGGCACACAGTGGCCCACCCCGCGTGGTCCGGCAACAGCCGTAGGCAGGCCATACGGTCGTCCGTTCGGTGACATTCGCCCCTGGGGTGGACAGGACACGCGTGGCCACGCTGGTCGGTGAACTGGAGAAGGAGGCGACCACGATGAGCGATCCCGTCGCGCCGATCGGCAGCCTGACCGCACCGCAGGTTCGTGCGGCGCTGCTCGCCGCGACGGCCGCGCCCTCACTGCACAACAGCCAGCCGTGGCGATTCCGCTGCACCCCGCACCAGATCGAGCTGTACGCCGACCACGCCCGCGCGGTGCCGGTCGCCGATCCCGACCACCGCGAGCTGATCGTGGCCTGCGGTGCGGCCCTGCTCAACCTGCGCATCGCGATCAAAGCCATGGGCGTGTTCCCCGACGTGCGTGTCCTGCCGGACCGTGGCCGCCCCGATCTGCTGGCGACTGTCCGGCCGGCCGGCCCGCGCACTGCCACCCCGGTCGACCGGGCGCTGGCCGCGGCGATACCCCGGCGGCACACCAACCGGCGCCCCTTCACTACCACACCTGTGCCGGCCCCGGTGCGGCACGAACTGCTGCTGGCGGCCGAGGTCGAACGCGGCTGGCTGGCCCTCATCCAACCGGCGCAGCTACCCCTGCTCCGCGTGCTGGTCAACCGGGCACACGACGCACAACTGGCCGACCCGGAGTTCGTCGCCGAGTGGACCTACTGGACCGGCCGCGACGAGCCCGCCCCGGACGGTGTACCTGCCGGCAACAGTGGCCCGCTGCCCGAACCGCAGGACTGGTGGACCGTCCGTGACTTCAGCGGCGGCCGGGCACCGGAACGGGTCACCGGCAAGGACTTCGAACCCGACCCGCTGATCGCGGTCATCGGCTCCTTCCACGACGGACCACACGCGTGGCTCCA
>DASXXM010000685.1:0-3123 GCA_036503065.1 Pseudonocardiaceae bacterium | reverse complement strand
GAACGATCGACAAGATGCAGAACAACTTCCTGAGCCAGTTGCAGGTCGCGGTCAACCTGACCGACGACATCAGCGCCAACGACACGGACTGCACCCAGTCGCTGTGCCAGGCGCTGCGGGCACAGTTGGAGAGCACACCCGGCGTGAAGGACGTGCAGTTCATCAGCCGCAACGACGCCTACCAGCGGTTCCGCCAGGAGTTCTCGGACCTGCCCGAACTGCAGGCGCTGGGCCGCCCGCAGGCGCTGCCCGCGTCCCTGCGCGTCGACCTCAACGACCAGAACCTGTCCGGCGCGATCGTCAAGCAGTTCAACGGCAAGCCCGGCGTGAAGGACGTCAACGACCAGGGCGTTTTCGTGGCGCGGCTGACCGACGCGTTGAACGGATTCCGCAACCTGACGTTCGTGATCGCGCTGATCCAGGCACTGGCCGCGTTGCTGCTGATCTCCAACACGATCCAGATATCGGCGTTCACGCGACGAACCGAGGTCGGCATCATGCGGCTCGTCGGCGCGACCCGCTGGTACACGCAGTTGCCGTTCCTGCTCGAGGCGGTGGTCGCCGGCGTTGTCGGTGCCGTCCTCGCGGTCGGCGGCCTCGTGGTGGCGAAGGTGACGTTCCTGGACAAGGCGCTCGGATCGCTGTTCTCGTCCGGCATCATTCCGCAGATCGGGTTGGGTGACGTGCTGGGATTCGCGGCGCCATGGCTGTTGTTGACGGCCATCGTGGTGTCGGCGCTCACCGGTTACGTGACGCTGCGCATGTATGTGCGGCTCTAATCGATTCGTACTGTCACGTAGGATCGTCGTTGTGCCCAAGGAAGTTGGTCGGAAGGTCATCGCGTCGAACCGCAAGGCTCGGCACGACTACACGATCCTGGACACGTACGAGGCGGGTGTCGTGCTGGTCGGCACCGAGGTGAAGAGTCTGCGGCTCGGTCGCGCGTCGCTGGTCGACAGCTTCGCCACGGTCGACGACGGCGAGGTGTGGCTGCGCGGCCTGCACATCCCGGAGTACGACCGGGGCACGTGGACCAACCACGAACCACGGCGGACCCGGAAACTGCTGCTGCACAAGTCGGAGATTCTGCGGCTGATCGGCAAGACCAAGGAGAGCGGCCTGTCACTGGTGCCGCTGGCGATGTACTTCAAGGACGGCAAGGTCAAGGTCGAGATCGGACTCGGCAAGGGCAAGAAGGCATACGACAAGCGACAGGCACTGGCCAAACGGGACGCCGAGCGGGAGATCAGCAAGGCGTTCGGCCGAGCCGTCAAGGGCCGGCACTGAACGTGGCCTCGTCTTTGCCCGAGCGCTCGCCCTTGGCGGCCACGGCCGCACCTTTGGCTGCGGTACCCGCCGGCGATGACGAAGTCGCGGAGTGGGTGCGTGGCCTCGGGTTGCCCGGCCTTGTCGACCTCCATGTGCATTTCCTGCCCGAGCCGGTGCTGCGCAAGATCTGGACCTACTTCGACGACGCGCGTGCGCACTACGGCGTCGACTGGCCGGTGCGCTACCGGCTGCCGGAGGCCGATCGGCTGGCCGTGTTGCGCAAGCTCGGCGTGCGCGCGTTCGCGCCGCTGGTGTACCCACACAAGCCGGACATGGCAGCCTGGCTGACCGAGTGGGTGCTGGCGTTCGCGGCGCAGGTACCCGAGGCCGTGTCGACGGCGACCGTCTACCCGGAACCGACGGTCACGACCTATCTGGACGCGGCGCTGCGGGCGGGCGCCCGGTGCGTGAAGGCGCACGTGCAGGTCGGCGGATACGACCCGACCGATCCGCTGCTGGACCGGGCGTGGGGCATGATCGCCGACGCCGAGGTGCCGGCGGTGGTGCACTGCGGACACGGCCCGCTGCGTGGCACGCACACCGGCCTTGAGGTGTTCGAGCGCGTCCTGGCTCGGCATCCCCGGCTGGTGGCCGTGTTGGCGCATTCCGGGATGCCGCAGTTCGACGAGGCCGTAGCCCTGGTACACCGGTTTCCGCATGTCTACCTGGACACCACGATGGTCGGCGTGCCGTTCGGCGAGGCGTTCTGCCCGTTGCCGTCGGACTGGCCCGCCCGGCTTGCGGACCTCGGCGACCGGGTGGTGCTGGGTACCGACTTCCCGAACATTCCCTACGAGTACTCGGTCCAGTTGCGCGCTGTCGCCGGTTGGGCCATGGCGGACGACCGGCTCGGCGAACCGTTCCTGCGCCGTGTGCTGCACGACACGCCGAGCCGCCTGCTTGGCCTCACGGCCGCCTAGGCCCGCCGAAGATCGCGTCGATGAGGGTGCCCAACAGCCGCGTGGCTGTTCGGCTGCCCACACCCGGCCAGGTCAAGCCGAGCCCGACCAACACGGCAACCACCCAGGGCAGCGTGCGTAAGGGCTCGACAAATCCGTAGACGACGATCCCGACCAGCCCGACATACACCAACACGACGGCCACCAAGAGACACCTTGCGGACGGCGCCCGGCCAACCGGCCGGATCCGCTCGAACCGGCCGAAGACCCGGACCAGCATGATCAGCACCACCGCCAGAGCGGCAAGCCACAGTGGCGTGACGGCCAACCAGCCAGGGCTACCCGGCGCAGGCGTGGCATAGCCGAAGCCGAGCACGGCGATCCCGGCGACCAGCACCATCGCGGGCATGTGCCAGAGGTACAACGTCATGCACTTCTGGCCGAGCACCGGTAACAGCCGGCCCGACCCGGTCCACCGAACCAGCCGTTCGCGCAGCGCGAGCAGGACGCCGATCTGGCCGACGCCCAGCGTCAGCAGACAACTGGTGGCCGGCGCCATATTCGACACGGCTTGGCCCGGCACACCGACCATGCTGGCCGGATACGGTCCGAAGAGGACCAGCAAGATCGTGGCGCCGAACCCGGCAATGCCCAGTGCCGCGGCGCCCCGCCGGGACAACCGATCGAGCTGCCCGCTCGCATAGCCGATGCCCAACTGCTGGATCGCCAGCCAGACGAACAACTCGTTGGCGTAGCCAACCAGCGGCAACCCATGGAACCGCAAGGCGTCCACACCGAAGGCGCCAAGGCCGAGAACCACCGGCACAGCAAGACCCCACCGCCCCGCAACGGCACGCATGAGGGGAGTGGCCGCCGTGGCGAGCAGATAGACGGC
>DASXXM010000684.1:0-7011 GCA_036503065.1 Pseudonocardiaceae bacterium | reverse complement strand
CGGCTCACGCCGGTTCGGCACGAAACTGTGGAACGCCACCAGGTTCGCCATGGCCAACGGCGCCACGGCGGACGTGCCGGTGCCGCCGCGCGACGAGCTGACCGACGCGGACCGGTGGATCCTGGCCGGCACGGACCAGCTGGTGTCCGAAGTGGACGCCGACTTCGATTCGTTCGAGTTCGCCCGGCTCGCCGACCGGCTGTACCACTTCACGTGGGACGAGTTCTGCGACTGGTACCTGGAACTGGCTAAGGTCCAGATCGCGGCGGGCGGTACCCGTGCCGAGGCCACCCGTGCCGTGCTCGGCCGCGTGCTCGACGTGGTGCTGCGGCTGCTGCACCCGGTGATGCCGTTCGTCACCGAACGCCTGTGGACCGCGTTGACCGGCGGCGAGTCGCTCGTGGTCGCGGCATGGCCGACACCGTCCGGCGAGCCCGCCGACGCGGAGTCGGCCGAGCGGATCGAGGCGCTGCGGAAGCTGGTCACCGAGATCCGCCGGTTCCGCGGCGAGCAGGGCCTGCCACCGGGCCGCAAGGTGCCGGCCGAGCTGTCCGGCGCCTGCTGCGCGGGCCTGCTGCCGCACGAGCAGGCGATCCGCGCGTTGAGCCGCCTCGACGACGCGGGGGACGGGTTCGCGGAAACGGCGTCGCTCGAGGTCGCGCTGCCCACCGGCAAGGTCACGGTTCGGCTCGACCTGTCCGGTGTGATCGACGTCGAAGCCGAGCGCAAGCGGTTGGCCAAGGACCTGGCCGCCGCCGAGAAGGAACTGAAGCAGTGCGCGGCCAAACTGGACAACCCGCAGTTCACCGACCGCGCGCCCGCCGACGTGGTCGCGAAGATCACCGCCCGCCGCGACACCGCGACGGCCGAGATCGAGCGCCTGCGCACGCAACTGGCCAGCCTGGTCTGATGCGCGGATCGCGGCTGCCGGCTCCTAGACTGAGGTCGTGATGGCCCGACCAGACCGGACGGCGCCGGACGAGTTCGCCGCGGTCGAGGCCGAACTCGACACCCGGTGGCCGGAAACGAAGATCGACCCGACCCTGGACCGCATCCGCGCCCTGCTCGACCTGCTCGGCGATCCGCAGCACGCGTATCCATTGGTGCACGTGACCGGGACCAACGGCAAGACGTCGATCACGAGGATGGTGGACAGCCTGCTGGTCGCGACCGGACTGCGCACCGGCCGGTTCACCAGCCCGCACCTTCAGGTCGTCACGGAGCGGATCAGTGTCGACGGCACGCCGATCAGCCGGGCACGCTATGTCGAGGCCTACCGGGACATCGAGCCGTATCTGTCCATGGTGGACGCTGCGCAGCCGCATCCGCTGAGCAAGTTCGAGGTGCTGGTCGCGATGGCCTACGCCGCGTTCGCGGACGTGCCGGTGGACGCGGCCGTGGTCGAGGTGGGGCTGGGCGGCACGTGGGACTCCACCAACGTGGCCGACGGCCGCGTCGCGGTGATCGGGCCGGTCGGCATCGATCACGTCGAGTACCTCGGGCCGGACGTGGTCAGCATCGCGCGGGACAAGGCCGGCATCATCAAACCGGGCTCGGTCGCGGTACTTGCCGAGCAGGAGCCGGAGGTGATGATCGAGCTGCTGCGGCGGGTCGCGGACGTGGACGCCACGGTGGCCAGGGCGGGCCAGGAATTCGGCGTGCTGGGCCGGGAGATCGCGGTCGGCGGCCAACTGCTGCGGTTGCAGGGGCTCGGCGGCGTGTACGAGGACGTGTTCCTGCCGTTGCACGGCCGGCACCAGGCGGCCAACGCGGCGGTCGCGCTCGCCGCGACGGAGGCGTTTCTCGGTGCCGGTGCCAAGAACCAGCTGGACGTGGACCTGGTGCGGCACGCGTTCGCGTCGGTGACCACCCCCGGTCGGCTGGAGCCGGTCCGGTCCGCGCCGACGGTCCTGCTGGACGCGGCGCACAACCCGCACGGCGCGCAGGCCCTGGCCACCGCGCTGGGCGAGGAGTTCGACTTCCGCAGGCTGGTCGCGGTCGTGGGCGTGATGGGGGACAAGGACGCCCGCGGCATCCTGGACGCGCTGGAACCGGCCGTGGCCGAGGTGGTGCTGACCGAGAACACGTCCCCGCGCGCGATGCCGGCCGACGACCTGGCCGCGGTGGCCCGAGACGTGTTCGGGCCGGAGCGGATCGTGGTCGAGCCACGGCTGGCCGACGCGATCGAGACCGCGATCGGGCTCGCCGAGGAGGTCGGCGAGCCGGGGCAGCCGCTGTCCGGCGCCGGTGTGGTGATCACCGGGTCGGTGGTCACGGTCGGCGAGGCGCGGGCGTTGTTCGGCAAGGAGCCGGCATGACGACGCCCGCGGTGGATCCGATGAAGGGCTTTCGTGGCGTGATGGCCGGCACGCTGGTGCTGGAGGCCATCGTGGTCGCGCTGGCTCTGCTGGTGGTGGCGAAGCTGGACGGCGGCCTGGCCACCGGGGCCGGCATCGTGGTGGGCGCCGTGGTCGTGCTGCTGGTGGTCACCTGCGGGCTGTTGCGGCGGTCGTGGGTGGTGTGGCTGGTCGTGGTGGCGCAGGTCGCGTTGCTCGGCTGTGCCCTCAGCGCGCCTGCCGTCGGCGTGATCGGGGCTCTGTTCGCGTTGGTCTGGGGCTTTCTGTTGTGGTTACGGCGGGACGTTGCCCGTCGGATGGCCGCCGGGGAGCTGCCCAGCCAGGTGGATGTGACTGCGGGGGACTCATGAGCGAGGGCCGCCATCGCGCTGTGGTGCCGGCGATCGTGCTGGCCGTGCTGGTGCTGCTCGGCGCGGGCGTCGGGACGTGGTGGTTCGCCTTCGGCCCCGGTCACAAGGTCAGTCCGCAGCCGGTCGCGGAGCCCGTGCCGACGCGCCCGCCGGTTCGGCCGACGCCGTCGTTTCCGTCGTTGACCGGCACGCCGAACACCGCGGCCGCCTATGACGTGGGGACCTGCTTCGACGAGCAGCCCGGCAGCGGGCAGGGGACGGTGCAGCTGAATCCGGTCACCTGCGGCGGCGGCCTGGCCGTGTTCGTGATCAACAAGGTCGTTGCCGCCGCAACGGACTGCGATTCGGATCCGAACGTGAACTACGTCCAGCACGGCTACGAGGTGCCGGACGAGACGGCGAACGTGACGTACTGCGCTTCGCTCGTGGTGCCCAACAGCATCTGTTTCGTGCTCGGCGGGGGCGCGCCGATCGCACCGGCGCCGTGCGGTTCGGGCGCGAACGTGGTGCAGGTGCTGGCGATCGAGTCGGCGCCCACGGTGACGGCCGCCTGCACCGACAAGACAGATCCCGACGTCTGGTTCTACCAGTCGCCAACGTCCGGCCAGTACGCGTGCGTGTCCCGGCCGGTCGTGACCGGTACGCCGACGCCGCCGACCACCTGACTACGCTGTATCCGGAAACAATCCCGCGCGACGAAGGAGTTCCGTGACTGAGCGCACCCTGGTCCTGGTCAAGCCGGACGGCGTCAGCCGCGGCCTGGTCGGTGAGGTCATCTCCCGGATCGAGCGCAAGGGCCTGACCCTGGTCGCGCTGGAGCTTCGGCAAGTCGAGCCGTCGCTGGCCGAGCAGCACTACGCCGAGCACGACGGCAAGCCGTTCTTCGGCAGCCTGCTGGAGTTCATCACGTCCGGCACCGTGGTGGCCATCGTCGTGGAGGGACCGCGGGCGATCGCGGCGTTCCGGCAGCTCGCCGGCGGCACCGACCCGGTGGAGAAGGCGGTTCCCGGGTCGCTGCGCGGTGATTACGGCACCGAGGTCCAGTACAACCTGGTCCACGGCTCGGACTCGCCGGAGTCGGCGGCCAGGGAGATCAAGCTCTGGTTCCCGACGTTGTAGGTGCTCCGCACGAAACTCGGCTGAAAACTGTCCTGCCCGCTGGCTATGGTCGGGAAGTGACGGCTTCCCTGGTGTCCGCGACCGGACTGGTCAAGCGTTTCGGCTCCTTCACCGCCGTGGACGGCATCGACGTCGAGGTTCGGCCGGGTGAGGCGTTCGGGTTCCTCGGGCCCAACGGCGCCGGCAAGTCCTCCACCATGCGCATGGTGGCCTGCGTGTCGCCGCGCACCGGCGGCGACCTGCGGGTGCTCGGCATGGACCCGGACGTGGACGGGCCGGCCATCAGGGCGCGGATCGGCGTCGTGCCGCAGTCGGACATCCTGGACCTGGAGCTGAGCGTCCGGGAGAACCTCCAGGTCTACGGGCGGTACTTCGGCCTGTCCCGGGCGCACGTGCGGGCGAAGGCCACCGAGCTGCTGGCGTTCGCGCAGCTCACCGACCGCGGGGACGATCCGGTCGAACCGCTGTCCGGCGGCATGAAGCGGCGGCTCACCATCGCCAGGTCCCTGGTGAACGATCCGGAACTGCTGCTGCTGGACGAGCCGACAACGGGTCTCGATCCGCAGGCGCGGCATCTGTTGTGGGACCGACTGTTCCGGCTCAAGCAGGACGGCGTCACGCTCATCGTCACCACGCACTACATGGACGAGGCGGAGCAGCTCTGCGACCGGCTGGTGGTGATGGATGCCGGCCGCATCGTGGCCGGCGGGACCCCGGCGGAACTGATCAGCCGGTATGCCACCCGTGAGGTGCTGGAACTGCGGTTCGTGCCCGGCGAGCAGGCGGCGGCGGCGCCGTTGGTACGCACGCTCACCGAACGGATCGAGGAACTGCCCGACCGCCTGCTGCTCTACACGGCCAACGGCGAGGACACGCTGGCCGCCGCACACCACGCCGGTGTGCGGCCGCAGTCCAGCCTGGTCCGCCGCAGCACCCTGGAGGACGTGTTCCTCCGGCTGACCGGACGAAGCCTGGTGGACTGACGATGACCGACGTACTCGACCCAGCCGCCCCCGCGCGGATGCCACCCCGGTCCGCAGGCCGCCCGCTCGGCTCGTTCCGCGGCGCGCTCGTGGTGCTGGAGACGATGTGGACCTGGTACCGGCGCAACTGGAAGGCGACCGTCTTCTCGAGTGTCGGGCTGCCGGTGCTGTACCTGCTGGCGATGGGCCTTGGCTTCGGCTCCCAGGTGCACAGCGGGGTTCCCGGCGGGATCTCGTACCTGGCCTACATCGTGCCCGCGCTGCTGCCGGCAGGCGCGATCCAGACGGCGGTGGGGGAGTGCACCTTCCCGGTCCTGTCCGGGTTCGCCTGGTCCAAGAGGTACTTCGGCGTCACGGCCACCCCGATCACGCCGGGCCAGGTGCTGTTCGGCGAGCTGTTGTGGGTCGGCTCCCGGCTGGTCGTGTCCGGCGCCGTCTACCTGCTGGTGGCGCTGGCGATCGGCGCGGTGACCGGGCCGGGCATCCTGCTGTCGCTGGTGTTCGGGGTGTGCGCCGGGCTGGCGTTCGGTGCGCCGATCATCGCGTTGGCCGCGTCGGTGGACAACGACGGGCGGGCGTTCAACGCGGTGTTCCGGTTCGTCGTGCTGCCGATGTCGTTGTTCGCCGGCACGTTCTTCCCGATCACGCAGCTGCCCGCGTGGATCCGACCGGTGGCCTGGATCACGCCGATGTGGCACGGCACCGAACTGGCGCGGGGCGCGGAGTTCGGCACGTTGGGCATCGGGTCGGCGTTGGTGCACCTGGGTTGTCTCGCGTTGCTGTTCACCGTCGGGGTGTTGCTGGCCCGGTGGCGGTTCCGTGCCCGGCTGACGAGTTGACGGGAGTGACGTAGATGACGGACACCCTGCCCGCCACCCGACCGGTCGAGGTCGCGCCGCCGCAACGGCCGGCCGGTCTGCTGCTGCGGATCGCGCCGACCGGCATGTATGCCGGCCGGGCGAACGTGTTGGTGCGGCGCGCGTTCCTGGTGAACCGGCGGGCCTGGCTGACGATCGTGTCCGGCTTCTTCGAGCCGATCTTCTACCTGCTCGCGCTGGGCGTCGGCTTCGGCAAGCTGGTCACCCACGTGATCGGCCCCGGCGGCGTCTCGATCAGCTACACGGCGTTCGTCGCGCCCGCCCTGCTGGCGGCGGCCGCGATGAACGGCGCCGTGTTCGAGTCGACGTTCAACATCTTCCACAAGCTCAAGTACGTGAAGCTGTACGACTCGATGCTGGCCACGCCGCTGGGCCCGGTGGACATCGCGATCGGCGAGATCAGCTGGGCGCTGGTGCGCGGCGGCATCTACGCGATCGGCTTCCTGACCGTGATGGCCGCGATGGGCCTGATCTCCTCGGCGTGGGCGCTGCTGGCGCTGCCCGCCGTGCTGCTGATCGCGCTGGCGTTCGCGTCGCTCGGCATGGCGGTGACCACCTTCATGCGGTCCTGGCAGGACTTCGACCTGGTGAACCTGGCGGTCCTGCCGATGTTCTTCTTCTCCACCACGTTCTACCCGCTGACGGTCTACCCGGGTTGGCTGCGGGTCGTGGTCCAGTGCTTCCCGCTGTACCACGGCGTGGTCCTGATGCGGGCGCTCACCACCGGTTTCGTCGGCTGGGGCCTGCTGTGGCACGCGCTGTACTTCGTGGTGATGGCCGCCGTCGGCATTGTCGCCGCCGGTCACCGGCTGCGGAAGCTGCTGCTGAAGTAGCCGGCGGGGCCGGGACTTGGTGTCCCGGCCCCGTTGGGCATGACGAGCGAGAGTCTGGGTTCCTCCTTTCTCAATTCTCGATTTCCGTTTGGTTGACAAGCGTCAGCCGATCTCGAACCTCAACAGGCTCCGTTGTCCTTCCAGATGTTCCACGCGATCGGCGAGCCCGGTGTGACACCGGTCGACCAGTACAGCGAGGTCCACTTGTGGCCGCCGAACGACACGACGTCGTTGGGCACGTAGGAGGTGTTGACGTTCCACGCCGCGAGGCCGGTGCAGCCGCCGCTACCAGCGGTCGTGGTGGTCGGGGGCGCGGTGGTCGTGGTGGTCGGCGGCGGGTTGGTGCCGGTGGTAGGTGGTGGTGGGTTGGTGCAGCTGCTGGTGGTGCCGGCGAGGTCGTTGACGACGTCGTTGAACAGGGTGTTCGTCGGGTCGTTGAGGTCGTACATCGAGAACATCATCGTGCCGGCCAGGCCGTTGCAGTGCACGTA
>DASXXM010000683.1:0-4197 GCA_036503065.1 Pseudonocardiaceae bacterium | reverse complement strand
TCGGTGTCGGTGGTGCGGTATACGGAGACGCGGCCGTTTGTGTTGCGGGTGAATGATTCCGGTGGTGAGTTGGCGGGGATCGTGCCGCCGCCTGCGAAGAAGGGGCGTCGGAAGGCTGCTTCGGAGAAGGCGTCGGATGCGGTGGTGGGCGGTACCACGGGGCGTTGACTTGCGCTGGAGTGCACTCCAGTTCGTAGGGTTGGTGTCATGACGACTTCGCAGCACAAGATCGGTTCGGGTTTCGGCGCGACGAGCACGGCGGCGGATGTTCTGGCGGGTGTTGATCTGTCGGGCAGGTTGGCGCTGGTGACGGGTGGTTATTCGGGTATCGGCCTCGAGACGACGCGGGCGTTGTCGAACGCGGGTGCCGAGGTGGTTGTGCCGGCGCGTCGTCCTGCGGTTGCCGTGGAGGCCCTGGCGGGGATTGATCGGGTGTCGGTGGATGAGCTGGATCTGGCGGATCTGGACAGTGTGCGGGGGTTTGCGGAGCGGATCGTGGTGTCGGGTCGCCGTATCGACTTGGTGATCAACAATGCCGGGCTGATGGCGGCGGCCCACACGCTGGTGGGTCCGGGTTGGGAGGCGCAGTTCGCGACGAATCATCTTGGGCATTTCGCGTTGGTGAACCGGTTGTGGCCGGTGATCGCGCCGGGTGCGCGGGTGGTGTCGGTGTCGTCGCGGGGGCATTTCTATTCGGATATCCGGTGGGATGACCTGTGGTTCGAGCGCGGTTATGACAAGTGGGCGGCGTACGGGCAGTCGAAGACGGCGAACATCCTGTTCGCGGTGCAGTTGGATTTGTTGGCGCGGGATCGTGGGGTGCGGGCGTTTTCGGTGCATCCGGGTCGGATTCTGACGCCTTTGGTGCGGCATCTGGAGCGGCAGGAGTTGATCGATCGTGGTTTGTTCGTGTTCGACGCGGACGGCAATCTGATCACTGAGGCGAAGTCGCCGGAGGAGGGTGCGGCGACGCAGGTGTGGGTGGCGGCGTCACCGCAGCTCAATGGTTTGGGTGGGGTGTTCTGCGAGGAATGTGATGTCGCGGAGCCTGCGCCTGCTGATGGCACGCGGGTGGGTGTGCGGGATTATGCGGTGGATCCGGTGGCTGCGGCGCGGTTGTGGGCGTTGTCGGCGGAGTTGACGGGTGTGTCGGCGTTCTGATCGGCGTTGGTCTCTACAGGCCGAGTTTGGTGACGGCGTTGTCGTCGAGTGGGTTGGCGGTGCGGATGTAGCGGTGCACGGTGCCGGCGTTGGACCAGCGGCCTTGGCGCATGATTTCGCGGTCGCTGGCGCCGCCGAGTGCGGCTTGGGTGGCGAAGCCGGCGCGTAGGGAGTGGCCTGCGAACGCGGTGGGGTCGAGGCCGGCGCGCTGTGCGTAGCGTTTGACGAGTTCGCCGACGGCGCGGCCGCTGATGGCGGTGTCGGCGAGCTGGCCGTGGCGGTTGATGCGGGGGAACAGGGGGCGGCCGGTGCCGTCGGCGAGTGGGGCGGGTTGGTGGTTGTTGCAGCGGTGCGCGGTGGTCGTTGGTGGGGTGTGACCACGTATGTCACCACCGGTGTGGTGGATGGTGACGACGGCGAGCCAGTCGGTGAGCGCGCAGATGGGGCAGGTGTCGGGTTGTTGGCCGCGGGGGAGCGCCACGTGGTGGCCCGCGGTGCCGGTGGGGTCGGTTTTGGTGGTGTTGAGGTTGATGATCAGGACGGGTTGACCGGTGCGGTGGTCGTCGGTGACGTGGATGTCGTCGAGGGTGATCGCGGCGAGTTCGGTGCGGCGCAGTGCCCCGGCGAAGCCGACGAGCAGCAGGAGGGTGTCGCGGTGGCGGGCGGGGCCGTCGGCGGGTCGGTGGGCGAGCATGTCGGTGAGGGTGTGCAGCAGGACGGGGCGTTTGCGGGCGGGTCGCGCGTTGCGGGCGCGGCGGATGCCGCGCAGGGTGAGCCGGACCACGTCGGTGCGGGTGGGTGAGGGTAGGCCGCCCGCGGCGTGGACGGCGGCGATGGCGGCGGCTTTGCGGTCCAGGGTGGCCGGGGCGTAGCGCCAGCGGCCCTCGACGGTCGCGTCGGCGGCGGTGGCCAGGTAGACGGCGACGTCGAGTGGGTCGGCGGGCAGCGCGGTGCGGCCCTGGGTGACGCACCAGGCCAGCCAGGCGCGCCAGTCGGCGCGGTAGGCGCGGACGGTGTTCGTGGCTTGGGAGGTGCCCAGGTAGCGGGCGAGTGCTTCGGCCTGGTGGTCGTCGAATCGGCTGCGTGCGGCGACGAGTTGCGCGGTGTCGACGAGGACGCTGCCGGTGTTGCGGTCCAGCGCGGTGCGTACCTCGGCGGGGACATGTTCGCGCAGGGAGCTTTCGACGGTCACGGGCCCATCGTGGCGGCTCGTGGTTTTGCGGGCTGCCCGGGGTCCGGCGAGTTGTCGGGGTTCGCTGTTACCTTCGCGCCCTGACTTCGAAGGGGGTGTGATGCGGATCGACACGGCGCAGCGGCGTGCTCGGCTCGTTGCCCGGCATCTGCTGGTGCCGGGGGCGCGGGTCGTGGACCCGGTTGTGGTCGCCGATGCCGTCGTCGCGCTGCACGCGACCGACCCGGCCACGGTGTTCCTGTCCGCGGCCGCGCGGATGACCGTGCCCGATGTGGCCGCGGTGGAGGGGGCTCTCTACCAGGACCGGACGCTGCTGCGGCTGTTGGCGATGCGGCGCACCATGTTCGTCGTCAGCGCCGGGCTGGGCCCGGTCGTGGACGCGGGTGCGGCGCGGGCGGTCGCGGCGAAACAGCGCGTCGGTCTGCTGCGCTATCTCGCCGAGGGCGGCGGGTGGGATGAGCGGTGGCTGGCCGACGCGGAGCGGGCCGTGGTCACGGCGTTGGGTGGGCGGGGTTCGGCGACCGCGGCCGAACTGGCCGAGGACGTGCCGGCGTTGCGGGCGCAGGTTGTGGTCGCCGCCGGGAAGAGTTACGAGGCAACGCAGAACGTGAACAGCCGGGTCCTGCGGGTCATGGCCGCCGAGAACCGCATCCGGCGCGACCGGCCGCGCGGCGGCTGGACCAGCAGCCAGTTCCGCTGGTCGCTGGCTCCGGCCCTGGCTGATCTGCCGGTCGCGGCGGCACAGGCCGAACTGGCGCGGTGTTGGTTGGCGCGATACGGCCCCGGCACCGAAGCGGACCTGGCGTGGTGGACCGGCTGGACCCGCGCCGCCGCGCGCAGAGCCCTGGTCGCCGTTGGTGCCGAACCCGTGGATCTGGACGAGGGCACCGGTTTCGTGCTGCCCGACGACGTGGCGCCGGTGGTGCCGGTGTCGCCGTGGGTGGCGTTGCTGCCCGCGCTGGACCCGACACCGATGGGTTGGCAGCACCGCGACTGGTACCTGCCGGCCGAGCACCGCGCGCAACTGTTTGATCAGACGGGCAACGTCGGCCCGACGGTGTGGTGGGACGGCCGGGTCGTCGGCGGGTGGGCGCAACGACCGGACGGGCAGATCGTGTGGGAGTTGCTGGACCCGGCGGGTGTCGACATCGCCGCGATCGAGACCGAGGCGGCGCGGCTGGTGGCCTGGATCGGGGACGTGCGGATCACGCCACGATTCCGCACGCCACTGGAACACCGCCTCCGCACCACGACCTGCGTTCCGTGATGATCACTCGATCAGGTGATCATGCCGGGGACCGGGAGAAAACCACCCGGTCCCGTTCGTTGAGCGAAGAAAACAGCCCCGGCTCGCGATTGCCCCACCACCCGCGACCCCGAACCCGAACGGAGACGACCAACCTGGGAGTTCCAGCAGTCGCCACTCCTGCGGCCGGCAAGGATGCCCCGCACCACTCCTCCGGCAGCACGGACGCCCGGCACACCACGGCAGGTCGGGCTACCGCCCAAAGCGCGTCGGTCTGTCCTGGCCGGACAGCTCGTCGGCCGGTCGGATCTCGGTACGCCATCGGCAGAACCTGCCCAAGGCACTCAGCGTTCGTGGTCCTTGTCGGCTGACAGCCCCTCGGCGATGAGTTTGATCGCGCGCAACCGCCGGCCCCATTCGCCGGCCAGTTCGGACAGCCAGCGCGCGGCCTCGTCCAGCCGGTCCGGGCACGGCAGGTAGCGGACCTCGCGCCCGGCCCGGCGGCCGGTGACCAGGCCGGCCCGGTGCAGGACCGCGAGGTGTTTGACCACGGCCTGGCGGCTGACCGGCAGCGCGGCCGCCACTGTTGTGGCGGTGC
>DASXXM010000682.1:0-9639 GCA_036503065.1 Pseudonocardiaceae bacterium | reverse complement strand
CCTTACCGAACGCGCCGTGGGTGGGGCCAATCGGTACCCCGGTAGCATCCTGGGCGACAGGCCGGTGGGACAGCGGAGGTGCTAGGCAGGTGGCGGACCCCTCGTTCGATGTGGTCAGCAAGGTTGAGCGACAGGAAGTGGACAACGCGCTGAATCAGGCCGTGAAGGAGCTGACCAGCCGGTTCGACTTTCGTGGCACCAACGCGCAGATCACCTGGGCCGGCGACACGGCGGTGGCCATCCAGGCCGACACCGAGGAGCGGTGTGCCGCGGCCATTGACGTGTTCAGGGAGAAGCTCGTCAAACGGGGCATCTCGTTGAAGGCGCTCGAAGTGGACGAGCCTGCGCTGTCGGGGAAGATCTACAAGGTCAACGCGACCATCGTGCAGGGGATCTCCGCCGAGAAGGCCAAGCAGATCGCCAAGGCCATCCGCGACGACGGGCCCAAGGGGGTGCAGGCGCAGATCCAGGGCGACCAGCTTCGCGTGTCCGGCAAGAAGAAGGACCAACTGCAGGACGTCATCGCCCTGCTCAAGAACCAGGACTTCGGGATCGCGCTTCAGTTCACCAACTATCGCTAACCAGGAGACTGAATGAAGGGCATCGTGCTGGCCGGGGGCAGTGGCACCCGGTTGCACCCCATTACGCAGGCGGTGTCCAAGCAGTTACTGCCCGTCTACGACAAGCCAATGGTCTACTACCCGCTGTCCGTCCTCCTGCTGGCCGGTATTCGGGACATCCTGCTCATCTCGACGCCTACCGACCTGCCTAGCTTCCAACGGCTGCTGGGCGACGGCAACCAGTTCGGCGTGTCGATCTCCTACGCGGCCCAGCCTCAGCCCAACGGGCTGGCCGAAGCCTTCGTGATCGGGGCGGACTTCGTCGGCGACGACAAAGTGGCGCTCGTCCTTGGCGACAACATCTTCTACGGCCAGGGTTTCTCCAACGTGCTGCAGAACGCCACCACGCTGGATGGGTGCGTGCTGTTCGGCTATCCGGTTAAGGACCCGGAGCGCTACGGCGTCGGCGAGGTGGACGCCGCCGGGCAACTGATTTCTCTCGAGGAGAAGCCGATCGCGCCGCGGTCCAACAAGGCGATCACCGGGTTGTACTTCTACGACAACGACGTGGTCGAGATCGCCAGGGCGCTCAAGCCCTCCGCGCGTGGCGAGTTGGAGATCACCGACGTCAACCTGACCTACCTGCGCGCGGGGCGGGCCGGCCTGGTCGATCTCGGGCGTGGTTTCGCCTGGCTGGACACCGGGACGCACGACTCGCTGCTGGAAGCCGGGCAGTTCGTGCAGGTCCTGGAGCACCGGCAGGGTGTGCGGATCGCCTGTCTCGAGGAGATCGCGCTGCGCATGGGCTACATCACGGCCGGGGAGTGCTACGCGCTGGGCGCGAAGCTCGCCAAGTCGGGTTACGGCGAGTACGTGATGAGCGTCGCCGAGTCCGCCAAGGGCAGCTAGGGCTGGGGCAGGTCGCGGCGGGCCAGTTCCTCGAGCCTGCGGATCCGCTCGGTGATCGGCGGGTGGGTGGAGAACCACCTGGACACCCCATCACCCGTGCGGAACGGGTTGGCGATCATCAGGTGCGACTGGGACACCACGGCCGGCTCCGGCGCCAGTGGGCGCGCCCTGGTGCCGTATTCCAGTTTGCGCAGTGCGGACGCCAACGCCAGCGGGTCGCCGGTGAGTTCGGCGCCGGACACGTCGGCCTGGTACTCGCGGGAGCGGCTGATGGCCAGCTGCACGATGCCGGCGGCGACCGGGCCCACGACGGCGACCAGCAGCAGCGCCAACGGGTTGGACCGGCCACGTCCGCCGAAGAAGATGCCGGCGAAGATGGCCACGCTGGCCAGCACGCTCACCACGCTCGCCAGGGCGCCTGCCACGCACGAAATGAGGATGTCGCGGTTGTAGACGTGCGACAGCTCGTGGCCGAGCACGGCCCGCAGCTCGCGCTCGTCCAGCAGTTCCAGGATGCCTGTGGTGCAGCACACAGCGGCGTTGCGCGGATTCCGGCCGGTCGCGAAGGCGTTCGGGGCCGACGTGGGGCTCAGGTACAGGCGCGGCATCGGCTGGCGCGCCGCGGTCGCCAACTCGCGCACGATGCGATAAATCGCGGGCCGTTCCGGTTCGGAAACCGGGCGCGCCCGCATGGTGCGCAATGCGAGTTTGTCCGAATAGAAGTACGCGTACGCGTTGACACCAACGGCAACCAGCAGGCCGACCAGCAGCGCGGTTCGGCCGAAAAACGAGCTGATCAACACGATCAGTCCGCTCATCCCGCCGAGCAGCAATGCTGTCTTCAGCCCGTTGAAATGCCGCTGCACCTGCTACGCCTCCGGAAGGTCCGCCATTCACCCGGTAACAACGTTTTCGCCGGTCCGGTAGTTCCGTCCTCAGCTCGTGCCGGGCTGACCGTGCCGCCAGTACATGGTGGTACGTACCCGCCCGCGGTCCAACCCGGACTCGTCGAGCAGTTGCCGCCTGACGGCCTGCATGACCGTGCGTTCGCCGGCCGCCCACACCGCGGTGTCGCCGTCGAGCGGGCCTGCCGCGCGCAGCGCCGCCAGCAGGAGGTCCGGGGTGCCGGGCGGGCCGCCGTCGCGGTGCAGCCAGGTGACCGACGGCAGCGGCTGCTCCTCGGCCGCGTCGGCCACCTCGATGATCGTGGTCACGGTCGCGGTGGCCGGCAGGTGGTCCAGCATCGCGCCGATGGCCGGCAGCGCGGTCTCGTCGCCGAGCAGGACGTGGTGCGGGACGTCCGAATCGGGCAGGTACGCCGGTGACGGGCCGACCAGGATCAACTGCTCGCCGGGCTGGACTCGGCCTGCCCACGCCGAAGCCACACCGATGTCGCCGTGCAGCACGAAGTCGAAGTCGAGTTCGTGGTGGACCGGGTCGTGTCGGCGGACCGTGTAGCTGCGCATGGCGGGGCGGACCTGGCCCAGCATGGTGCGGGCCGATGTGAGGGTGAGCGGCTCGGGCAACACCACGTCCGGCTCGTAGAAGTACAGCACCACGTGCTGGTCGCCGCCGCCGCCCGGAAAGTTGGCCAGTGCGTCGCCGCCGACGGTGATCCGCGCCATCGCGGGCGTCACCATGGCCGTCCGCAGCACCGGAACGCGCCACAGTTCGGGCGGGTACCGGCGGGCCCTGGCGCGGCCGCCGCCGGACCGACCCGAGTGGCCGGCCGAAGTCGTCGATGTCATCAGCCGCATCTTCACCCGCGCGGACCGGCCGCGCCAAACCGGACCTGGAGTCCACTCGACGGCTCGCGCGCCCGGCCGGCCGCTGCGAGGATCGACAACGGAGGTAAACGATGAAGATCGGATTGCAGATCCCGGATTTCACCTGGCCCGGTGGCCCGGCCGAGTTGGGTCCGACGCTGGCGCGGATCGCGTCCACCGCCGACCAGGCCGGTTTCGAGTACATCGCGGTGATGGACCACTTCTTCCAGATCCGGGCGGTCGGGCCGTCGGAGCACGACATGCTGGAGGCGTACACGACGCTGGGATTCCTGGCCGGACACACCACGCGGGCCAGGCTGCTGACCCTGGTCACGGGCGCGATCTACCGGTACCCGGGGGTGCTGGCCAAGATCATCACCACGTTGGACGTGCTGTCGCAGGGCCGGGGCATGCTCGGCATCGGCGCAGGCTGGAACGAGGAGGAGAGCCGGGGCCTCGGCATCCCGTTCCCGCCGGTCAAGGAGCGGTTCGAGCATCTCGAGGACGCGCTGGAGGTGGCGCTGCGGATGTGGTCTGACGACGAGTCGCCCTACCGGGGTCACCAGGTCGACCTGGCGCGGGCGCTGAACTCGCCCCAGGCGCTGACCAGGCCGCACCCGCCGATCATGATCGGTGGCGGCGGCGAGAAGAAGACCCTGCGGTTCGTGGCCAAATACGCCCAGTCGTGCAACCTGTTCCCCGGACCGGAACTGGAGCACAAGCTCGAGGTGCTGCGCGAGCACTGCGCACGCGAGGGCCGCGATTACGACGAGATCGAGAAGACCGCCTACCACGTGTTCGACGTAGGCCCCGACGGTGAGCGGGTGCCGGAGACCATCGCGGCGCTGAAGGAACTGGCCGACCGGGGCATCGACACCGCGATCGGTGGCGTGCGCGACGTGCACACCATCACGCCGCTGGAGATCATCGGCCGGGACGTCATCCCCGCCATGAGGGATTACAAATGAAGATCGGCCTGCATATTCCCGATTTCACCTGGCCGGGTGGTGACCCGGCGATCGCGGCCACGCTGGCCGGGGTGGCCCGTACCGCGGACGACGTCGGCTTCGACCGGATCAGCGTGATGGACCACTTCTTCCAGATACCGCACCACGGTCCGGCCGACCACGCGATGCTGGAGGCATACACGGCGCTGGGCTTCCTGGCCGCGCACACCCGACGCGTGTCGCTGCTCACGCTGGTCACCGGCGTGATCTACCGATACCCGGGCGTGCTCGCGAAGGCGGTCACCACGCTGGACGTGCTGTCCGGCGGCCGGGCCATGCTCGGCATCGGCGCTGCGTGGCACGAGGAGGAGAGCCGCGCGTTGGGCATCCCCTTCCCGCCGGTCGCGGAGCGCTTCGAACAGCTGGAGGAGGCGCTGCAGATCTGCCTACAGATGTGGGCAGGAGACGAGTCGCCGTTCCACGGCAAGCGTTTCCACCTGGAACGGCCGTTGAGCTCGCCGCAGCCGCTGACCAGACCGCACCCGCCGATCATGATCGGTGGCGGCGGCGAGCAGAAGACCCTGCGGTTCGTGGCCAGGTACGCCCAGGCGTGCAACCTGTCCAACGGACCGGAGCTGCCACACAAGCTCGACGTGCTGCGCGAGCACTGCGCACGCGAGGGCCGCGACTACGACGAGATCGAGAAGACCGTCGCCTTCACCTTCGACCTCGGTGAGCACGGCGAACGGGTGGACGAGACGCTGGCGACACTGCGGCGGCTGGCCGACCTCGGCATCGACACCGCGCACGGCAAGGTGATCAACGCGGCCGGTATCGACGCACTGGAACGGATGGGCCGGGACATCATCCCGGCGGCCGCGGCCTTCTGAGTCAGGCGACCGGTGCGGGCGCGGGTGCCTTGGTGGCGGCCCGTGCCGGTCCCAGCCGCAGCACGATGCCCTCACCGCGCAGGGCGCGCCGGAACCAGACCAGCGAGACCACCGCGGCGATGCCGACCACCGAGTAGGAACCGGCGGTCGAGACCATCAGGAAGTCGCCGACGGTCGCCTTGGCCAGGATGTACAGCGTGGTGGCGCCGTTGGTCACGAAGACGAGCGCCCACAGCAGGGACACCCGGCGGAAGAACTGCACCACCCTGGGGTGCTCGCTGAACGAGGTCGGGAACGCGCAGAAGTCGTCCGCGAGCTTCGCCAGGAACGGCCGGCCGAAGGGCAGCGACGCGAGCAGCACGAAGGCGATCAGGAAATTCTGGAGTGTCGGCTGCAGGAAGTAGAGGAAAACACTGCCCGTGACGAGTCCGAGTACGGTCCGTGCGATCAGCAGGCCGGTGGTGAGGATGAGGACCGCCGGGATCTTGCGGCGCAGCACGACCCGCCTGGTCAGCGCCAGCACCGACCAGCTCAACGCGGCGATCAGTCCGCCGTCCAGGCCGACGATGGTCAGCACCAGGTAGAACAGGCAGAGCGGGACGAGAGTCGACTCAGCCAGGTGCTTGCCACCGTGTCGAACCATCGCGCCGAGCGCGGGGAGGTGGACCGTCACGTGTTGCGACATGTAGTCAGCAGTCTCTTTCGCCGTTCGCGATTCGATCACTCGACGGACGATCATCGTGTCGCCTCCGTCGAGGCTGGAGTGGAGCCAATGTACTCGACAGGGCTGTGAGGTCCAGGTCCAGTCCTGAAGTTGTCAAGCCGTTTCCGTGCTGCCATCGGACGATCCGGGCGCTGCCCTGCCAACCAGCAGCGGAAAGCGGACACTGGGGGAATAAATCGGTCACCGTTGACCTCATAACAGCTTGACGCGTATTTGACATGCTGGTGGGCTGGGCTGGCACGGCCCGGAGGGAGACCGGTGGTGGGTACTGCTGGGGTGAGCATGGCGGTCGCCGTGCCCGCGGCCGTCGTGGCCGCCGCGTGCATGGGTTTGGCGAGCGCCGCACAGGCGCGCGCCACCAAACAGGTACCCACCAGCCGCACGCTGCACCCACGGCTGTTCGTCGACCTGGTACGACAGCCGCTGTGGCTGATCGGGATCGGCGCCACCATCGCCGGGCTCGGCCTGCAGGTCCTCGCGCTGGGTTTCGGGCCGTTGATCCTGGTCCAGCCGCTACTGGTGACCGCGCTGCCCTTCGGCGGCTTCTTCGCGGCCCTGCTGGTGCACCGCAGGCCGGACCGGGTGATGGTGCTCGGCGCGTTCACCTGTGTGGCGGGGCTGTCCGCGTTCCTGTTGCTGGCCAGGCCGACGGGCGGCGTGGATCGCCTGATCAACTCGGCGCCGCTGGGCCGGCTGGCGATGGCACTGGGCGTCATCGCGGTGGCCGGGCTGATGCTGTCCATGGTGGTGCGCGGCCCGATCCGGGTGCTCGGCCTCGCGCTGGCCACCGGCGTGTTCTACGGACTGACCGCAGGCCTGATGAAGATCGTGGCAGGCGAGCTGCGCCAGGGCCTCGCGGAGCCGTTCGGCCACTGGACGCTGTACGCGGTGTGCGTGATCGGGCCGATCGGGTTCCTGTTGAGCCAGAACACGTTCCAGCAGGGCACGATGATGTCCCCGGCGCTGGCCGTGATCACGACGGTGGACCCGTTGGTCGGTGTGGCCATCGGCGTGTGGTGGCTCGGCGAGTCGGCCGCCACCGGCCCCGGTGTGCTGGCCGGCGAGGTGGCCGCGGCCGCGGTGATCACGTTCGGTATCGGCGTGCTGGCCCGGCGTGCCGATCACCTGGTGCACCGACAGTCGGACCCGGCCACGCATCGGGAGCCGCCGGCCGGGGCGCCGCCGAACTCGGCCGAGCAGGCCGCCGGATGGGCGCTCGACCGCTGAGCCGAAGCTGGTACTACCGGAGTTCCATCGTGCAGCACTTGGGGCCGCCGCCCGCCTTGCGCAGTTCCGAGATGTCGACCAGCACCGGGTCGTAGCCCCGGGTCAGGAGTTGGTCGGCCAGGCCGGTCGCCTCGATCGGCAGCACCACGTTTCGTCCGTCCGACACCCCGTTGAGGCCGAGGCACGCGGCGTCCGCGTCGGTGGCGATGACCGCGTCCGGGTACAGGCGGCTCAGTACCTCCCGTGAGCCGGTCGAGAACGCGCCGGGGTAGTACGCGACGGCCTGCGCCAGGGGCGAGTCGTCCAGCACGAACAGGGCCGTGTCCAGGTGGTAGTAACGCGGGTCGACCAGGCTCAGCGACACCACGGGCACGCCGAGGATCTCCTGCGCCTCCGCGTGTGCGGCGGGGTCGGTGCGGAAGCCAGCGCCGGCCAGCAGTAGCCGGCCGGTCCAGGCGAAGTCGCCTTCCGCCTCGTTGATCGCGGCCGGCATGACGACGTTGTGGTAGCCCTGTTCGACGAACCAGCGGCGGAAGTGCTCCGCCTCGTCGACCCGTTGCTCGGCGCGGAACCGGGCGCCGAGGACCCGGCCGTCGACGACGGTGCCGGAGTTGGCGGCGAAGACCATGTCCGGCAGGCCGGGCTGCGGCTCGATGACCTCGACCCGGTGGCCGAAGGACTCGTACACGCGCTTCAGTTCGGTCCACTGCTCGATCGCGCGGTCCACGTCGACCGGTACGTCCGGGTTCATCCACGGGTTGATCACGTACCGCACCGCGAAGTGGCTCGGCGGGCACATGAGGTAGCGGCGCACGGTCGGGATGCGCGCGGGCTCGAGCGGCTCGGGTCGCGAGTCGGTCGGGTGAACGGGCACCGTCGTCATGGATCGAAATGTATGAGGCGCCATGGCAACATAACAAGCCGAATCAGTGCTGCCGTAGGTGCAGAATGTTGCGCATGGACTCGATTGACCATCGAATCGTTTCGTGTCTGGTCGCGGACGCCCGATCGAGCTATGCGGAGATCGGCGCGGACGTCGGACTGTCCGCGCCCGCGGTGAAACGGCGGGTGGACAAGCTGCTGGACGCCGGTGTGCTGCGCGGCTTCACGGCGGTGGTCGACCCGGAGGCACTGGGCTGGGGCACCGAGGCGTTCGTGGAGGTGCACTGCCGGGGCAACGTCATGCCGCACCGGATCACGGCGAAACTCGAACCACTGACCGAGGTGGTCGCCGCGTACACGGTGTCCGGCGCCGCGGACGCGATCGTGCACCTGCGCGCCGCGGACATCCACCATCTGGAGACCGCGCTGGAACGGCTGCGGGCACTGGACATCGTCGACCGGACAGTGTCGACAGTCGTGTTGTCCACTTTGTTGGAACGTCCACCGGTGCCCGAGCGACGTATCTAGTGACAGACCGTGCGACAGGCGCCACGACTCAACGTGTAACCTGGAGTAACTGTTACCGCCGGTCCGGCGTTAACAGTCACTTCAATGTGACGGACTGCACCTTCGAGCGCGGCCAAAGGAGTGCTGCACTAGGAGAAGTAAGTATGCGGCGAGACCAGCACAATGAGGACTGAACAGGGTTTTCCCACACGTCGGCCACCGGACGCAGGGTGCGTCGCGGACCGACGTAAAGGACTACCCTCGCTAACGGGGAACTCTCCGAGCGCTGCGCAGAGCGCCCGGCCAGGTTGTGAGAAGAGGGATCAGCGGGGCCATGAGTGTTGATGTTGGTGACACCGACAGCCCGTCACCGGCGGCGGACCACGAGGTCCGCAAGCTAGACCGGGTGGTGATCCGGTTCGCCGGAGACTCCGGGGACGGCATGCAACTCACCGGTGATCGGTTCACCAGCGAGGCGGCCGCCTTCGGCAACGACCTGGCGACCCAGCCCAACTTCCCGGCCGAGATCCGTGCGCCGCAGGGCACCCTGCCCGGCGTGTCCAGCTTCCAACTCCACTTCGCCGATTACGACATCCTCACCGCCGGTGACCGGCCGGACGTGCTGGTCGCGATGAACCCGGCCGCGCTCAAGGCGAACATCGCCGACCTGCCGCCGGGCGGGATGCTGATCGTCAACACCGACGAGTTCACCAAGCGGAACCTGACCAAGGTCGGCTACGACGCCGACCCGCTGAGCGACGACTCGCTCGCCGGGTTCCAGGTGCACAAGGTCGCCATGGCCACGCTCACCATCGGCGCGGTGGCGTCGACCGGACTTGGCAAGAAGGACGCGGAGCGCGCGAAGAACATGTTCGCGCTGGGCCTGCTGTCCTGGATGTACAACCGGTCGACCGAGGGCACCGAGCGGTTCCTGCGGGAAAAGTTCGCCCGCAAGCCGGACATCGCCGAGGCCAACGTGCTGGCGTTCCGGGCGGGCTGGAACTACGGCGAGACCACCGAGTCGTTCGCGGTGACCTACCAGGTCGCGCCTGCCAAGCTGGCGGTCGGCACGTACCGGCAGATCACCGGCAACACCGCGCTGGCCTACGGGATCGTCGCGGCAGGCCAGCGGGCGCACCTGCCGATCGTGCTGGGCACGTACCCGATCACGCCCGCGTCGGACATCCTGCACGAGCTGTCCAAGCACAAGAACTTCGGCATCACGAC
>DASXXM010000681.1:0-7501 GCA_036503065.1 Pseudonocardiaceae bacterium | reverse complement strand
TTCCAGTGCTGCCAGGCTGATTCCTGCCACAGCGTGTTCCCCCGTCGAGATGTCAGGTCAGCTGGCCACGGAATCGGTCGGCCTTGTCCTGCTCGTTGAACGCGTAGTCGTTGTGTGCCACGGAAACCTTGCCGCCCAAGTCGGACACGGTGGTCGCTGTCGCGCGGACGTGGTCGTGTAGCTGGCTGATGTGCGCGGACAACGCCGTGTGCACCCCGGCCTCTCGACCTACATCGCCGAACGCGTCCGGTGGGACGGTGCGGTTGCCGGCCAGGTGGTTCGCCGCGACCTGGTGTACGTCCTGCGCCAGCGTCGCCATTCGTGACGCGTAGTCGGACAGCGCGGCCGGGTCGACCTGGAACCGCTGCTTGCCGGCCATGACCACCCCTTCCATCGGCATACGTTCAGAGGGATTGTGCCGGCGATCGGTTCCCGATGCGATCAGATGTCCGGAAAAAGCTGATCGCCCGGGTTTGCCGGGCGATCAGCGTCGGGTCTCGGTTTTTGGTGGGTCAGTGCTTGCGCAGGCGCTCCTCGAACTTCTCGACGAGGGCCTTCCACACGGTTTCCTCCTTGTCGAACGGCGCGCTGGGCGCCAGCCGACTCGGGTCGGGCCGCAGCACGAACGACACCAGCCAGCCCAGGCTCTCCGACTGCGCGAGCGCCGAATTCACGCCGTCGTCGCCGGCCCAGTCGGCCGCGTCGGTCAGCAGTTCCACGGCCAGTTCCAGCTGGGTCGGGTCGACGGTGTCCGGACCGTCGGAGATGTCGTCCGCGATACCGGGCAGGACATACGTGTTGCCGGGGTCGACCTCGACGGTGAGCGTGCCGTCGATCGCCGCGGTGAGCACCTGCTGCCAGGTGACCACCTGGGCCAGGTCGTTGCCCTCCTCGTCCGCGCCCACGTCGGCGATGTACCGGGCCAGCGCCTTGGGCGAGCGGAACACGTCGATCCGGCCGTCCGAGCCAAGGAACAGCGGCTCGTCGTCCAGGTAGCAGCGCATCGTGTAGACCTCGGCGTCGGCCGTGATGATCTTGATCGGGTCGATGCCGACCTCGGCCCAGAAACCGACCGGCTCGTCCTCGATCTCGTCGATCTCGTCGGTCTCGTCCAGGGACGACGATTCGGCTGCCTCGTCATCGGATTCGGTCGCCGGCTCGGTGTCCGCTTCGGTCTCGTCCGAATCGGACTCGTCGATCTCGTCCGCCTCGTCGCCGTCGACGGCCTCGTCGGCGAGTTGGGCCTCCAACTCGGCCAGCTCGGTCTGCGCGGTGACGAGTGCCGCAGGGTCGACGTCGGGCTCGGACACCACCGCGTCGATGGCGTCGAGCACCTCGTCCCACTTCTCCGCGACCACCTCGGCCAGCTCGTTCCACACGATCGCGCCGTCGCGACCGGAGAACGGCAGCGTTCCCTGGCTCAGCAGGCCGAAACCGGTTGCCGAGTCGAGGATCTCGAGCACCTGCTCCAGTTCGCACACGTCGGCCAGCGACCGCACCATCGCCACGATGTCGGCCAACTCCGACAGCACCCAGGTGTCCGGGTCCTCCGCGACCAGCTCCGGCACGCCCACCAGGTCGTACTGATGATCTTCGTCGGGGGTCAGCTCGGCGACCGACAGCGCGGGCACCACGTGCCAGGCCGGATGGTCGGCCAGGTCGTGCTCGATGTCGGTACGCACGAACGCGGCCAGCCGGGCCGTGTCCGCGAAGGCGTAGAGGTCCTCCTCATGGCCGAGGAATGCCTCCCACTCCTCGCCGTCCTCCCGCCAGCGGGGCGCCCACAAAGTGACGACGTCACCCTGCGGCAGCCCGAGCTCGATCGGGACGATGTCCTGAGCCATGCGACCTCCCCGGCCACAGATACAAATGGAGCCCGGCACAGAGAGATTCCGAGCCGGGGACCACGGCAGCCTACGGGGTCACGGTCACGACACGATTCCGGGTCGTACCGGAAAACAGGACCTACTCCGCACGCCGCAGGGACCACGAACGCAGGTGGTGATAGCCGCGGACCGCGACGGGTCGGCGGGCCCGAAGGTGATAGTTCTCAGCGGACCGCAGCGCCTGGCCCAGTTCCCTGTCCACCAGCACGGTGCCGGGCCGGGCCAACGCGGTCAGCCGGGCGGCCAGGTTCACCACCGAGCCGTAGACGTCGCCGAACCGGCTGAGCACCGGCCCCATCGCCATGCCCACCCGCAACGTCGGCAGCCCCTGGTCGATCCGCGCCGGATCGGCCAGCCGCAACGCGATCTCGGCCGCGTCGGCCGCCGCGTCCGTGACGAACAGCACTTCGTCGCCGACGGTCTTGACCACCCGGCCCCGATGCGAGGCGATGGTCTCGGTCGCGTCCTTCTCGAATGCCTCCAGCAGCGCGGACAACTCGTCGATGCCGGCGTGCCGGGTGGTCGCGGTGTAGCCGACGATGTCCGCGAACCCGACGACGCACGTCCGGCTGGACAGTTCGTCGTCGTTGGCCGATGCCAGGGCCCGGCCGGTGGCGGCGGCGAGATGCCGGCGCCACACATAGGACTGGAGTCCCTCGATCACCGGCAGCAGGCCCTCGGCCAGGTCGGCCAACTGGTCCGGCCCGGCGTCCAGGTCGCGGCCGCGGGCCAGCACCTGCTGCGCCTGCCAGTCGGCGAGCCGGGACAGCGGCTGGCTCAGCGCCCTGGCCACGGATGCCTCGTCGTCCTGCCCGACAAGGCCGGTGCCGACCAGCGCGTCCCAGATCCGCAGGGCCGCCACGTCGCCGTCGGTGAACACGTACTCCTCGTCGCCGACCTCGGCGAAGCCCATCGCCATCCAGAGTCGCCTTGCCCGGTCCAGGCTGACATCCGCGGCCTCGGTGACCTCGATCCGGTTGTACTTGCGGTCCCCGCCCAGCAGCGCCCGTTCGATCTGCCGCTGGACCGGTTCCGGCGGCCCCGGTTGCGCCACGTCCTACCGGACCGTGTGCACGATCAGCACGTCGCAGCGAGCCTGCCGCGACACGTCGGACGGCACCGAGCCCAACAACCGGCCGGCCAGCGTGTTCAATCCTCGGTTGCCGACCACCAGCAGGTCCGCGTGGTGCTCGTCGATCGCGGCGATCAGGGATTTCACCGGGTCGCCGCTGATCGCGCCGGTCACCACGTCCTGGGCGCCAACAGCCGTGGCCCGGTCGGCCGCGGTGCGCAGCGTGTCCTCGGCCGGCGACGAGCCGACCACCTGGTAGGCCTCGTCACCGAGCGCCTCGTTCGCGGCGGCCACCTCGCGCTCGCTCGCCGGGTGGTACGCGCACACGATGACCAGCTGCGCGGCGGCGTCCCTGGCGAGTGCCGCGGCCCGGTCCACCGCGCGGTACGAGGAGTCCGAGCCGTCCGTTCCGACCAGCACGGTCTGGTATGCGCCCACTCGACACCTCCGGATGCCACGTGTCCGATGCGGCCAGACCCTACCGGACAGTAGCCAACGGCGCCCGCTCTGCATAAAACAACTCGTCGGCCCGCGCCCCGGATCAGTAGATTTCTCCGACGTGATGGACAAATACCCGCTCGTTGAGCCATATGACAGTGGTCTGCTCGATGTAGGTGACGGACACCAGGTCTACTGGGAGGCCTGCGGCAATCCGGTCGGCACGCCCGCCGTCTACCTGCACGGCGGTCCGGGCACCGGCGCGTCCGTTGGGTCGCGGGGGTTCTTCGACCCGGACGCCTATCGGTTGATCATCTTCGACCAGCGCGGCAGTGGGCGCAGCAGGCCGCTGGCGCACGAGCCCGACGTCGACCTGAGCACGAACACCACCGGCCACCTGATCTCGGACATCGAAGCGCTGCGCGAACTGCACGGGATCGAGCGCTGGGTCGTGTTGGGCCTTTCGTGGGGGACGACTCTCGGTCTTGCCTACGCCGAGGCGTATCCGGAGCGGGTCAGCGCACTCGTGCTGGGGTTGATCACCAAGACGAATCGAAGCGAGGTCCAGTGGATGACCAGTGACCTGCGGCGCGTCTACCCCGAGGCATGGGACCGGTTCAGCTCGATTGTGCCGGAGTCGATGCGGGACCAGCCACTGGTCGACGTCTACGCCACGCTGGTGTTCGACCCCGATCCCGAAATGCGCGACCGGGCGGCGCTGGAGTGGTGCCGGTGGGACAACGCCCAGATGGGCCGGCCGACGATGCCGCCACGCTTCGACGATCCCGACTTCCGGCTGCGGTACGCGCGGCTCGTCACGCACTACTGGCGCAACGGCTCGTTCCTGGAAGAGGACCAACTACTGCGCGACGCCCCGAAACTCAACGGCATTCCCGGCGTCCTGATCCACGGCAGCAACGACCTCAGCTGCCCGCTGGACACCGGGTGGCACCTGTCCAAAGCCTGGACCACCAGCGAACTCGTCGTGGTCGACTCCGGTCACGGCGGCGGGGCCGCGTTCTCGCCCGCCGTCGTCGAGGCGCTCAACCGGTTCCGCTAGACGCCGACCGGGTGCCAGACGGTCTTGGACTCGACGAACGCCCGCAGCCGGGTGATGTCCGGCGTCGCCGTCCAGTCCGGTTCGGTTGCCGGGACGCGCAGGACGCGTTTCACCGTGCCGGCGGCGGCCCGTTCCAGGTCGACCCGCTGGCCCGCCGCGGCACCGGTCAGATCCAGCGCGTTGACGTCGCCGTGCGCGGCCAGCCACGGGGCCAGTTCCGCGGTGCGGCCGGTGAGCGTGTTCACCACACCGCCCGGCACGTCCGACGTGGCCAGGACCTCGGACAAGGTGATCGCCGGCAGCGGCCGGTGCTGGCTGGCCACGACCACACACGTGTTGCCGGCCGCCAGCACCGGCGCGAGCACGCTGACCAGCCCGAGCAACGAGGACGCCTGCGGCGCGAGCACCGCGACGACACCGGTCGGCTCCGGCACGGTGAACGAGAAGTACGGCCCGGCAACGGGATTCGACGCGCCGAGCACACTGGCGATCTTGTCCGTCCAGCCGGCGTACCAGACCCACCTGTCAACAGATGAGTCCACAAGGGACTGTGCCCGGCGCGCCGGCACACCTTCGGACGCGATCAGCTCGGCGACGAACTGGTCCCGCCTACCCTCCAGCAGCTCCGCCACCCGGTACAGCACCTGGCCCCTGTTGTACGCGGTCGCGCCGGACCAGCCGCCGAACGCCTTGCGCGCGGCCACCACCGCGTCCCGGGCGTCCTTGCGCGACGCCTGCGCCGCGTTGGCCAGGAACGCGCCCTTCGCGTCCGTGACCGGATAGGACCGGCCGGACTCGGAGCGCGGGAACGCGCCGCCGACATAGAGCTTGTACGTCTTCGCGACGGTGACCCGGTCAGACATCGAGGTACGCCTCCAACCCGGCCCGGCCGCCCTCGCGGCCGAATCCGGACTCCTGATAGCCGCCGAACGGCGCGGTCGGGTCGAACCGGTTGAATGTGTTGGCCCACACCACGCCGGCCCTTAGTTGCTTGGTGATGGCCAGGATGCGGGAGCCCTTCTCGGTCCACACCCCGGCGGACAGGCCGTAGGGCGTGTTGTTGGCCTTGGCCACCGCTTCGTCCGGCGTGCGAAACGTGAGCACCGACAGTACCGGCCCGAAGATCTCCTCACGCGCGATCCGCATCGCCTGGCTGACGTTCGAGAACACGGTGGGCGCGAAGAAGAAACCCTTGTCCGGCAACGGGCACGGGCTCGTCCAGCGTTCCGCGCCCTCGTCGTCGCCCGCTGCCGCCAGCTCCGTGATCCTGGCCAGCTGTTCTGCCGAGTTGATCGCGCCGACGTCGGTGTTCTTGTCCAGCGGGTCGCCGACCCGCAGTGTCTCGATGCGGTGGTACAGCTTCGCCACCAGCTCGTCCACAATGGACTCGCTGGCCAGCAGCCGGGAGCCCGCGCAGCAGACGTGGCCCTGGTTGAAGAAGATCCCGTTGACGATGCCTTCCACGGCCTGGTCCAGCGGCGCGTCCTCGAACACGATGTTCGCGGCCTTGCCGCCCAGTTCCAGGGTCAGCTTCTTGCCGCTGCCGGCCAGCGACGCCTGGATCTGTTTGCCCACCGCCGTCGAGCCGGTGAACGCGACCTTGTGCACGTCCGGATGGCTGACCACCGCCGCGCCGACGTCCCCGGCGCCGGGCAGGATGTTGACCACGCCGGGCGGCAGGTCGGCCTGCTGGCAGATCTCGGCCAGCACCAACGCGGTCAACGGCGTGGTCTCCGCCGGTTTCAACACCACGGTGTTGCCGCAGGCCAGCGCGGGCGCGATCTTCCACGCCGCCATCATCAGCGGGAAGTTCCACGGGATCACCTGGCCGGCGACGCCGAGCGGCTTCGGATCAGGGCCGTAGCCGGCGTAGCCTAGCTTGTCGGCCCAGCCCGCGTGGTAGAAGAAGTGCGCGGACGCCGTCGGCACGTCCACGTCCCGCGACTCGCGGATCGGCTTGCCGTTGTCCAGGCTCTCCAGCACCGCGAGCTCACGAGCCCGTTCCGCGATCTGCCGCGCGATCCGGAACAGGTACTTGGCCCGCTCGGTGCCGGGCATCCGGCCCCACACCTTGTCGTAGGCGCGCCGGGCCGCCTTGACCGCCCGGTCCACGTCCGCGGTACTTGCGGTGCTCACCTCGGCCAGTACCTCGCCGGTGGCCGGGTTGATCGTCTTGAGTGGTTCGCCGGTGCCGTCGGCGAACTGGCCGTCCACGAAGATCCGGTAGCTGGGCTTGAGGTTCGCGATGTCCCGCGACTCCGGTGCCGGGGCGTACTCCCACGCGCTCATCAGTCCACCGTCACGTAGTCGGGGCCGCTGTAGTGGCCGTCGAGTTGGGTTCTTCGTTGCATCACCAGGTCGTTCAGCAGACTCGACGCGCCGAACCGGAACAGCTTCGGCGTCAGCCACGCGGGCCCGGCCACCTCGTGCACCGCGACCAGGTAGCGGATCGCGTCCTTGGTGGTGCGGATGCCGCCCGCCGATTTCACGCCCCGGTGCTGGCCGGTTCGGTCGTGCCAGTCGCGCACGGCCTGGAGCATCACGTGGGTCACCGGCAGGGTGGCGGCCGGAGTGACCTTGCCGGTCGACGTCTTGATGAAGTCGCCGCCCGCCAACAGCGCCAGCCACGACGCCCGGCGCACGTTGTCGTAGGTGACGAGTTCGCCGGTCTCCAGGATCACCTTGAGGTGCGTGTCGCCGCAGGCCGCCCTGACCTCGACGATCTCGTCGTACACCTGGCCGTAGCGGCCGGACAGGAACGCGCCCCGGTCGATCACCATGTCGACCTCGGTGGCGCCGCTGGCCACCGCGTCGGCCACGTCGGCCAGCTTCACCGACCGGGCCGACCGGCCGGACGGGAACGCGGTCGCCACGCTGGCCACGCCGATCGACGTGCCGGCCAGCGCCCGCACGGCGACCTCGGCCAGGTCCGGGTACACGCACACGGCCGCGACCTGCGGGGTGTCCGGTCGATCGGGGTCGGGCCGACGAGCCTTGGCGGCCAGCGAGCGGACCTTGCCGTGGGTGTCGGCGCCCTCCAACGTG
>DASXXM010000680.1:0-13860 GCA_036503065.1 Pseudonocardiaceae bacterium | reverse complement strand
CCCAACCCGGCGTTCCTCAACCACATCGGCCGGGTGCTGCCGTCGCTCGGCGAGTCCGACGTGGTGTTCATGACCACCGGCGACCTCGTGCCCGGCCTGCGCGTCACCGCGGAGGACACCCCGGCGGCCGCGCGGCTCAAGGGCTCGCTGAAGATCCTGGACGTGCTCGCGGCGGCGGTCGCCGATCGGCAGCGGCTGCCGGCGCAGCCGCTGCCGATCGAACTGGGGGACGTCACGGTCCGCATCGACGCCGAGACCGCGGCGTGGGCCAGGGACGAGGCGCGCGCGAGCGGGCTGCCGCACAACGAGGCCCGCGCGGTGTTCACCGAGATCGTCACGTACGTGCTCACCGAACGGGCGATCGGCCGGATCAGCCGGGGCTGGCTGAGCCGGTCGGACCGCGCAGCCTGGGAGGACCTGCGGTCGGACCTGCTCAAGGAGCTCGCGGACGACGACAGGTTCGCCGCCGCGCTCGACGAACTCTGGCCGATACTGACGCCGGCAACACTGCTGGCACCGCTGTACGCGTCCGCGGCACGGCTGCGCGCGGCAGGCGCCGACCAGGTGCTGCTGCGTACCGACGGCGACGCCTGGACCGTGTCGGACGTGCCGCTGCTCGACGAGCTGGTCGACCTGCTGGGGCACGACAAGGCGGCGGACAGGTCCGCGGAGCAGGCCGCGCAGCGGGAGCGGGAGGCCGAAGCCGAGTACGCCGCCGGTGTGCTGGACCTCATGAAGTTGGACCGCGAGGAACTGGACGAGGACATCCAACTGGTCGCCGAGAACCTGCTCTACGCCGAGGACCTGAGCGACCGCTTCGTTGAGTTCGACACCCGTGAACTCGTCGAACGCGCCGCCGCGGACCGGGACTGGACCTACCGGCACGTGGTGGTCGACGAGGCCCAGGAGCTGTCCGAAATGGACTGGCGGGTGCTGATGCGGCGCTGCCCGAGCCGATCCTTCACGGTGGTCGGCGATCTCGCCCAACGCCGGTCGGCGGCGGGCGCGACCTCGTGGGGCACGATGCTGGAGCCGTACGTGCCCGGCCGCTGGGTCTACCGGTCGCTGTCGGTGAACTACCGCACCCCGGCGGAGATCATGGCCGTCGCCGCCGCGCTGCTCGCCGAGTTCGCACCCGGGGTCCAGCCTCCTGAGTCGGTCCGCGCCTGCGGCGTCCAGCCGTGGTCACGGCGGGTCACCGAGGACGAACTGCCCGCCGCCATCGAGGAATTCGTCCGGGACGAAGCGGATCGCGAAGGCACCAGTGTGGTGATCGGGCCGCCGGGAGTGCCCGGCGCGGTGGTGCCGTCGCAGACCAAGGGACTGGAGTTCGACGCCGTCCTGGTCGTGGCACCGGAACGAATCCTCGCCGACGGTCCACGCGGCGCGGCCGAGCTCTACGTCGCCCTCAGCCGCGCCACCCAGCGCCTTGGCGTCCTGCACCAAGGCCCGTTGCCGCAGGCCCTGACGGGACTCGCCGAAATCCGGAATCAACGAGTGGCGTAGCGATTCGCGTATGCCGTGTCAGAGCGTGACCAGACCGGTACTCCGGGCAGGTGACGATGCGCCCGTGGTGAACCGCACGGCGATCGGCAAGTGCTGATGCGCGGCATACTGGTGGCAGTGTCGCTTGGGAGGGGGCGTCATGGTTGTCTGGGGAGATCCGTATCTCGTTACCCTGGTTGTCCTGCTTGTCGTGTCGATCCTGCTACGGGTGGCCGGGGTCGCGCGGCGGGTGTCCGTGGACGCCGATCCGGCCATGTGTGCCTGCCTGCGCGGCAACGCGCTGGCGGTGGTGGTCACCACGTTGGCCACGTTGCATCTACGGGACCGCGTCGCCGCCGGATCGGGCCGGGTACATCGGACAGGTCCCCTGTCGGGTGAGAGTGACCCGATGCAGCGGGCGGTCTACTCGGCCTTGCACAAACCGATGAGCCCGCGCGAGCTCGTGCCGCGACCGCCGGTGCGCCGCGCGCTGGCCGAGTTGCGGAGAAAGGCCGCTGCCGCGGGGTTGTTGCTCCCGAGGTGGCGATGGGTGACGCTGCGGTTGGCTCTGTGCCTGGTCCCGGTGGTCGGCGTGGCGCGGCTGTTCGCGGCCGGGCTGACGCCGGTCACTCTCGTGGTCGTGATCGCGTCCGTGTGCGTGGCGTCGAGCCTGTGGCTGTTGCCGCGTCGCACACGTGCCGGCGGGCGAATGCTGGCTGCGTTGCGGCGAAGTCCTTCTGCGGACGTTGGCATGGCGGTGGCGTTGTACGGAGCGGACGCACTGCGTTCCGCGATGCCGATCTACGCCCGCGACGGTGGCCTCCTGTCGGGCGGTCGAGGACCGGACGGCTCGGTGGGCGACGGGACCATCAGCATGAATGACGGCGTGTACGGCGGGCCCGGCACGCCGTAGCGTGCCAGGTGACATCTTGATCGTCCGCTACTGGAATCGAGCGGTCGAACGTCCCGCCGGATTCGGACGCGGTGTCAGAGTTGGGTGGTCGGTGTCAGTCGACGTTGGTCCATGGCTCTGCGCAGGTCGAGCTTGCTCATGGCAGGCGGCGCGATGGTGACGGACCGGGTCACGAGTTCGGTATAGGTGTCCTGTTTCAGGCGGGTCAGGAGGGCCTGTGCGGAGTTCTTCAGTGCTCCGGTGATTGCGCCGAGGGCCAGGCCGGCGGCCGCGGTGATGCCGCTCAGTGTCTTGACCAGGTCGTTGGCGCCGCCGACGGTGAGCAGGATCAGGAAGGCGGCCAGGAAGCCGAGACCGAGGATCGTGGTGGCTATCTGCGGCCAGAACTGTCGGAGGGCCTGACCGAGCGTTCGGTAGTTCCTGATGGCGTCGTAGGGCTTGATCAGGGTGGTGGAGTCCTGGCCGAGGACGATCAGTTCGTACCAGCGGCGGGTCTGGTTTCGCAGGGCTTCCTGTGCCTGGCTGCGGTCCGGCTGGTCGTTGTTGGCGAAGTTCTTCCAGACCTCGATCGAGCCGGCCACCGCGGGGGCGGTGTAGGTGTTCATGTAGGCCGACAGTCGGCCGACCAGGCGGGACAGTTCCGTGCAGCGCGGCTCGCCGAGCAGGAACGTCCAGCCCCGCGGTCCGGTGTTCTGTGTCGGGTCCAGTGCCCAGTAGGTTTCCGCGAGGCCCCGGCCCAGTTGGTAGCCGCATGCCTGGAGTTCCGAGACGGCCGTCAGTCCGTCCTGTACGTGGGCGTCCAGGTCCCACAGCAGTTCGGCGACGGTCGTCCATTGTGGACTTGGTTCGACCGGGGGATTCTTCTGTGCTCTGATCTTTGCCAGTTGCCGGGCGTGCTGGTCGATGCGGTCGCCGTAGCTGCCGCCCTGGCCGTCGTCGTCGACGCCGAGGTCCATCGCCAGCGCGGCCAGTACACCTTGTGCTTCTATCCGGCGTTCGGTGGCGGTGCGTTCGATGCGCAGCGGCAGGGCGTGGTGGTCGCCGTCGGGCAGTTTCTCGGCGGTGCCCTTCGGTCCGTTCGGCCGGTTGCGGCCGCGTACCTCCGCGACATGCCAGCCGAGGCGGAACGCGTTGAGCACCTGCTTCGAGTCATACGGTGGAGCCACGGGTTCCCCTGGTTGTCACGGCACATCGGTGAGGTGGGTACAGGCCAGTCCGAAGAACCAGCCGGGTGGGTTGTGCTGGATCAACGTCGTCGGCCGGCCGTCGGCGCATTGGTGCGCCGCGTCGCTCACGGCCTGGCGCCACGAGGGACCGGTCAACTGGCCGCTGCCGATCAGGAGTTGACCCGCGATGGACGCGCCGACCACGGCGGGCACCGCGAGCCGTACCGCCGCGCGCAGGTAGCCGCGGCCGGCCAGCGCGTCGAGGCCCGCGGAGATCGAGGTGAGCAGGAACAGGCAAGGCGCGATGCTGTAACGCTGGCCCAACACCACCACCCCGGGCTGGTCGACCTCGAGGGCGGGCGACCAGTTGACGATCAGTTCGATCGCGGTCAGCGACACGCACGCCACCAGGCCCGCGACGGCGAGGAACCGCCCGGCCGGGCTGCCGCGCACGATCGCGACCCCGGTCAGCGCCAGCGCGCCGGCCAGCGCCACCAGCGCGGGCGCGTAGCCGAACCACTGGTACAGCCACGGCACCGGGTCGGGGCCGCTGAACGTCACCAGCGGCACGCGCATCAGCCCGGCCAGCACACCCTGCCGCAGGCCGATGGGTTCCGTTGAATAGGCCACGCGGTCCGCATTGAGCAACGCCGTGAGCTGGGCGGCGCCACCGACGGCGAAACCGATGGCGGGCAGCCGGTCACGCCACCGCGGCAACGTGAGCCGCGCGAGCGCGATCGGCGCGAGGCCGAGCACCAGCGGATCGCTGGCCGCCGCCAACAGCAGCACCACCGCTGCCAACCAGTGTTGCCACCGCGTGGCCGGCCGCCACAGCAACGCCCAGAACGCCCCGTACAGGAGGAACCAGTGCAGGTTGGCCAGATTGTCCAGGGTCTCCACGTTCCCCGCCGGAAGCAGCACGACGGCCGACGCCAGCCCGAGCCGGATCCACCCGGTTCGGAGATGGCTGCCGGCCGCGGCGAAGACGAGCACCGCGATGGCCGCGCGCACCGCCGCGGCCAACACCGCGAGGCCGACCGACGCCAGCGGCAGCGGCAGCAGCACAGCCAGTTGCGCGCACAGCCGGGGCACCAGATGCAGGTATCCGCCGTACGGCGTGACCAGGTTCGTGCGCACCGGCTGGGCCAGGGCGTCGACCAGGAACCGGGCGCCGTCCTCGGCCCAGACGTGTGTCAGGTGCGACCGGCCGGCCGGGATGAGCAGCAGGTAGCCCAACGCGGCCCCGAAACCGGCCACGTAGCCCAGCCACCGCCACCGCGACGAACCGGCCGACGACTCGCCGGTCGAATCCGAATCGGTGGCCGGCGGAAACAGTGTTCCCACCCATATCGCCGTTCTGGACAGCACACGCACCGCCGAATCCGCCATTCCGCCGCAAAAGTGGAGCCACTGTAGACGGGCGGTCCGGCGGCCGGATCAGCAGGCGGCGGATCGGGTCCGTCTGGGGCACCCCGACGGCGTCAGCCGAGACTGGCGGCCTGCGCGGGGGTCGGGACGTCGGTCGGTTCGGTCGCGGGTGCCTTGTCGCGGCCCGCGATGCCGACCAGCGCGGTGGCCGCGGTGATCACGCCGAGGAACAGCCAGGCGGCCGGGTAGCCGCTGTGCGGCACGATCCGGCCGAAGATCGCCGGCACGGTGAAGCCGCCGACCGCGGTGATGGTCAGCATCAGGCCGATCGCGGTGCCGATGTTCTCGTGCCGAATCCTGGCGACCCGGGCCGGTACGGAGGACCACGCGGCGAAGGCGAAGATCTCCAGCGCGCCGAACAGAATCGCGATCACCCACAGCATCCCGACCGGCACCACCGGGATCAGCGCGAGCCCGACGCCCATCAGCAGCAGCGGCGCGATCACCACCGCCCGGGTGGCCTGCCACCTGTCGGTCACGGCACCGCCGATCAAACTGCCGGGAATGCCCGCGAGCCCGATCGTCGCGCCGAGCAGGCTGGCCCACCCGGTCGGCAGGTGCCGGACCGTGACGGCGTAGCCGGCCAGCAGTTGGGACGCGGTGAAATACGCGCCGTACGCGCCGAGCAGCGCCACCCCGTAGATCCACAGCTGCCGGTTGGCCAGGCTTTCCCGCAGGCCGGCCAGTGTGATGGCGACCCCGCCCAGGGTGCGGGCGTGCGCGGGCGTGTGAAAGGCCAGCGCGGTGACCGCGGCGACCACCAGACCGAGCGCGCCGCCGATGGGCAGCGCGGTGCGCCAGCCGACGGCGTCATCCAGGTAGCTCCACAGGTACAGGCCGATCGCGGCGCCGACGCTGAACGCCGCGCCACCGGCGACGCCGAGCGCGAGGGTGGTCTCGCGGTGCTCGAACCAGACGCTGACCGCGCCGAACGCGACCGCGATGAAGATCGAGGCGCCGACGCCGGCAACCACCCGGACGGTCGCGAGTTCGAGATAGTTCTGGCAGAGACCGGAGGCGATCCCGGCAATGCCCTCCAGCGTCAGTCCGATGACCAGGGTTCGTTTCATCCCGATGCGGGTCGCCAGCATGCCGCCGGGTACGTGCGCGATGCCGTAGCCGAGCAGGAACAGCGAGATCAGAAAGGCGGTCCGCGAAATGTTGGTGTGGAAGTCGGCGCTGATCGTGGGAAACGCGGGGGCGATGTCGAACCAGTTCAGCGTCATCACCACGAAGCCGAGACTCAGCAGGGCGAGCATCTTCCAGCGGGCGACGTAAGGGTCGGCAGCTCTGGGGGACAGGGCCATGTCGAGTCCTTTCACGAGCGGACTTGCCCGCGCGGCATGGGGCGACCGCAGCGGACTGTAGGTCGGGCCCAGGCTACCGAGAACCCGCATCCGGCGAACCGGGTTTGCCCGGTGGCATCATTCCCATCAATATGCGAGTGCCGGGTCGACGGGGAGGAGCTCGTGAAACTGAGCCGGATCGATCTGAATCTGTTGGTCGCGCTGGACGCGTTGCTCGCCGAACGGAGCGTCACGCTGGCCGCCAAGCGGTTGTCGATCGGCCAGCCGGCGATGAGCGCGGCGCTGGGCCGGTTGCGCCGGCTGTTCGACGACCCGCTGCTGGTTCGGCAGGGCGCCGGGCTCGCGTCGACACCGCTGGCCGACTCCCTGGTCGATCCGGTCCGGGAGTGCCTTGCCTCGATCGAGTCGATCGTGTCCGTGCGCGCGGCGTTCCAGCCTGCTCGGGCCGAACGCCGCTTCACGGTCGTGGGCAGCGACTACGTCCTGTTCGTCCTGATGCGGTCGCTGTTCGCGGAGTTGGCCGTTGAAGCGCCGGGGGTGCGCATCCACCTGGCCCCGGCGCAGCCCAACCAGTTGGCGGAGCTGCGGGCCGGACGGGCCGACCTGTTGATCCTGCCGACGGAGATCGCCGCCGGCATCGGTGCCCGCTTTCCGCATCAGCCGCTGTTCACCGACCGGCATGTGTGCGCGGTCGGTGCCGACAACCCGGAAGTCGGCGAGACGATCAGCGTCCAGCAGTTCAGCACCCTGCCCTACCTCGCCTACCAGGCGGGCGTCCCGTACTCGCTGGTCGAGTCGCAGCTCGACATCCTGGAGATTCCCCGCAGAACCGAGGTGACGACCGAGACCTTCGTGCTGGCCCCGTTCATGCTCGCCGGCACCCGGCTGATCACCCTGCTCTACGAGCGGCTCGGCCGACAGGTCGCCGCGCAGGCGGGGATCCGTTTGCTGGAGTCACCAGTTGAACTGCCGCCGATCACCGAGGCCATGTACTGGGATCCGCGCAACACCGAGGACGCGGGCCACCGCTGGCTGCGGGACCGAATCCGGGCGCACGCCAGACGAATCTGACGCGGTATCGATGGGATCGATACGTGCCATCACAATCAGCCACTTTCGCGGAGCGCGGCCGAGAATTAACTTCGCGGTAACGGTTCCCCCCGGGAGGAGTTTCGGATGAAATGGTGCACCTACCGCTCCGCGGCCGGCGGTACACAGCCGGGCCTGGTGGTGGACGACGGGATCCACCTGCTGCCCGGTGACCGGCAACTGGTCGACCTGCTCACCGCGCCGGGCGGTCTGGCGGCGGCCGCCGACCGTGCCCGGCGCGCGAGCGCCGAGGTCGTGGCGCTGGATTCGGGGCGGCTGCTCGCGCCGATACCCACGCCACCGTCCATTCGCGACTTCATGGCGTTCGAGGCGCACGTGCGGACCTCCGCCGCCGCGCTCGGCCAGACGATGAACCCGGACTGGTACGAACTGCCGGTCTTCTACTTCAGCAATCCGGCCGCGGTGCACGCGCCAACGGCCGACGTCCGGATCTCACCCGGCAGCGCCGCCTTCGACTACGAGCTGGAGATCGCGGCGGTGGTCGGTACCGGCGGCGCGGATCTCGACCCGGACACCGCGGCCGACCACATCGCGGGCTACCTGCTGATGTGCGACTGGAGTGCCCGCGATCTGCAGGCCAGGGAAATGCGCCAGCTGCTCGGACCGGTCAAGGGCAAGGACTCCGCCACCAGTTTCGGCCCGTTCCTGGTCACCCCCGACGAACTGGCCGACCGCCGCCGCGGCACGGCCTACGACATCGGCATGCGGGCATTTCGCAACGGCGAGCTGTACAGCAGCGGGAACCTCGGCGACCTGTACTGGTCGTTCGGTCAGATGCTCGCCTACGCGTCCAGGGGCACCCGGCTGGTGCCCGGCGACATCGTCGGCAGCGGCACCGTGGGCACCGGCTGCATCCTGGAACTGTCCAGGGTGCACGGCGACGATGCCTATCCTTACCTGGCGGCGGGGGACAAGGTGCGCCTGGAAGCCGACGAGCTCGGTGCCATCGAGGCCACCATCCGCGCCGCCGCCGACCCCATCCCGCTGCGGAAGGCGTGACCGGCGATGAGCTCAGGACATCCGGACGGGCCGCTGCCGCCGGGCGAAGCGGTCGAGGTCAGTGCCGGCATCTTCGCCTACATCCAGCCGGACGGCAGCTGGTGGATCAACAACACCGCGTTCCTGGTCGGCAGCCAGGGCGTGGTCAGCATCGATGCCTGCGCCACGCGCCGCCGCACCCGCGACTACCTCGACGCCATCGCCGCGATCACCCCGCAACCGGTGCGCGCGCTGATCAACACCCACCACCACGGCGACCACACCTTCGGCAACTACCTCTTCGACACCGCCGCGATCATCGCCCATGACAACGTCCGCGCCGAGATCCTGGCCTTCGGACCACCCCGGTCCGCGCCGGTCTGGACCGAGACCGACTGGGGCGACGTGCGCCTGGAACCCCCGTTCCTCACCTATGCCGACGGGATCACCGTGCACTGCGACGATCTCGCCTGCCAGGTGACCTACGCGGGCCGACCGGCGCACACCACGAACGACTCGTACGTCTGGATTCCCGACCGGAGCGTGCTGATCGCGGGTGACCTGGTGTTCAACGGCGGCACACCGTTCCTCCTGGTCGGCTCGATCAGCGGCGCGATCGCGGTACTCGAGGAGCGGATCAAGCCGCTCGGCGCCCGGACCATCGTGCCCGGTCACGGCCCGGTCTGCGGCCCCGAGGTGGTCGACGACGTCCTTGGCTACCTGAGATACGTGCAGACAGTCGCCGCGCAGGCACACGCCACCGGCCTACGGCCGCTGGCGGCCGCCCGTGAGTTCGGCGCCGGCCCGTACGCGGACCTGCTCGACCCGGAACGGCTGGTCGGCAACCTGCACCGGGCATACGCCGAACTGGACGGCGCCGCACCCGGCGCCCCCATCGACGTCGCCGCCGCGCTGGCGGATATGGTCGCCTTCAACGGCGGCAAGCCGCTGACCTGCCTCGCCTAGGCAGTCTTTCGCGCTTCGTGATGTCGATCTGGCGCCGGCCGCCGGGGAACTCCATGCTCATGCCGTGGACCGTGATCTCAACGCGCTCGCCGACGCGTACGGCGTGGCCATCCGGTACGAGGACGCCGACCACCGCGAGGTCGTGGTGGACGACGACGTCGTCGTCGCGGTGCTGGCCCAGTTCGAAGTCGACGCCACGACGCCCGCGTCGGTCCGCCGTGAGTTGGCGGCCGTCCGGGCACGCTCCGGTGGCGCCGCGTTGCCACCGACACTGGTCCTGCGGGTCGGCACCGGATACCAGCTGTCCGGTCCGGCCGTGATCCGGCTGGAGGACGGCACCGAGCGGACGGCCAAGACCGCCGTGCCGGACGACCTGCCGCTGGGCTGGCACCGACTGGTCACCGCCGACCAGGACGTGGTGCTCATCGTCGTGCCCGACCGGATGCCGGCCGTGCCGCCCGCCTGGGGCTGGATGCTCCAGCTGTACGGGCTGCGGTCGGCGGGTTCGTGGGCCATGGGTGACTTCGCCGACCTGGCCGAGCTGGCCGGCCGCTCCGCGACGGAGCTGGGCACCGGTGTGCTGCTGGTCAATCCGGTGCAGGCGATCGGCCTGGCCCATCCCATCCAGCGGTCGCCGTACTCGCCGATCAGCAGGCGTTTCGTGAACCCGATCTACCTCAGCGTGACCGCGACCTCCGCGTTCGAGCGGGCCGACGAACGGACCCGCGCCGAGGTGCTCGCGCTGCGGCCGGACGACGCGGGCGACCTGGTCGACTACGACGCGGTGTGGGACGCCAAGCTGGCCGCCCTGCGACTGCTGCGGCCCTACGACCCGGGGCCGGTGGACCTGGCCGACGACCCGGCGCTGCGCGACTTCGCCACGTTCTGCGCCCTGGAAGAACTGCACGGCGCGGACTGGCGGACCTGGCCGGCCGCACTCCAGGACCCCAACAGCGCCGAGGTCGCGGCGGCTCGGGTGGACCTGGCCCAGCAGATCGCCTTCTACGCCTGGCTGCAGCACCTGTGCCACGACCAGTTGGCCACCGCCCGGCGCGCCGTGCGGGACGCCGGCATGGCCGTCGGCATCGTGCACGACCTCCCGGTGGGCGTGCACCCCGGCGGCGCGGACACCTGGGCGCTGCGGCACGCGTTCGCGTCCGGTGTCCGGGTCGGCGCCCCGCCGGACGACTTCAACCAGCTCGGCCAGGACTGGAACCTGCCGCCGTGGCGGCCCGACCGGCTGGCCGAGCTCGGCTACGCCCCGTTCCGGGACATGCTGCGCGGCGTGCTCGAACACGCCGACGGCATCCGGATCGACCACGTGGCCGGACTGTGGCGGCTGTGGTGGATCCCACCAGGCTTCCCGCCCAAGAAGGGCACCTACGTGCACTACGACGCCGACGCGATGCTCGGCGTGCTGACGCTGGAGGCGCACCGGGCGAACGCGATCGTGGTCGGCGAGGATCTCGGCACGGTGGAACCCGTGGTCACCAAGACGATGCACCAGCGTGGGCTGCTCAGCTCGGCGGTCTTGTGGTTCCAGCGTGACTACGACCTGCCGGACGACCCGTTCGTCTCGCCGCCGAAGTGGGCGCGCGAGGCGATGGCCAGCATCTCAACGCACGACCTGCCGACGGTGTCCGGCTGGCTGGCCGCCGAGCACGTCCGGTTGCGCGCGGAACTGGGCCTGCTGGACGACTCCGCGGAGCAGGAGTACGCCACGGCCGCGGCCGACCGGGACGCCGTGGTGGCACTGCTGCACAAGGACGGGATACCCACCGACGACCTCGTGGTCGCCCTGCACGCGCTGCTGGCGTCCGCCGGGTCACGACTGGTGCTGACGTCGTTGCCGGACGTGCTGGGCGTGATCCGGCAGCCCAACCTGCCCGGCACGCTGGACGAGTATCCGAACTGGCGGATTCGCCTTCCGGTCACGGTGGCCGAGTTCTTCGCGGATCAGCGCGTCCGGGCCGTGGTGGCGCCGTTGCGGGCGGCCCGTCCGCCGGTCGCGCGACACGCCGACGGGAGCGGCGAGGCACGTCACGGTGCAGGGCGGTAGGCGCACCACTAAGTTTGGTGGCTCACGCCGTCGCCGGTCCGGGGCGGCCGAGCAACCGCCCGAGGAGTACACGTGCCGCCATGGCCGGGAGCGCCGTATCCGTTGGGCGCCACCTACGACGGCGTCGGCACCAATTTCGCCCTGTTTTCCGAAGTCGCCGACTACGTCGAACTGTGCCTCGTGGACGAGGACGGCAACGAGAAGCGTGAGCGGCTGCCCGAAATGGACGGTTTCGTGCACCACGGCTACCTGCTCGGCGTCGGCCCCGGCCAGCGCTACGGGTACCGCGTGCACGGACCGTACGATCCGGCGAAAGGCCAGCGCTGCAACCCGAACAAGCTGCTGATCGACCCGTACGCCAAGGCGATCTCCCGTGGCGTGCGCTGGGACCAGTCGCTGTTCGGCTACAACTTCGGCGCGCCGAGCGAGCGCAACGACGACGACTCGGCCGAGTTCGTGCCGTTCTCGATCGTGGTGAGCCCGTTCTTCGACTGGGCCAACGACCGCCCGCCCAGAACGCCCTACAACGAGACGGTGATCTACGAGGCGCACGTCAGGGGCCTGACGATCAGCCATCCCGAGGTGCCGGAGGGAATGCGCGGCACCTACGCGGGCCTGGCGCACCCGGTGATCGTCGAGCACCTGAAGGAACTGGGCGTGACCGCCATCGAACTGATGCCGGTGCACCAGTTCGTCACCGACCATCGCCTGGCAGAGCGCGGCCTGCGTAACTACTGGGGATACAACACGATCGGGTACTTCGCGCCGCAGGACACCTATTCGGCGATCTCGGTGCAGGCAGGCCAGGTCCAGGAGTTCAAGGGCATGGTGCGTGCCCTGCACGACGCGAACATCGAGGTCATTCTCGACGTCGTCTACAACCACACCGCGGAGGGCAACCACCTGGGGCCGACGCTGTCCATGCGCGGCATCGACAACGAGGCGTACTACCGACTGGTCGAGACCGACCCGAGGTACTACGTGGACTACACCGGCACCGGCAACTCGATGAACGTGCGCAGCCCGCACACCCTCCAGCTGATCATGGATTCGCTGCGCTACTGGGTGACGGAGATGCACGTCGACGGCTTCCGCTTCGACCTGGCCGCCGCGCTCGCCCGTGAGTTCTACGACGTGGACCGGCTGGCCACGTTCTTCGACCTGGTCCAGCAGGACCCGGTGGTGAGCCAGGTCAAGCTGATCGCGGAGCCGTGGGACGTCGGCCCCGGCGGCTACCAGGTGGGCAACTTCCCTCCACTGTGGACGGAGTGGAACGGCAAGTTCCGGGACACCGTGCGCGACTTCTGGCGGGGCCAGCCCGCGACGCTCGGCGAGTTCGCGTCGCGGATCACCGGTTCGTCCGATCTGTACCACCACGACGGCAGGCGCCCGTACGCGTCGGTCAACTTCGTCACCGCGCACGACGGCTTCACCCTCAGCGACCTGGTGTCCTACAACAGCAAGCACAACCAGGCCAACGGCGAGGACGGCCAGGACGGCGCGGACGACAACCGGTCCTGGAACTGCGGTGTCGAGGGACCGACCGAGGACCCGGTGATCAACACGCTGCGGGCGCGCCAGCGGCGTAACCTGCTGGCCACCCTGCTGCTGTCGCAGGGCGTCCCGATGCTGCTGCACGGCGACGAACTCGGCCGCACGCAGCGGGGCAACAACAACGCATACTGCCAGGACAACGTGGTGTCCTGGATGGACTGGTCGGCCTCGAAGGAGGACCGGCGGCTGCTGGAGTTCACCGCCGCGCTGACCCGGTTCCGCAAGGCACACCCGGTGTTCCGCCGTCGCCGGTTCTTCAACGGCACGCCGGTCAGCCACGAGGACGAATTGGGCGACATCGCCTGGTTCACCCCGTCCGGCGAGAAGATGACCGGGCAGAACTGGAATGACGGGTTCGGCCGGGCGATAATGGTCTTCCTCAACGGCGACGGCATTCCCGACCTGGACCAGCGCGGCATGCGCGTGCAGGACGACTCGTTCCTGATGGCATTCAACGCTCATTACGAGGACATCGACATGACATTGCCCGACCAGGACTATGGTGATGGCTGGCGGGTTGTCGTGGACACCGCGACCGGCGAGGTGGTCGGCGAGACCGCAGCAAAGGACAGCGATGTGCGCGAGATTACGGCGGGTGGCCCATTGCTGGTCACCGCGCGCTCGCTGATGGTTCTCGAACGAGTGGAGCCCGTGGAGGCGTGAGTGCCCAGCTCGACCTACCGTTTGCAGCTACGCCCAGAATTCGATTTCGCCGCCGCCGCGGACCTGGCCGACTACCTGCACCGGTTGGGGGTCGGCGCGGTGTACGCATCGCCGATGCTGGACGCCGTCCCCGGCTCGACGCACGGCTACGACGTGGTGGACCCGACCCGTGCCCGACCGGAACTCGGCGGTGAGCCGGGCCGGCAGGCACTGTCCGCGCGGCTGCGCGAG